>NZ_FQUF01000025.1 GCF_900129085.1 Atopostipes suicloacalis DSM 15692
AGTACAAACGTACTGGAAAGACTAAACGAGGAAGTGCGACGCCGTGAAAATATCATTCGTATTTTTCCTAACCAAGACTCTGCCAATCGTTTGATTGGTGCTGTTTTAATGGATAAACATGAGGAATGGGTAGGGTCTAATAGAAAATATATTTCATTGGAAGATTAATCCCATGAGGCCTTGACAACGAGCCTCCTTCGGTCTGCCTTTTTGTCTGTGCGGCCGATCAGGCCAGCCTGTCACAAGACTAGCAGACCGAAGCTCATTATCAAGGCTCATTACTTTGTTAGATTATTGAACAACCAGCGTTAATCACATTGTCTACTATTTTACACAAGATTATGGACTTGACAAGATACAGTAAATCAATAGATTATCTAACGGAAATCATTTATACTAGTTGCAGAATAAATGCTTTTATTTTAGAAAATTGAAAGAGAGAATGATTAATTTGAAGATTGGGGCTAGAACGTTTAAAACAAGCCTTGCAATCCTACTTGCAATGATAATCCCTAAATATATTGGGTTAGAAGATGGTGTAGGCTTAGCGACTGCTGCGGTTATATTTTCAATGATGCCTTCTGTTCAAGAAACATTTGATAAAATAGGAAGTCGGATAATATCTAACATAATTGGAGGAGTCATTGCTTTTTTAGTCTCCAATTATATAGGTGATAGTAACTTATTGATTGCAGCGGCTTCTGCTGTATTAATTGCTATTTTAAATCAATTGAATTTAGGTAGTATGATTGGCCTTTCAACATTAACGACAATTAATGTAATGTTATATCCCGGAAGTAATATTTTGTTAACAGCGATCCAGCGAGTTTCTGCAACATTAGTCGGCGTATTAATTGCTTTTTTTGTAAATACTTTTGTGCTTCCACCAAAATACGATGTGAAATTTTATCAATTAACCGTAAGTCTAACGGATAATTCTACAAAATATGTTCGATCGATGCTGAGAAAAAACGCTCAATTTCCAATAATGTCAGAAGATTTAAAACAACTAAAAAAAGATCTTCATACTTTGAATAAATATTATAAATATATGATGGATCCTATCTATAAACGATTTATCAGTTCAAAATATTATTCATTGCTCCGATTTTTAGTTGTATGTAGGCAATCGATTAAGGTGAATCAGATTCTTTATAAGGTAGCTTTTATCATGCATGAATCTGAAAATACCATTAATCACTTACCAAAGGAATTACGAACACTGATACGCGAGCGTATGGAGACTTTAATGACTGCCCATGAGCAAATTTTATTAAAATGGAACGGTCGTGTCCTACCCGATAATGTAAACTTCATGAAATATAGAAATGATTTACGTAAATCTTTTATGGAAGCTTTTTATTTAGAAGCATCTACTGAAGAAGCCATGGAGTATGATTTTTCGAAAGGAAATGACTTATTAAGTATTATGACCACGATTTTTGAATACGACAAGGAACTTCAACATTTTAATAAATTAACAAATAGCTTTGTAAAATATAAAAGAGACGATCAAATTAAATATAAATACGAATAACAAATAAATTTTTCTGAATTATTAATGAGTGTTGATGGGGAGAGCCAAACCATTGACACTCATTTATACTGTAGTAGTATCTTAACTTTTAAAACGTACAAATATTATTTCTTTTTTGTTATACTAATTAAAGAATAAGGGGGGGTAAAGTGGTGAATGTGGCATTAAAAGAATTAATTCGTGAAAAAGCTTATGATATTGGTATAGATAAAATCGGCTTTACTCATGCTGAACCGTTTTATGAATTAGAAGAATCTCTTAAAAAACAACATAAAAAAGGACATCAATCTGGATTTGAGCATAAAATTCTTAAAGAAAGAATTTACCCCGAATTAATATTTGACCAGCCCGAAACTATTATTTCCATCGCTCTGGCCTATCCTTCAAAAATAAAAAATCAGCCTAAACGAGTTCGAGGAGAGCGAAGAGGAGAATTTGCCCGAGCATCTCGGGGTAGAGATTATCACTTTGTCTTACAAGAGCATATCGACCAATTGGTTGATTACATGAAAAATGTATTGGGCGAAGAAGCTGAATTTAAATCGATGGTGGATACGGGGGAATTAATTGATGTAGCTGTTGCGTCTCGAGCAGGAATAGGATTTATCGGTAGAAATGGTTTATTAATTACTAAAGAGTTTGGTTCGTATGTTTATTTAGGAGAAATTATTACAAACATTCCTTTTGAACCAGATCCACCAGTAGGTTATAATTGTGGAGATTGCTGGCGGTGTATAAATGGTTGCCCTACACAAGCATTGCTTGGAAATGGTGAAATGAATGCCAAAAAATGCTTATCTTATCAAACTCAAACAAAAAGTTATATGCCAGAAAATTATCGAAAATCGATGCGTCATGTAATCTATGGTTGTGATATATGTCAAATAGTTTGTCCATACAACCAAGGGATTGATTTTCATTTGCACGAAGAAATGGAACCTGATTATGAAAGGGTTCATCCCAGATTGGAGCCCATGCTCACTATTTCAAATAAAAAATTCAGAGAGCAATTTGGACAGATGGCTGGATCTTGGAGGGGAAAGAAACCTTTACAAAGAAATGCAATCATTGCATTAGCCAACTATCGGGATCGTCGTTCTATACCAACTCTTTTAAAATTAATAGAAGATGATCCACGCCCCATGATTCGTGGAACTGCTGCTTGGGCTATTTCTAAAATAATGGTGAAAAATCCAAACAAAGAAATCATTTCTTTTCTGCAAGAAGCTTTAACTATAGAAGAGGACTCTGAAACTATTGATGAATTTACTCAAGCAATAAAGCGGCTAGAAGAAAATATAGAATAAACTATTTTTAATGATTATTAAAAAGTAAGTATAGAAAGAAGACATTGTACATGAACCATATCGTATTATATAAACCACAAATTCCACCAAATACTGGGAATATTGTAAGAACCTGTGCAGGGACGGACGCTCATTTACATTTGATTTTTCCCTTAGGATTTAGTTTGGAAGATAAAATGCTTAAACGAGCGGGGTTAGATTACTGGAATGAATTAAAAGTGACTTCCCATAAAAGTTTAAAATCCTTTTTAGAATATGCAAAAGGTGGACATCTTCATTTAGTGACTAAGTTTGCACATCAAACGTATACCGATGTTGATTATTCAGACACTGAGGAAGATCACTATTTTATTTTTGGAAAAGAAACGACAGGTTTGCCAGAAAAATTCATGAGAGAAAATGAAGAAAACTGTATAAGGATTCCTATGGATGATACACATATTCGTTCTTTAAATTTATCAAATACGGTTTCTATTATTGTATACGAAGCCTTACGTCAGCAAAATTTTCAACATATGGATTTAACGAAACACTATGATAAAGATAAATTGGATTAAGACCGTAAGAAAGAATATTAAAGAGGAGGAAATATATAAATGACAAAATCAATTACCAAAAATGAATTGCTTGTAGAAATATTTAATGCGATCACACATGGAATTGTAGCTTTACTCGGTGTCGTTTCTATGATTTTTTTGTTAGATAAAGCTTTATCTAATCCCCAAGTTGTTATTTCTGAAGTTATAGCATATAGTATTTATGGAACAAGTTTAATTATGTTATTTTTAGCTTCAACTTTGTATCACAGTTTTAGTTTTTCAAATTATAAAGAACTCTTCCAAAAGATTGATCATGCATCGATATATTTATTAATTGCGGGAACATATACGCCTTATCTAATGGTCACAGTAGGTGGAGCAGTTGGCTATATCTTTTTAGCTATTGTTTGGATAGCAGCATTGGCAGGTGTCATCTTTGAAGTTGTTTGGACGAATCGTTTCCCTAAATTGAGTACTTACTTATACTTAATTATGGGATGGATGGGTGTCTTTTTAATTTATCCTTTATATCAATCGCTTCAAATGAATGGAATCATCTTGCTGTTCCTTGGAGGGCTTTCATATTCAATAGGAACTATCTTTTATAAGATGAAGCATTTGGATTGGATGCATGTTATCTGGCATTTATTCGTAGCTACCGGAGCTATCTTTATGTATTTTAGCATTTATTTATATGTTTAATATATTTAAGGATAGAAGAGGTTTTAAACTTAAAAATTCAAACAGCTGGCCTTCTTTTACATGAATAGTAAAGAAAAAGCCAGCTATTTTTGTCTTAAATATTAAATTTAGTAATAAGCTTACATTTCATCAGGTGCTTGGACACCTAAGATTCGTAAATCCTCTTCCAGCATTAATGCCACAGAGTATACAAGTGCTAAACGACTATCTTTTTCTGGATGATCATCTAAAACACGGATGTTTGCATAAAATCGGTTAAATGCTTGAGCAACATGTAAAGCATGCTTTGCGATAATAGAAGGTTCAAATTCTTGATGGGCTCTTGCTAGGTTATCGCTAAATGACTGAATAAGTTTAATAATTGGCCAACTGTACTGGTCGGTTAATGAATAATTTTGATCTTTAATAAAGTCATTTGCATCTACATTAGCTTTTTTCAAAATACTTAAAGCACGAGCACGAGTGTATTGAACATAGGGTCCTGTTTCGCCTTCAAATTGTACAATTTCATCTAGATTGAAATTAAAATCATTTCGGCGATCATGTTGCAAGTCATGGAATAAAACTGCTCCAACACCAACTTGTTCGGCTACTTCTTCCTTATTAGAAAGGGTAGGGTTCTTTTCATTAATTAGTAGAAGAGCACGTTCTACCGCTTCATTTAGGACATCTTCTAATAAAACAACCTTACCTCGGCGAGTAGACATTTTAGCCCCATCTATTGAAATTAATCCAAAAATAATATGATGGATGTCTTCTTCCCATTGATAACCCATTTTATTTAAAACAGCTTTTAATTGGTTAAAGTGATAAATTTGATCTTGTCCTACAACATATAAGGCTTGATCGAAATCATACGTTCTTTTACGATATAAAGCGGCTGCAATATCACGAGTAATATATAAAGTCGCTCCATCTTGTTTTTTGATTAATGCAGGTTGTAAATCATATTCGTCCAGACGTACTACTTGAGCCCCTTGGTCTTCAATGAGCAACTCTTTCTCTGTTAAAATATCGACTACTTCATCCATTTTATCATTGAAAAAAGCTTCGCCGTTCATAGAGTCAAAAGTAATACCTAACCGTTCATAAATGGTGTTAAATTCATTTAAAGATTCTTCACGGAACCAGCGCCATAGCTGTACGGCTTCTTCATCCCCAGCTTCGAGTTTTCTGAACCATTCACGACCAACACTTTCTAATTCTGGCTCTTCTTCCAGTTCTTCGTGGAAACGAACATATAATTCATTCAATTCAGCAATAGGGTTAGTGCGAACTTTTTCTTCTTCACCCCAAAGTTTATAAGCGGTAATTAGACGACCAAATTGTGTCCCCCAATCTCCTAAATAATTAATTTTAATCGGATTGTATCCCAGTTTATCCACGATATTAGCCAAAGCATTTCCGATAACAGTAGAGCGCAAATGTCCCATTGACATAGGTTTTGCGATATTTGGGGATGACATATCAAGAGGAATATTTTTCCCGTTTCCAATATCACTTGCTCCATAATTTTCTTTTGCCGAAAGTATTTCTCCTAACACTTCCGCACTGACTTCTCCTTTATCTAAATAAAAGTTTAAATAAGGTCCTACAGCTTTTACAGAAGAAACGACTTCAGAAGAAAATTCTTTTGAAAGATCTGCTGCGATTTCTGCAGGATTTTTACGAAAAACTTTTGCTAATTGGAAAGTAGGGAAAGCTAAATCACCGTGTTCTTCAATTTTTGGTTTTTCAAGTAAGTGGTAAATTTTATCTATTGTTAAATGATCACTCAATTGAGTGGATAAATCTTCAGCGATTATTTTTTTATAATCCAACTCAATACCTCCTCATAATATTTACGATCTTATTTATGTATTCATAACGCATAAATTCGCTATGGTATTATATCAAATCCAAGGCTTTTGGGCAAATTTCATTCTATAAATAAAAAATTAAAGGCAAAGAATGCTCGTGCATATCTTTGCCTAAATAATCAATCGCATTAAAAATTTAGTTAATTCCAAATCCAATAATTGTTGTCATTTTCTAGTAATTCATTTGCCTCTTTAGGCCCATTTGTGTTTGCTTCATACAAATAAAGTGGGCTGTCAGCATTAGTCCAAGCTTCGCGTATAGAATCTATATATTTCCAAGATTCTGCTAGTTCATCCCAATGGACGAAGTTTGTTTTATCTCCAGTTAAAGCACTTAATATTAATCGCTCATAATCCTCTGGAGCATCAGCAGATGGTTGATAGGTTAAATGAATAGGTTCTATTTCAAAAGCATGACCGATTTTTTTATTATTTAACTGAAGAGAAAGTCCTTCATCTGGGCCAATATGAATGCTCAAAACGTTCTCTTTAACTTCTTGTGCTGGGAAAAAGGTTGTTGCATCATTTTTAAACACAATATCTATTTGAGTTTTTTTGGCTTTCATTCGTTTCCCTGTTCGAATATATAGAGGAACACCTTTCCAGTTTTCATGGGTAGATTCAATCTTTCCAGCAACGAAAGTTTCAACAGTTGAATCAGGGTCAACTTCGTGTTCAGAAACATAGTCTAAAATATCCAAATTATCTTTTGAAGAGCTGTACTGACCACGTACAAAATTGTGATTAATATTATCTTTATTTATTATTTTTAAATCTCTTAAGGCTTCAACTTTTACTTTACGTATGGCATTTGAATCATTAGATTTTGGTTCATCCATATATAAAAAGCTTACTATCTGCAGCACATGGTTTTGAACCATATCTCTCAAAGCACCGCTTTGTTCATAATAGGCACCACGTTCTTCGACACCCATATCTTCAGCAAGAGTAACTTGAATGTTTGAAACAAAATCTTTATTCCATATTTTTTTGAATAGAGGGTTTCCAAAGCGAAGAGCTAGCAGCATTTGTATCATTTCTTTACCTAAATAATGGTCAATTCGGTAAATCTGTTCTTCACTAAAGGATTCTAAGATATCATTGTTTAATACATCAGAGTTTACAAAGTCTGAGCCGAATGGTTTCTCAATAATTAACCGATTAAAGCCATTCTCTGTGATAAGGTTCTCAGCTCTTAAATGAGAAGAGACAGTTCCAAAGAAACTCGGGGACACCGAAAGATAGAAGACACGGTTTCCTTCAAGATCGTATTCTTCATCTAATTCGTCTGCTAATTTCAATAAGGATATATAATTCTCGGTATCATTTACATTATGTGATTGATAACGAAAATGGCTTGCAAATTCTTTAGCATCTTCATCCGATTTTTTAATTTCTTGAATTGAATCATAAACAACTTCTTGGTAATAAGGATCGGACCATTCTCTACGAGCCGTTCCAATAACTGCAAAATTTTCATTTAAATAATTCTTTTTATACAGTTTATATAGAGCAGGGTATAATTTTCGATAAGCTAAATCGCCTGTTCCACCAAAAATAATAAACAAAGCTTTTTTATTTTGTGCCATTTTTTAATCACCTTTTCTAACGTACTTAATTCTATTTTACTTTGTATTTAAACGTGAAGCAAATTTCATGAAGCATTCATTTCTAAATATAAAACTAGCACTAGATGTTTGACTTTGGTAGAATGTTAAAGAACCTAGTTAGGAGAGGAATAAGCAATGAAAAATAATTTTAAACAATTTAACTTAGAACCCTATTTATTAGAGGCAATTTCTGAACTAAATTTTAAAGAGCCGACAGAAATCCAAACAGAAGTAATTACAAACATTCAATCCAATAGAGATATTATTGCACAATCTAAAACAGGATCAGGAAAAACACATGCATTTTTGTTACCTTTACTTAATCAACTGGGTCAAAATGCAAATAATGTCCAAGTGGTTATTACTGCCCCGAGTCGAGAGTTAGCCGAACAACTCTATCAAGCAACCATCCAGCTGACTAAAAACGCGCCTTGGGACATTGAAGTTTCACGCTTTATTGGGGGAACCGATAAAAATAGACAAATTGAAAGCTTGCAAAATAGCCAACCTGATGTCGTTATTGGAACTCCAGGTCGACTGTTTGATTTGATTCAATCTAATGAATTAAGAACCAATTCAGCCTACGCCATGGTAGTAGATGAAGCCGATATGACGCTTGACTTGGGTTTTATTGAAGAAGTAGACAAGATTGCATCCACCTTGCAGTCAAATAGTCAGCTTCTTGTATTTTCAGCAACTATACCGCAAAAGCTACAGCCATTTTTACAAAAATATATGAACCAACCAATTAGAATAGAAATAGAAAATAAAGAAGTTATTTCAGATTTAATTGATAATTGGTTGATTTCAACCAAAAGCAAAGAACGAACAGAAGTCATTTACAATTTGTTGACTATAGGTAATCCATATTTGGTTTTAATTTTTGCGAATACAAAAGAAAATGTTGAAAAGTTAGCTAATCAACTGATTGATCGAGGACTGAATGTCGGGATTTTGCATGGAGGATTAGATTCAAGAGAACGTAGAAGAGTCATGCGTGAAATTCATAATTTAGATTATCAGTTTATTGTGGCTACAGACTTAGCAGCAAGAGGGATTGATATCGAAGGGGTTTCTCATGTGATCAATGCTGAAGTTCCACAAGATTTATCCTATTTTGTTCATCGAGTTGGACGAACAGGAAGAAATAAATTACCTGGGATTGCCATTACTTTATATTCACCTGGAGAAGAAGACGAAATCCAAATTATAGAAAATATGGGAATTTCTTTTGAAGAAAAAACTATAAAAAATAATGAAATCGTTGATGCTCCTGAAAAAAGAACAGAACGGAAAAGACCCGCAAAACCACTTGAGTATGATGCTGAGATTGCAGGATTAGCCAAAAAGTCTAAGAAGAAAGTTAAACCCGGCTATCGCAGAAAAATACGCTCAAAAAGAAAAGAACTGAATAAACAAAAGAGTCGACAAAAAAGGAAACAAAACAAAAGAAAAAAATAGCTATTTATTAGAGTGATAGGTTCAACTCTAAAGATTGCTTACAACAAAAAGAGACGTGAATCCTAAATAGAAGGTTCCGTCTCTTTTTTAAAATAATTTAATCTGACTTTTTTTGTTTGCCGAGGCGTTTTTTCATTTCAGTAATACTTATATAGAATAAGATTAAAGAAGTAAAAAGAGTGATCTCATATTGATAAGCCACTTGAATTTGAAGAGCGTTGAATATAGCCATTAAAATAAAAGGTCCCATCGATGCAAGCAAAGCAATTTTTGCATTCTGAAGGAAAGACAAACGCGTTTTTCGGAAAACAGAAATTAAATTTGCAAATAAAGAAATTGGTAGAAGCTGAGTGATATAGATGAATAAGTTAACAACAAGTAATATAATGATAAGAAGTACATACATCCCAATAGTAAAGTTCCCCATACTATCTAATGCTTCCATAAGGTTGCCAGCATTCAAATCTTTGAAATCGTTATAAGAAAAGGAATAACCCGTATTCGCAGCATTCAAATAGATTTCATCTTTTAAAAGTCCGATAGAAATGGGGGCTGCTTGAGTGGGGATGTTTGACTCAATCGTATCGACCGTTATTCGATCTTCACTATCAAAATAGAACATGATACTATTTGTTTGATAAATATAACTTCCTGTATCACTTTCTAGTTGACCATCCTCTAGTTTAAAATCGGGGATAGATGTATTAATTTCTTCATAGTCATCAGAAACTTGGTTCGCTATAGGAAACATCTCAAAGATAGAAAAAAATGTTAAGATTAAACCAATAATGAAGATAAGTGAAAAGTAATGAGAATTTTTCATATTTCTAGCCGTGTATATTTCTTTTGGCTTGGTAAAAACAGTTTTTATATAATTAAACATAACTTTCTCCTTCTGTAAAAGATTGCTTACTTAGTTTAGCGAAAGGAAGACAAAAAGTAAATGAAGTCAAAAGAAATATATTTTGACGAATTCATGAATTTGTTATATATTTAACCAAAATTTAATACATAAAAATAAAGAGAATGAATTAATAGGAGAACAAGATGAATAAAAAAACAGATGTATTTCAACTAACCATTCTTAGTATGCTTTTAGCTATTTTAATTGCACAAACCTTTATTCCAATGCTTGGTTATATTCCTTTAGGTCCCATTGATGTCACGATTGTTCATATTACAGTTATTTTAGCAGCAGTTTTATTTGGAACGAAAACAGGCAGCATTATTGGATTAGCTTGGGGACTGTTAAGTATGCTTCGAGCATACATGCAACCGACCCCTTTTAATATTGTGTTTTTAAATCCTCTAATTTCAGTTATTCCTCGTTTAATTGTCGGTTGGATCAGTGCTGTTACCTTTAATTTTTTTAGTGAAAGAATATCTGATAAAATTTCTTACGCAATAACTGCTGGGATAGGAACTTTTGCGAATACATTTTTTGTATTGGGTGGAATATATTTGTTTGCTAGTAAAGCCTATGCAGATGCCTTAGGTATCTCAGAATCTTTATTATTAGGAGCACTAGGAACAGTCGTTGCGACCAATGGTATCATTGAAATCATTGCAAGTATTATTATTTTACCACTCGTCGCTCTTCCTTTGAAAAAAGTGGTCAATAGAAGAAGTACATCTTTATAATAAGTGCAGAGGAACTTTTTAGGAAGAAAACAGAAATATTACGAATTAGTGCTAATTATTTTACCTGTAAATTTATATGTGCTACACTGCAATTAAGAGTCAATAATAGATAATAATCAAGGAGGAGTTTTTTACATGACTTACAAATTGCCAGATTTACCGTACGCGTATGATGCCTTGGAACCATATATTGATGAAGAGACGATGAAACTTCATCACGACAAACATCATAATACCTATGTAGAAAATACGAATAAAGCTTTGGAAGGTCACGATGATTTACAAAAATTATCAATCGAAGAACTTGTGACTAAATTAGATGAAGTTCCTGAAGATATTCGCACGACGGTTCGAAATAATGGTGGAGGACATGTGAATCATTCGTTATTTTGGGAAGTATTATCACCAAATGGTGGTGGAGAACCAACTGGTGAATTAGCGGATGCAATTAATGAATCTTTTGGAAGTTTTGACGATTTTAAATCAGAACTTGCAGCGGCAGCAACTGGTCAATTTGGATCAGGATGGGGCTGGCTGGTAGTCGATAATGGAGACTTGAAAGTTACAAGTACACCAAACCAAGATTCACCTCTCATGCAGGGTCAAACACCAATTTTTGGAATAGACGTTTGGGAACATGCTTATTACCTAAACTACCAAAATGTACGTCCTGACTATGTAAAGGCCGTTTGGAATATCGTTAATTGGGATGAAGTAGCTAAAAGATATCAAGAAGCCAAATAATTTTTAAAGAAAAATAAAAGAATGAAAAATAAAAGGTTTAGCCATTGGTTCTTTGTTTCAGTGGTTAAACCTTTTTTATAATTTCTAATGCAAACTCCCGCCTAATTTGTTAAACTACCATATAGCATATAGACTGTAAGAAATTGATGAGATTAAAGAGGTATAACGAATGGAAAACAAAAAAAAGAATCGGAAAGATCGCAATAAATCACATATTCCTTTTCGATTAAATTTATTATTTTTTATTATTTTCTTATTATTTGTAACTTTGATTACTCGTTTAGGGTATTTACAAATTATACAAGGAGAAGAATTTAAAGCCGAGGTAGAACGAACAGAAAGTACAACCGTTCGTGGAAACGTACCTCGTGGTGAAATCTTTGATTCAAGATTAAGACCTTTAGTCGCTAATGAAGCCAAAAATACGATTATGTATACTAGAGGATCTAATACAAAGACTGAAAATATGGCACAAGTGGCGGGTAATCTAGCGCATTTAATTGATTTACCACATACTTCACCTTTTCAAGATGATGATAGTGATTTGAGTGAACGAGATTTAAAAGATTATTTTTTCGCTACAAATGACGAAATGATGAAAGAACGCATTGAAAAACATACAACAGAAAATAACATTAGTGAAAGTGATTTTTCTTATGCAGATCAACTAGAACTAATTAATGAAGCAGAGATTATGGATTATTCAGACCATGAGTTAAAAGCAATAGCGATTTTTACTAAAATGAATTCAGCATACGCTCTAAGTACGGTTAACATTAAAAATAACGAGGTTACTCAAGATGAAATTGCTCGTGTAAGTGAAAATATACCTTTGCTTCCTGGAATAACTACAGGGACGGATTGGGATCGTATTTATCCTCAAGAAGATACTTTACGAAGTATTTTAGGATCTGTTTCTTCTGAAAGTCAAGGAATTCCTAGACAGCAGTTAAATAGTTATTTAGCGAAAGGGTACTCTCGAAATGATCGAATTGGTCAGAGTCTTCTGGAAGCTCAATATGAAACAGTTTTACGCGGAAGTAAATCCACCTCAAAGACAGAAACAGATCACTCGGGCGATATTATCACCCAAGAAGAGATTTTTTCTGGAAGTAAGGGAAATAATTTAATTTTAACGATTGATATGGATTTTCAAGATCGAGTCGATGATATTTTATTGGATGTTCTTTCTAAAAGACGAGGTTTAAATGAAAGTGTTTATGCAGTGGCTATGAATCCTAAAAATGGGGACATATTAGCTTTGAGTGGAAAAAAAATTGTCAATGGAAAAGTTAAAGATGATTCATTAGGTGTTATTTCAAATGCATTTAATATGGGATCATCTGTTAAGTCAGCGACCGTTTTGATGGGTTATATGGATGGAGCATTAACATTAGATAATAATACAATTGTTGATACACCGATGCGAATGAAAGGTTCGAATAATATTTCATCTGTCTTTAATCGATCGGGATCTGTTTCGGTTAATGATATAACGGCTCTTCAATATTCATCAAACATATACATGGCTCAAATTGCTTTACGTATGGGCGGATATTGGAATTATCAACAAGATCAGGGAGTCCCGATTGACTATGTAGATACAGTAGACAAGATGCGAAGATATTATAGTCAATTTGGTTTAGGCAGTGAAACAGGAATAGATTTACCTAGTGAAGCAACTGGACAAAAAAGCACTCCTGATAATGCAGGCCAAGCGATGTTTTTAGCTTTTGGTCAATATGATACGTATACTCCTTTACAGTTGGCTCAATATTCAGCCACTATCGCAAATGGAGGGACAAGGTTTGCTCCGAAATTAGTATCTGAAATCAGAGAGACCAATCAAGACACTGGAGAGGTCGGTTCTCTAGTCAAAGAGATAGAACCTAAAATTATGAACACCATTGATATCTCTCCTAACCTGATGGAGCGCGTTCAGCAAGGAATGTACCAAGTAGTAAATGGAAATTACGGCTTCGCTCCAGGTATATTTAACAGTGCGCCTTATGTTTCTGCTGGAAAAACTGGAACTGCGCAGGCTTCTTATTGGGGAGAGAACAAATCAAGACAAGGGGAGAGTGTAACCAATATTACTTATGTAGGTTATGCCCCTTATGATGACCCAGAAATTGCTATAGCGGTAGTTGTTCCCTACTTGCCGAATCAAAATACCGGAACGGTTAATGTGGATACTTCAAGGAAAATATTTGATGCTTACTTTGAGGTAGGAGATTATAAAAATGATGAACCCACAACGGATGAAATCCCAGAAGATGCAGGAGATCCATTAGAAGAAGAATAAAAAATCAAAAAGATGGGAGTGATTCTTCCCATCTTTTTGATTTTTATGGAGCGGTAATTAGCTATATAAAATAAATAAGCTTCTAACTTTGTTCCTAAGAACTTGTTAGAAGCTACTATTTCATATCTTGATGATTTATTTTTTAGTTTCACGATGTAAAGTCATTTTACGTTCACGTGGGCAATATTTTTTCATTTCTAAACGTTCATCATTCGTTTGTCTATTTTTTGTAGTAATGTAATTTTGTTCTCCACATTCAGTACATTCTAATGTAATATTTACGCGCATGTCTTTCCCTCCAAATCAGAAAATAAATTATTTACAAAATGAGTAAATAGTTTGCGAATAATAGAATACCACGACTCCGTTAATTATTCTAGTCTTTTTTAATAAAAGTTCATATTCACAAAGTAAATTATGTTATAATTATAAAAGATTTCACTGTACAATGAAAGGGTTTATTCATGAAAACAAATTTAAATGAAAGAATTTACAGAATAAAGAGGAAACCATTTGTGACTTATGGTTTTTTAGCAGTGACCATTTTAATGTATTTACTCATGACCTTCAACGGAGGGAGTGAGAATCCATGGACCTTAATGATTTTTGGAGCAAAAATTAATGAATTTATTGTTTACGGTGAATGGTGGCGATTAATTACTCCTATTTTTTTACATATTGGTTTTTCTCATTTATTATTTAATGGATTAGTCATTTACTTTTTAGGAATTGAATTAGAAATAATCATTGGCCATTTTCGTTTCTTTGTTTTATATCTATTAAGTGGGTTGCTTGGGAATGCGGCTAGTTTTGCTTTTAATAATTCAATCTCAGCAGGTGCCAGTACAGCCATTTTTGGAATGTTTGCGACAACGATTGTTTTAGGTAAATTATATCCGTATCATACAAAAATTCAAAGGTTGTCAAGAGATTATCTAGCTTTAATTGTTATTAATCTTATCACGGGTTTTTTCAGTCATTCCATTGATTATGCAGGTCATTTAGGAGGAATGCTTGGAGGGTACTTAATGATGTACACTTTATCTTCAAAAAATGCAATAAATAACCCGACAAAAAAACGAATAAAATTTGGGCTTGCTTACTTGCTTTGTTTAATTATACTTATAGTAATAGGTTATATAAAAACAACCTCTTCTGGATTTAAATAATTTTACATCAATAAATTCATTTAAATATTTTATTGTAAATATACTAAAGGTAGGAGAATTTCAATGTTAGATAAAAAGGTTATTGGGATTGATTTAGGTGGTACGACGGCAAAGTGTGCGATTTTAAATCAAAAAGGAGAAATCCAAACAAAGTGGAGTATTGAAACAGATATTTCTGAGGAAGGTACAAAGATTATCCCGAATTTGATTCAATCAATTAACCATCAACTCGATCGTTTTCAATTAACAGCTGAAGATTTTATAGGGATTGGAATGGGCTCACCAGGGACAGTGAATCGAATAGATGGGACCGTCATTGGTGCATACAATCTAAATTGGAAAACTTTGCAGCTGGTTCGTGAACAAATTGAAAAGGGTACGGGAATTCCTTTTTTTATTGATAATGATGCAAACGTTGCTGCTCTAGGAGAACAATGGATAGGTGCTGGAAATAATGAACCGGATGTTGTTTTCGTTACTTTAGGTACTGGTGTTGGTGGAGGATTAATTTCTGACGGTAAATTATTGCATGGCGCAATAGATGCTGCTGGAGAAATTGGACATGTGACCGTTGAACCAGAGGGCTATCTATGTACTTGCGGTAAAAAAGGATGTCTAGAACAATATGCTTCAGCTACCGGAGTGGTTCATTTGGCGCGAGACTTGTCTGAAGAATATGCTGGAGATTCTCAATTAAAGTTTTTAATTGATGATGGACAAGATATAGATGCTAAAACGATCTTTGATTTGGCTAAGGACGGCGATGATTTAGCAGAAATGATTGTTGATCGTTTTGCTTATTATTTAGGCTTTGCTTTAGCCAATGTTGCTAACTTACTGAATCCATCTACTATTGTTTTAGGTGGCGGTGTTTCAAAAGCGGGAGAATTCTTAGCTGAGAAGGTGCGAACTGTTGTGAGTGAATTTTCTTTCCCAACGATTCGTGAGATAACAAAAGTGAAAATTGCTGAATTAGGCAATGATGCGGGTGTAATCGGAGCAGCTTCTTTAGTCTTGAATGAAATTGAATATGAGATAATATAAATCACAAACAATTAATCTTGCAGATGTAGAAAGGAATAATGATCTTGTTAAACGGAATTAAAAATTTTATTAGTAATATGAATACATTTACATTAGTTTTATGGGCTATTTTAATTGGATGGGGAATTTGGGAACTGATTCAATACTTTCGAAGAAAAAATTCAGCAGTTGCTTTGGAAAGTGAAGAGTTCAAAAAAGATTTACGTAAAAAACAATTGGTCGATGTGCGAGAAAAAGACGACTTTGATGCTGGGCATATACTAGGTGCTCGTAATATTCCCTTTTTTGAAATTAAACAGCGACATGTTGAGCTACGTAAAGACCAACCAATTTATTTATACGAAGCTGGGACTTATGCCGCCTATAGAGCCGCTATTGAACTAAGAAAACATGGATTTGAAGATTTATTCGTACTTAAAGACGGTTATGATAATTGGGAAGGCCGTATTAAAAGAAATAAGAAAAAAATAGAAGATTAGAAAATAAAAATAGTGTGGTCGAGTATTAATTTTTACTCTATCCACACTATTTTTTGTTGTTTTTAAATAAAGGTACTATTCTCTGTTTTCTGGTTTCTTAATGATATGGTATAAGCCTTCTTCATTTAAGTGATTAACAATAGTACCGGCTGTTTCCTCAATGGATTTATTTGCGACATTAATAATTTTACAGTTTAATTTATTGTACAATTCATCCGCATAATTAATCTCTTCTTTTATACGTATCTTATCCGAATAAATCGTTTCAGGATCTAATCCATAAGCGATCATTCTTTCTTTTCGTATCTCACTTAAAACCTCTACATCATTGGTTAAGCCAATGATACGACTAGGATTTACCTCCCAAATTTCTTCTGGTAGTTCTGACTCAGGCATTAAAGGAAGATTGGCTACTTTATAATTTGTGTTATTTGCTAAATAAATGCTTAGTGGTGTTTTTGAAGTCCTTGAAATACCTAATATAACAATATCAGCTTCTAAAAATCCTTTAGGTTCCTTTCCATCATCATGGGCTACTGCAAACTCTAAAGCTGTAATACGGTCAAAATATTCTTTATCCAAAGGAGCTTGGAAATCTGACTCTGCAGTATTTGATTTTAAACCAGTAACTTCTCCAACACGGTTAACGATTGGCGTTAGGATATCATAATAATCATTACAAACTCCCTTAGCTGATTTTTCTAAATATTCCGACATGTTTTGGTTTGCAAAAGTATGGAAAATAATAGTAATGTCTTTTTCACTTTTTAGTTCATTTACTATTTTATCAATTTCAGCAAATTCTGTAATGAACGTATAATCTTTTATTACATATTCTAATTCGGAAAATTTGTTCAATGCCGCTCTAGCAATACTTACAGCAGATTGACCAATAGAATCAGAAACAACATAAGCAATTAATTTTGGCTCATTCGACATAGGTAAATCCTTTCTTAGTAAAATAAGTTCTTACAATGTAGCGTTCATTATATAGTAAAAGGGGTAAGAAAAAAAGCTATAAAATAAATAAGTTACTTTTAAAAAATGTTTGAATAGAGTATACTGAACTCGGTGACTAGGCTATAGAATATGAAGGATAAATAGCATTACAAGGGTGATGAAAGATGCCGTTATTAAAAGAAGCTCTAGACATACTCAAACAAAGTGATTTAAAAATAACAGAACGCAGAGTCCAAATAATTGAAGTCATGTACCAATCAAATCGTTACTTATCCGCTAAGGAAGTAAAAGCAGAACTAGCAGATAGTTATCCTAGTATAAGTCCCGATACTATCTATCGAAATCTCCACTCTTTTTCCACTCTAAATATATTAGAAGAAACAGAGTTTAATGGAGAAAAATTTTTCCGAGCCAATTGTTACTTTGATGAGCACCATCATCATTTTATTTGTACAAAGTGTGGTCGCTCTTTAAAATTAACCATGTGTCCCTTAGATCATTTTAAAGGGGAGATTGGGGAGGCAGAGGTTACCTCACATCGTTTTGAATTATTTGGTATATGTGAAGATTGTTTAAAAAAGAAAACGGTGACTTAACTTTACTATTAGGAAATAATAATTTTAAAATAAACACTTTTATTAATTGACCTAAAATTCATTTTTGTTTATAATATATTATAGACTGTTAAGTTTAATGACTTACAGAAAACATAAAATTCCAATTGCTGAAATAAGCGATCTGGATTAAGGGAAGACGAATTGTGAATATGAAACAAAGACTGTCATCCCCTGAATTGATGAGGGGAGGTAAGGACGTTGACTAAAACAAACATAAGAGATGGTGAATCTCTAGATGATGCTCTTCGTCGATTCAAACGTTCCGTTTCTAAAACTGGTACTTTAAGAGAAGCACGAAAAAGAGAGTACTATGAGAAACCAAGTGTTAAACGCAAGAAAAAATCAGAGGAAGCTCGTAAGAGAGATAAAAGAAATAAAAGACGTTAATAATTTTGACAGCCCAGCGAATCGATTTTCGATTGTTGGGCTTTCTTTACATAAAAGATAAAGGGTGAGATATATGAGTGTATCAGATCAATTAAATCAAGATATGAAAGCTGCAATGAAAGCAAAAGAAAAGGATCGTTTAACAACGATTCGAATGATTAAAGCAGCATTTCAAAATGAAGAAATTGCTAAAGGTCGTGAATTAACTCCTGATGAAGAAATAACCATTTTATCGCGTGAAAAGAAACAAAGAATGGATTCTTACGAAGAATTTGCGAAGGCAGGACGAGACGATCTCGTTAAGAATCTTGAAAAAGAATTAGAAGTTGTTGACCAATATTTACCAGAACAACTTTCTGATGATGAAGTTCGCTCAATTGTTAAAGAAACAATTGATGAAGTTGGAGCTGAGTCAATGAAAGATATGGGGAAAGTAATGACCAATATCATGCCTAAAGTAGCAGGAGCTGCAGACGGCAGTAAAATTAATCAAATGGTTAAAGAAGAGTTATCTAATCATTAAATTGAATAATAAAAGATAAAAAGAGTGAAATGAAAAGATTTCACTCTTTTTAAACGTCTGTGTAGAATGAACATAAAAAAAGATTAGATAATGTTTCAATTTCATGCAAGATAACATACAAGCATAGCGTAAGATAGGCATATATGATAAAATCAACTTATAATAAATTAAAACTAGAAAGGGTGCATGAATCTTTGACCAAAGAATTGACACAATCCATCCGCACAATGTCAAGTGATGAGCTAGCTATGTCAGTATTTGGAGCACAAAACAGTAATTTACCAATTTTTGAAGATGAATTGGACGTTACGCTTAATACAAGAGGAAAACAGCTGATTATTAATGGGACTGAAGAAGCTGTGCTGGAAATGGGGGAAATACTTTCTCAGCTCGAACAATTAAGCGAAAAAAAGATAGCCATTCAACCAATGGATATTATCAACGCCATTCGTTTATCAAAAAATGATAAATTAGATCAATTTATACGTATGTATGAAAAAGAAATAACACGAGATTATAACGGCAGACCTATTCGAGTGAAGAATGTAGGCCAAAGTGATTATTTTCAAGCTGTTAAAAATAATGATATTGTCTTTGGGATAGGTCCAGCTGGTACTGGAAAGACCTTTTTAGCAGTAGCAATGGCTGTTGCAGCATTAAGAAGAGGCGAAGTAAAAAGAATAATCTTAACCCGACCAGCTGTGGAAGCTGGAGAAAATTTAGGGTTCTTGCCAGGAGATTTAAAAGAAAAGGTAGATCCGTATCTTAGACCTTTATATGATTCGTTGTATCAAATTTTAGGGGTTGAACATACCGGTCGATTGTTAGAGCGAGAAACTATTGAAATCGCTCCTCTGGCTTATATGCGTGGACGGACATTGGATGATGCCTTTGTTATTCTCGATGAAGCTCAAAATACGACAATCCAACAAATGAAGATGTTTATTACTCGTCTTGGTTTTGGTTCTAAAATGATTGTTAATGGGGATATCACACAAATCGACTTACCTAGAGGAACGAAAAGTGGTTTAATTCATGGACAACGTACATTGAACCAAGTAGACGGGATAGGGATGGTTCATTTTGATTCTTCAGATGTTATCCGCCATCCATTGGTTTCAAAGGTAATTACTGCTTATGAAAAACAGGAAAAAACTGGAAAAGAAAATAACGAAAAATAATTTTTATAAATGACTGGATGTGACAAAGTTGGATATTGCATTATACGATGAAACTGAACGTGTAAAGCAACAACAATTAGACTTGGTTAAAAAATTAATTCTTGCGACTGCGAAAGAATTAGGGTTAGATCAGAACTTTGAAGTTTCGATCACTATAGTCGATAACGACCGGATACAAGAGATTAATCGAGAATACCGTTCTATTGATCGCCCAACGGATGTAATTAGTTTTGCAATAGAAGATAATGATGAAGAATTTGAGTGGATATTTGATGAAGAAATTAATGAGAATACAAATGATCTCCCTAGATTGCTAGGTGATATTTTTATATCCATTGATAAAATAGAAGAACAAGCTTCAGACTATGGACATTCTTTTGAAAGAGAGTTTGGATTTTTAACTGTTCATGGCTTTTTACACCTGAATGGTTTTGATCATCAAACTGCAGAAGAAGAAAAAGAAATGTTTTCCCTTCAAGAAAAGATTTTGGAGGAGAATGGTCTTGAGAGATAAAAACAGTAAAAACAAACCGTACAAAAACAGAACTTTTTTTGACTCTTTTCGTTATGCTTACCAAGGAGTCTGTACGGTTTTTCAGGAAGAAAGAAATATGCGTTTCCATGTTTTGACGACCATTGTCGTTTTATTAGTGTCTTTATTTTTATCCTTATCTATTAGTGAATGGTTATGGATTTTTTTAGTCTGTTTTTTGGTCATTGTCATGGAAATTTGGAATACGGTTATTGAAAATACAATAGATATGTTTTCACCTGACTACCATCCCTTAGCTAAAAAAATAAAAGATATGGCAGCAGCCGCTGTTCTATTTACTTCTATTTTTTCTGTAGTGGTAGGTGCAATCATTTTATTGCCTAAAGTATTAGTATTCTTTCATTTATACTAAAAAATAAAAATTAAAAGGAGTCATTTTATGGCAAAAATTTCAGATGAAGCATTAACAATAAAAGCGGAAAGAATGTTAGAAGCAGCCTATGTTCCTTATTCAGAATTTCCAGTAGGAGCAGCATTGCTCACTAAAGAGGGCGAAGTTTATACGGGTTGCAACATTGAGAATGCCTCCTATCCGTTATCTATCTGTGCAGAACGGACAGCTTTTTTTAAAGCTGTTTCAGAAGGGAAATTTGAGTTTGAAAAATTAGTGGTCACAGGTGGAACAGAAGGTCCTATCTCCCCGTGTGGCGCTTGTCGACAAGTTATGGCAGAATTTTGTGACCCAGATATGCCTGTTATTTTAACGAATACCCATGGTCATGTCTATGAAACAACGGTTGCAGGATTGTTACCAGGAGCATTTACAAATAAGGATATGGTTTAATTAAAATGATGAATAATAATGAAAAGTTTAAATCGGGTTTTGTATCAATTGTAGGGCGACCAAACGTAGGGAAATCTACTTTGCTTAATCAAATTATGGGTGAAAAAATTACAATAACCAGTGATAAAGCCCAAACTACACGAAATAGAATTCAGGGGATTTATACAACAGATGAAGAACAAGTTGTATTTATTGATACTCCGGGAATTCATAAGCCCAAACACCAGCTAGGTCAATTTATGGTCGATTCTGCATTAAGTACATTAAATGAAGTAGATATGGTTTTATTTATGATTAATGTATCTGAAAAAATGGGTCCTGGCGATCGTTTTATTATGGAACGATTAAGAAACATTCATACCCCTGTCTTTTTAGTTTTGAATCAAATTGATAAAGTTCATCCGGATAAATTATTACCAATAATTGAAGCTTACCAAAATGAAATGGAATTTGATGAAGTCATACCTGTTTCCGCAATAGATGGGAATAATGTGGACCGTTTACTGGAAGTGATTTCTAGTTATCTAGAAGAAGGACCTCAATATTATCCAAGTGATCAGGTGTCAGATCATCCTGAATATTTTATCGTTCAAGAATTAATTAGAGAAAAAGTTTTACAATTAACTCGAGAAGAAATTCCCCATTCGGTAGCGGTTATTACTGAAAGTATGCAGCGAGAAAGCGAGAACCTTATCGAAGTTCAAGCAACGATTGTAGTAGAACGTAGTAGCCAAAAAGGAATTATTATTGGAAAACAAGGAAGCATGTTAAAAGAGATTGGTACGCGTGCGCGCAAGGATATTGAAATATTACTGGGAAATAAAATATATTTAGAACTATGGGTGAAAGTAGCAGACGATTGGCGAGACACCCCACGAGATTTAAACAGATTTGGTTACAAAGATGAAGAATATTAAATCGAATAAACTTTCTATCTTATAAAATCAGGAGAATAAGGAGTTAAGCGATAAAGGAAAAAGAGGGGGATTATATGGCGCATTTAGAAGAAGTAGAAGGTATTGTTTTATACCAGCGAAAACATAGAGAACGCGATTTCTTGGTCAAAATATTCACGAAAAGATTTGGGAAAATAATGTTCTTTGTTCGTGGCGCTAAACGCCCTCAGGGAGAGATTTTTCAAGCGATTCAACCTTTTACTACAGCAACCTTTATTGCCGATATCCGAGAAAGCGGCTTAAGTTTTTTGCGCGGAGCAAAAGAAATTGAACAAAAAAGAGATTTGCAGTTAGATATTTTTAGTAATGCCTATGCTACGTATGTTAGTGCTTTAGCAGATGCGGCAGTAGAAGATCGTCTTCCTTATCCTTCCTTGTATCATCTTTTAGTCACTGGCCTTCATTTAATAGATGAAGGTTATAATCCTGAAGTTATCTCAAATATTCTAGAAGTTAAATTTTTAGTAGTATTCGGTGTAGGTCCAAATTTTAGTGCATGCAGTATCTGTGGAAAAACGAAGGGGATATTTGACTACTCAGATAAATATCATGGCATTCTTTGTTCAGAACATTTTCTAGAAGACCCTAGGAGATTACATGTTGATCCAAAAGCTGTTCATTTAGTCAGGTTATATTCAGTAATGGATTTAGAAAAAATTGGAGAAATTTCGATTAAAAAAAGTACCCAAGAAGAAATTAAACGGTTGATTGACCATATTTATGACCAATTAGTTGGCTTAAGCCTAAAGAGTAAGAAGTTTATTGATAATCTTTATAAGTGGGAAGATACGTTAAGAAAAGATGATTGACAATTTATTTTAGAAGTGTAATATTAACACAGAGTATTTATATTAGATTATGGAAGAGTACATGTAGGGAATTTATTGTTTCAGCGAATCTAGGAAAGTGTGAGCTAGATCAATAACCACATTGGAAGGCACCATATTGATTTAATAATAGTATTAAAAGTGCTAACATTTTTGTTAGAAATAGGGTGGAACCGCGAGAACTCGTCCCTATACTGATCGGGAAACAGTCAGTATAGGGACGAGTTTTTATATTTAGAGGAGAGAAGACAATGACTAAAAAAGCATTGAGTTTTCAAGAAATTATATTAACCTTACAGCGTTATTGGTCAGATCAAGATTGTTTATTAATGCAAGCATACGATACTGAAAAAGGGGCAGGAACAATGAGCCCTTATACCTTTTTACGTTCTTTAGGTCCAGAACCATGGAATGCTGCTTATGTTGAACCATCACGAAGACCTGCTGATGGTCGATATGGTGAAAATCCAAATCGACTTTATCAGCATCACCAATTCCAAGTAGTTATGAAGCCCTCACCAAAAGATATCCAAGATTTATATTTAAATAGTTTGGTAGCTTTAGGTATTAATCCATTAGAACATGATATTCGTTTTGTCGAAGATAACTGGGAGAACCCATCACTTGGATGTGCAGGACTAGGTTGGGAAGTTTGGTTAGATGGTATGGAAGTGACTCAGTTTACTTATTTTCAACAAGTAGGTGGGATTGAGGTAGATTCTGTAACCGCAGAATTAACATATGGTTTAGAACGATTGGCTTCTTATATTCAGGATGTAGAGAGTGTTTATGATATTGAATGGGCGGATGGCGTGAAATATGGAGAAATTTTTAGAGAGCCAGAATATGAACATTCCGTTTATACTTTTGATAAGAGCAATTTAGATTTACTTTTTAATTTGTTAGATGCTTATGAAAAAGAAGCGACTTTACTGATTGAACAAGGATTGGTACATCCTGGGTATGATTATGTTTTAAAATGTAGTCATATTTTTAATTTAATAGATGCGCGTGGAGCAGTTTCTGCTACTGAACGTCCAGATTATTTACGTAGAATTCGTGCCATGGCACGTAATATCGCAAGATCTTTCTTAAATGAAAGAGCGAAATTAGATTTTCCATTACTAAAAGAAGATACAGAAAAATGGGTTGAGAAATATCAAATAGAAGAGGAGGCAAAATAAATGACAAAGACATTTTTGCTTGAAGTAGGTTTAGAGGATATGCCAGCAGGAGTTATTGCAAATACTGAGAAACAATTAATAGATAAAACAAAATCATTCTTAACTGAAGCAAATCTAACTTTTACTGAAATCATAGGCTATTCAACTCCTCGTCGTTTTGCCGTAATGGTTAAAGAGCTAGCTGAGAAACAACCGGATGAAACATTAACAGTTCGTGGACCAGCTCAAAAAATAGCTCAAGATGAAGAAGGAAATTGGACAAAAGCAGCCATTGGCTTTTCAAAAGGCCAAGGAGGTTCTGTCGATGATTTAATCATTAAAGAAGAAAAAGGAAAACCGTATGTTTTCATTGAAAAATTCGTACCTGGTAAATCCGCTCAAGAAATACTCCAAGGAATGGAGCAGGTTATTTTAGATATTGAGTTTCCTAAAAATATGAAGTGGGGTAATTTCTCTTATCACTATGTAAGACCAATTCATTGGTTAGTTGCTTTATTAGATGATGAAATCGTGCCCTTTGAAGTCTTTGGTGTACCAACAGGACGAACATCTCAAGGTCATCGATTCTTAGGAGAAGCGGTTGAAATTACTATTCCAGAAGAATATGAAAGTTTGTTAGAAAAACAAGCCGTTATCCCTAAACGAGCAGAAAGACAAGCCATGATTGTCGAACAAATTCAGGACTTATGCAAACAGCATAATTGGATCGTTCCTACATTAAAAAGTGAACTATTAGAAGAAGTTACGGATTTAGTTGAATATCCTACCGCTTTTTATGGGCATTTTGATAAAGATTATTTACAACTACCGAGTGTTGTATTAGAAACTTCTATGATTGATCACCAACGTTATTTCCCTGTTCGAGATGAAAAAGATCAACAAGCTTTATTGCCTTATTTTATTTCCGTTCGTAATGGAAATAGTGAGCATATAGAAAATGTGGCCCGAGGAAATGAAAAAGTATTAACAGCACGTTTAGCAGATGCAAAATTCTTTTATGCCGAAGATCAAAAATCTGAAATCGTTGAATTTGTAGAAAAACTTAAGAATGTGGCCTATCATGAACAGTTAGGAACAATTTATGATAAACAAAATCGAGCGGTCAGAATAGTAGATGTCTTAGCTGATCATTTTAATTTATCAGGTCCAGAGATTAAAGAATTGAAAGAAATTGCAGCTATATATAAATTTGACTTAGTAACACAAATTGTCGATGAATTCCCAACTCTACAAGGAAGAATAGGCGGTATTTATGCTAGAGAACACCATCTATCTGATAATATAGCTCATGCAATTAGTGAACAATATTTGCCACTCTCACAAGTGGATTCATTACCAAAATCAATTCTAGGAAAGTATATTGCTTTAATAGATAAGTTGGATACGTTGATTCAATTTTTCTCTATTGGCATGATTCCTACAGGGTCAAATGATCCTCATGCATTGAGAAGACAAGCTGTGGGAGTGGTTCGTTTAATTCTTGCTTTAGATGTAAAAAATCTAGATTTTATAAAATTAATGAATGAAGTCGTGGAAGTAAGCAATCTTCCAGAAAAACGAATGGATCAACTAGATGAAAACATGCGTGCTTTAAATGACTTTATCTTAGCTCGATTAGAACAAATCATGAAGACGGATTATAATCTTTCTTATGATATACGCCAAGCAGTGTTAGCAGCTAAAAACGATAACCTTACGCGGATGGTGAAAGCTGGTGAACGATTAGAACAACATAAAGGGAAAGAAAACTATAAAGAACTGGTAGAATCAATTACGCGTATTCTAAATATTACAAATACGAATGGAAATGCCGGTCAAATTAATGAACAACTTCTTGAAACAGATTCAGAAAAAGAACTTGTTAAAGTCACGACTCAGTTGTCTAAAATTTTCACTCAAACAACAGATGCTAACGAACGTTATTTAGCACTTGAAAAGATTCATGGACCGATTACTGAATTTTTTGATCATAATATGATTATGGTGGATCAGCCAGAAATAAAAGAAAATCGTTTAACATTACTTAATAATCTAGCAAATATTACAATGGACTTTGCTGATTTTAGTCAATTAATTGTTTAAATGAATAAATACTAAAAAGAAAATCACTTATTGTATGCAATATTGCAGAATTAATAGGTGATTTTTCTTTTTGTGTGAAATCTTATCAAATCTTTGTTATAATAAGATGATAGAAATTTAAGGTAAAAAGGACTGAATTATTTGTTTAAAAAACAATTTTTTCCTGAAGCAACAATCAAATCTTTAGCAACCAATCAATCGATTTATGAAAAAGGTGTTATGCTATTTAATAATGATCAAGTAAAAGAATTGTCATTAAATGAAGGCAACCGCTCAGTAGAATTCACAATTTTTGATGGACAGAATCAAAAAACATATTTAAGTTTTTTAAAAAATGGTCTTGCGCAAAAATATTCTTGTGATTGTACTGTTTTCCAAAAACAATCTGGAGCATGCCAACATGTGATTACGAGTATGTTGTATTTAAATACAATCAACCAAGAGGCATTTAATGCATTAAATGCAAATCAAACCATCGATACAGAACAACCTTCTAGTCAGCTTCAATTATTACAGAGAAATCGTGAGTTATTAAATCATTTATTTGAAGAAGCAAATAAAGATATAGAATCTCATGCGATATCTTTTACAAAAACGCCACTCCAATTTGAATTTGTACTAAATATGCACAAGGTGAATCATTTATTTGAATATGAAATATATTTAAAAGCAGGAGTGGATCATTTATATGTGATTCATGATATTTTAGATGTTACCAATCACTTATTGAAGGGGAATGAATATACTTTTGGGAAACAACTTAGATATAATCCGAAAGACTATTTCTTACTTCCTGAAGACCGAGAATTATTAGCTTATATGAATGAAATTGGTAAAGCCCAAGAAGAGGCTTTCCAAATGGTTTACACGGGCCATTCTTTAGAACAAAACGGATCTTTATCCGTTCTGGCAAAGAATGTTCCTGCACTTCTTGAATTATTAAGTGAAGTTGATGGAGGCTTCGTTCGACTAGCACCACCACCTCGTTTATTAAGTTCTATCAACCAAATAGAACATCCTGAAATTGCTGAAGAAGAGGAAAAATTGCCTCTTACTTTTTTAATTAAACGAGAAAAAGATTTCTTTACTTTAGATGTTAGTGATGAAGATAAGAAGAAAAATATAACGGTTCATCCTCAAGCTAATATAGTCAGTGTTAATAGTGTCTTTTATTTATTAACTGCTCCACAGTTTAAAACTGCTCAGTTGCTCATTGAGACCATTAGCAATATGGCAGAGGAGCCACTTAAGTTAACTAAAGATGATTTAACGTCCTTTTATTCTTTAATTTTACCCCGTTTAAGAGAACTCTTTCATTATGATATTGCTGATGGAATTGAGGACAATATAGAACATGAACCACTAACTACTGAGTTGTATATTGATTATGATCAAGATGCTTTATCCATAGAGCCTCATTTTAAATATGGAGAAAATACGATTAATCCACTTGTACCAGATACAGAAGAACAATCTGAGGATGCGTCATCTGTTTTTATACGAGATATATATAATGAAAAAGACACACTTAGTGTACTCTCTCACTATTTCAAAAAAGCTGAAGTAGTAGAAGGAAAATATATTCTCGATCAATTTGAAGAAATTAGTACTTTTATATACGATTCTTTAAGTGAAATTTCTGAGCTAATGGAAATTTATCTATCTTCTGATGCTAAAGACTTAATTTATGATCAAGATATTAAATTAGGTTTATCCATTGAAATGAACAAACAAACAAATTTATTAGATATTAAATTTGATTTAGCCCAAATATCTGATGATGATTTAGCAGACTTAGTCACACAGTTAGAAAAGACAGATCCGCGATTTTACAAACTAAACTCAGGAAAAATAATTGATTTAAAAGAAAATCGTTTCGAAAAATTATTTGAAAACATTGATAAATTAGAGTTGAAACCGTCTGAAATTGCTAAAGAGACTTCGGTTTCTTTACTACGCGGTTTATCGCTAGGTGAAGGAGAAATGGTCTCTATTGGCAATGAATTCAAGGAATTTATTAAAGAACTAAAGGAACCGAATCGTTTAACCTTTGATTTACCCAAAGGTTTAAACGCAACCTTAAGACCTTATCAAGAAACAGGTTATAAATGGTTGCGGATGCTAGATTACTATGGGTTAGGCGGCGTTTTGGCAGATGATATGGGACTTGGAAAAACTATTCAAACAATCACTTTTCTCTTGTCTAAAATCGAAAACAAGGGTGGGAAATATTTAGTAGTCTGCCCATCAAGTGTTGTATATAACTGGGAAAGAGAGTTTAAACAATTTGCTCCTGAAGTAAATTGTTTAGTGATTAGTGGCTCGATTGAAGAACGAAATGAACAATTGGAGTATGCCTTAAATGACAAGGATCTTAATGTTTTAATTACGAGTTATCCATTAATCCAGCGCGACATTGAACACTATAAAAAGCATGTTTTTCAGTCCATTATTTTAGATGAATCTCAAAATGTGAAAAATGATGCAGCCAAAACAACAAAAGCTGTCAATAGATTAAGAGCACAAAACATTTTTGCTTTATCGGGTACACCAATTGAGAATAACTTAAATGAATTATGGTCTTTATTTTCAATTATATCGCCTGGATTATTTCAGTCGAAGAAAGCTTTTAATGAATTATCAGAAGAAGAAATCTCCCGAAAGATTGACATCTTTGTTTTACGACGATTAAAAGAAGATGTACTAGACGATCTGCCTCCTAAAACAGAGACAGTAGAGTATATTGAGCTTTCTGACGAACAAAAAAGACTTTATCAAACCCAATTGTCTCTTATCAAAAATGATGTAGAATCATTAATTGAGCAAGATGAGTTTGAACAAAATAGAATGCGTATTTTAGCGGGTATGACTCGATTACGACAAATTTGTTGTGATCCTAGACTGGTGAATCCTGATTATGAAGGTGGATCTGCTAAACTAGATCGTCTGATGGAATACTTAAGAGAAGCTTTAGCGAATAATAAACGAGTTGTATTATTCTCTCAATTTACAAGTATGCTAGCTATCATTCGGAAAATCTTAGATGAACAAAATGTTGATTATCATTATTTAGATGGAAGTACGCCAAAAGAAGAACGGTTGGAATTAACCACACGATTTAATGAAGGGGAAAAAGATTTATTTTTGATTTCTCTACGTGCAGGTGGAACGGGCTTAAACTTGACGGGTGGAGATACCGTGATTTTATATGATTCTTGGTGGAATCCAGCCATCGAAGATCAAGCGGCTGATCGAGTCCATAGATTTGGCCAACAAAAATCTGTTCAAGTTATCCGGTTGATTATGCAAGGAACGATTGAAGAAGGAATAAATGAGCTTCAAGACCAAAAGAGAGAATTAATTGATAACGTCATACGTAAAAGCGATAGTAAAAAGAGCCGTTCACTTACAAAAGATGATATCCTCAAATTATTAACCAACTAATCATTTTATGAATCAAGCATGGTTTATAGGAATTGGCGATGCAAAATAATTGACTTGTAAACTATGAATGGTATACTAAAAATCGGATTTATCCTAGGATTTTTATATCGTTTTATAATAAAATATATTTATGGAGGTGAGCATGATGGTTCGAATCCCTGATGCGACGGTCGATGATATCAGAAAAAATACAGATATCGTAGATATCATTTCGCAATATTTACAGTTGAGAAAGTCAGGGCAAAATCATTTTGCTCATTGTCCTTTTCATGAAGACAAAACGCCTTCTTTTTCTGTAAATGATCAAAAACAAATCTTTTATTGTTTTAGTTGTGGCCGAGGGGGCAATGTCTTTAATTTTCTTAAAGAAATTGAAGGACTTACTTATCCTGAAGCTATCATAAAAACAGCAGAACTTATTAACTATCCATTAGATCAAAATTTAATTTCTCAAGTGTCTAATCAGGAAGTTAATGAAGATTCAGCAATAGGTAAGCTAAATTCAATTAATCGATTAGCTAAATCTTTTTATCATCATATCTTGGTAAATACTCAAATCGGGAAAGCTGCTTTAGAGTATTTACTTGATCGTGGGATGACAAGAGAAACAATCGATGAGTTTGAATTAGGTTTTTCACCACCCCAACGAAATGCTTTATATCTATATTTTGATTCACAAAAAGATGTAGCATTTGATATAGAGACTTATCAAAATTCAGGATTATTTTCAATAAATCATTCGCCTGAAAGTGACGAATTCTTGGATCGATTTTCAAACCGAATTATATTTCCACTCCATAATGAGCAGGGTAAAACGATTGGTTTTTCAGGAAGAATATTTGATAATGAAAATAAATCGTTTCAAACAGCAAAATATTTAAATACTCCTGAAACGCCATTATTTAATAAAAGCAAGGTTATATATAATTTTGACAAAGCAAAAGCATCGATTCGACGTGAAAATGAAGCTGTTTTTTTTGAAGGATATATGGATGTAATCTCAGCTTGGCAAGCAGGCGTGAAAAATGCTGTAGCTTCTATGGGAACAAGTTTAACAGAGGAACAAATTAAAAGTATGGATCGCTTCACGGACCACATTGTTTTAGCCTTTGATGGGGATGATGCTGGAAATGATGCAATCAAGAGATCCATTGACTTTTTAACTACAAAAACTCATTTTAATTTAGAAGTTGTTACCTTTCCTAGTGGATTAGATCCTGATGATTATATTCAAAAATTTGGGAAACATCAATTTTTCGAATTTTTAACACATGGTCGTGACACGTATATTGGCTTTTTAATGCAGTATTATAAACGCGATAAAAATTTATCGAATGAATCAGAACAAATCACTTATATTGAAGAAGTTCTTCGTGAACTGACTCAAGTCGATTCACTAATTGAACGTGAAATTTATCTAAATCAATTAGCTGAAGAATTTAAGGTATCCTTAGATACTTTAAAGTCACAATTTGAATCTGTCATGGATATTGTTCAAACAAAACAACTAAATGAAATGAAACAGCAGCAAAGAATGCAGCAAAGTCAAGTCCCTAAACTGCAGGTTTCATATCAAGACAAGCCAAAATTTAGTTTAATTGAACAAGCAGAGCGGATGCTGTTGAATCGGTTGTTTTATGATGAAGAAGCTTGGATCACTTTAAAAAAATTAGATCCTGATTTTCATTTCAATCATGAATCTCATCAATTGATTTTCATTTTATTTGAATCCTATCGAGAAGATGATTTAGAATTAACAGATACGGAAGGCTTTTTAGACTATTTACAAGATGATCAATTAAAAAAGAAAGTTGCAGAAATTTTCTTAATTGATTTAGGAGAACTAAAGGATGGTGAGATTAATGACTACGTTCATGTTATTAAAAATATATCACCCGTCAAAGAGACTATCGCACAAAAAACAGAAGAGCTAAGAGAAGCGCAAAAACAAGGAAATACGAGTAAACAAAACTCTTTAGCTATCGAAATTATTAATTTAAATAAAAAATTAAAAAACAATAAGCAATAAACAAGATTACTACTACGGGAGGCAATAATCTTATGGCAGAATCTGCAGACATAAAAAAAGATTATAAAACAGCACTTAATGAAATGATTAGCGAAATTAAGTTTCTAGATCAAGATACCGTTTCTTATGTAGAACTTAGTGATAAACTCGCTAAACCTTATCATTTAGATGAAAAAGGAATGGATCGTTTAATTCAAAAACTTGAAAACGAAGGAATCGGTGTCGTCGATGAAGATGGAAATCCTTTGGCAAAACAAGTTGAAAAAGAAGAAGAAGTTGTCGAGGAAGCACGAGATGAACAATTAGTTGCCCCACCAGGAGTTAAAATTAATGACCCAGTTCGTATGTATCTAAAAGAAATTGGTCGTGTTGATTTACTTTCTGCCGACGAAGAAGTTGAACTTGCGAAACGTATTCTTGAAGGGGATAAGAGCGCAGAAGATGAGTTAGCCAGTGCAAACTTGCGTTTAGTGGTCTCCATCGCCAAAAGATATGTAGGCCGTGGAATGAGCTTTTTAGACCTTATTCAAGAGGGTAACATGGGGCTTATGAAAGCCGTAACGAAGTTTGATCATACAAAAGGCTTTAAGTTTTCAACTTATGCCACTTGGTGGATTCGTCAAGCCATTACACGAGCCATTGCCGATCAAGCACGAACGATACGTATTCCAGTCCATATGGTTGAAACCATTAATAAATTAGTTCGTGTTCAAAGATCCTTGCTACAAGATTTAGGACGTGAACCGACGCCTGAAGAGATTGGCGCAGAAATGGATTTACCTACTGAAAAAGTAAGAAATATTATTAATATCTCTCAAGACCCCGTTTCTTTAGAAACACCTATTGGCGAAGAAAACGATTCGCATTTAGGGGACTTTATTGAAGATGGAGAGGCAATGGATCCTGAAGACAATGCCTCATATGAAATGTTAAAAAATGAACTAGAAGATGTTTTAGAAACCCTAACAGATCGAGAAGAGAATGTTTTACGATTAAGATTTGGTTTAGATGATGGTCGTCAACGTACCTTAGAAGATGTAGGTAAGGTATTTGGTGTTACTCGTGAACGTATTCGTCAAATCGAAGCCAAAGCATTAAGAAAATTACGTCATCCAAGTCGCTCGAAACAATTAAAAGATTTTTTAGAATAAGGCTTTTTAAAAGCGGGTGGAAATTATCTCCCGCTTTTAAAATTATATTGAAGTGAATGGATTTTAATAACTTCATTTGCTAATTTTTTAAAAATAAGATAAAATGTTTCAGTGGTGCTTTGCATTAGGATAGTAAATTTGATATACTTATCCTTGATTTATTCAGATAAGAACTGAATGGTATTAATATTGAGTGGAAGGTGAAATGCATGAAAATTGTTGCGGAAAAACGCACAAAAACAGGTACGTCTGCTTCTAAACAAGCGCGTGCAGCTGGGAAATTACCTGCCGTAATTTACGGTAGAGCTGTTGAATCATTACCTGTGTTAGTAGATTTAAAAGAATTTGAAGATACTGTCCGTGAAGTAGGATCTAACGGGGTATTTTCATTAGAAGTTGATGGTGAAACTTACCAAGTATTCGTTAAAGAATATTCATATTTTGCTACAAAACCAAGTCTATATCATATAGATTTACAAGCATTTACTGCTGGTGAAAAAGTTGATATGACAATTCCAGTTTATGTTGAAGGTGAAGATGAGATTCTTGAAGGTATTTTATCTCAATCTATATCTGAAATTGATATAGTTATTGCTCCTGAAGATGCTCCAACTCACTTTACAATTGATGCTTCAAAACTTGAAATTGGAGATAGCTTAACTGTTGCGGATATCGAACTTCCTGAAAGTACTGAATTATTAACAGAACCAGATGAAACAATTGTTTCTGTATCTGCACCTGAAGATATTTCAGAAGACTTAGAAACAGAAGATACTGCTACAGATGTCATGCCTGAACCAGAAGTTATTGGTGAAGATGACGAAGAAGAAGATGAATAATTAACTTTAAAAGCCTCTTTCGGACAAAGTTCTATCTTTTGTTTGGAGAGGCTTTTTTGCGTTATTATTGTATAATTTGAACTACTCCACCTTAAATCCTTTGGATTTTGAAGATGGAGATTCCTAAGAACTCCAACCTACTGGTCGGATTTTGATTAGGCTAACCCCGTAGTCCCTACGGTCTTGGAAGCTAAAA
>NZ_FQUF01000027.1 GCF_900129085.1 Atopostipes suicloacalis DSM 15692
ATATTTATACGGTTAATTATACCAAAAATGCTGTTGGAAAAGGAATCTTAGTAAGAAAAAGTTAAATTTTATAGGGTTTTGACACCCTAACCATAAAATGTTAATATAACAATGAATAAACAAGGTATTTGTATTGTGATTTTAAATACAAAAAAACTCAAATAACAAAAGGATGAGGAAAAAATTATGAAAAAGTTTTTATCTGTTTTATTTTTATCGTCAGCTCTTGTTTTAACCGGCTGTGGGAATGAAGAAGCTCCAGAAGAAACACCAGAAGATACAGCTGAAGATGTACAAGATGATACAACTGTTGAGACAACAGAAGGATTACAAGATGGATCATACCGTGTTGAAGATCTTAACTTTGGCGAAACAGGCTGGAAGGAAGCTTTAGAAGTGACTGTTGCCGATGGGGAAATTACCGAAGCAACTTGGGAAAGTAAAGATGAAGATGGTAATGACAAAATTGATGACGAAGACTATCAAGAGACAATGACCAATGTTGATGGCTTAGGTCCTCAAGATTTTATACCAGATTTAGAAGGACAACTTGTAGAAAAACAAGATCCAGCAGATGTTGAAGTAGTATCTGGAGCAACACATACTTCAGAAAAATTCCAAGACTATGCACAACAATTAGTTGATGCAGCAGAAGAAGGAAATACAGAAACTATTGAAGTAGATAATGCAGAGTAATATATAAGTTTAAAGTTTTAAATAAATAAACAGGTAGGACGGGCTTTTTCCTACCTGTTTTTTAGTTTATACTATGATTAAAAATTAGGAGTTTAATATGAAGCGAATAATTAAAAATAAAAAATTGGTTTTTCTATTTTTTTTAAGTTCTATTCTTTTACTACTAGTTGCTTGTAGCCAGGAGAATAAAAAGGAAGAGGAAAATGAAACACCCTCTCAATCTGAAACAACTTTAATGGAGGAACCTGCAGAACGAAGAGAGTTTTTGATGGGCACTTATATTGTGTTGCGTGTGTATGATGAAGAAAAAGAAGAAGCACTAGACGAAGCCGTTGATCGGATAAAAGAACTCGATAAAAAACTGACTTCCAACGGCCCAGGCTCAGAAATTGATGCAATCAATCAAGCTGCCGGAGAAGAAGCGGTCGAGGTTTCCGATGATGTTTTTCCTTTAATTGAAGCGGCCGAAAAATATAGTTCGGTAGCAGGAAGTGGTTTTGACTATACTATTGGTCCTATCACAGATTTATGGAGCATTGGCTTTGATGATGCCAGAGTTCCAGAGGTAGAGGAAATCGAAGAAGTTTTACCTTTAGTCAATCACGAAAAAGTGAAATTAGATGTAGATAAACGTACCGTCTTCTTAACTGAAGAAGGCATGCGGATTGACTTAGGAGCGATTGCCAAGGGGTATATAGCGGATGAGGCTATGGACGTCTTAAAGGATCAAGGAGTTACAACAGCTATTGTTGATTTAGGTGGAAATGTAGTCATTATGGGCGATTCACCAACACGAGATGCAGGAGGATTTAATGTAGGTGTTCAAAATCCTGATTCCACTCGTGGTGAAATTGTGGGTTCTATTAATTTAAAAAATAAATCGATTGTTACATCAGGTATTTATGAAAGATATATTGAAAAAGAAGGTAAAGCTTATCATCATTTAATGAACCCGGATACTGGTTATCCCTTTGACAATGATTTGGCCGGAGTCACTGTAATCACAGATCACTCCGTCGATGGCGATGCTTTATCCACCGTTGTTTTTGGCTTTGGTCTTGAAGAAGGTCTTGATTATGTAAATAGTCAGGATGGGATTGAAGCGGTCTTTATCTCTTTAGATGACGAAATTTATACCTCAGATGGAGTTACGAATGAATTCAATTTAACGGATGATAGTTTTACATGGATCAATCAATAGATTAATACACTATATAGCATGAAGAAGAAATTAATGAACATATAATTTAAATTGAGTGCTTTATTCTCGGGAATTTTTCGATGATAAAACACTCAATTTTGTTATTCAGATTTCTTTATGTTTGACGAAGTGACAAAGTGTCACTATAATAAATAAAGCATCAAGAAATTCCAACTTAATTAAATGAGGAGATCCTATGGAAAATATTATAGAAGTTCATAATCTAAAAAAAGATTATGGAAATATTGAAGCAGTTAAAGGAATAAATTTTGACGTGAAAAGTGGTTCGTTTTTTGCCTTTTTAGGTCCAAATGGTGCCGGAAAGAGTACAACGATCGAAATGATGTGTACTTTTTTAACACCAAGTTCTGGTGAGATTAAAATCGGCCAATACAAAGTAGGAAAAGACAATGAAAAAATACGAGAAATGATCGGCGTTGTTTTTCAAAATAATGTACTTGATGATTTATTAACAGTAGAAGAAAATTTGCGTTTACGAGGTGGTCTGTACGAAAAAAATAAAGGAAACCTCCAAGAATTAATACAAGAAGCTATGGAAATAACGAATATTACCGACTTAAAAGATCGACCATATGGTGAACTATCAGGCGGGCAAAGACGACGTGCAGATTTAGCACGCGGATTAATTCATCGACCAAAAGTACTCTTTTTAGATGAACCGACCACCGGCTTAGATCCGCAGACCCGACAACAAGTCTGGAAGACGATAAAACAAATGCAACAAGAAAATAATTTAACGATTTTTCTGACTACTCACTATATGGAAGAAGCAGCACAGGCAGACAAAATTATGATTATCGACCATGGAGAGATTCAAGAAGAAGGTACTCCTTCTCAACTAAAAGAAAAATATGCCAAAAATAAATTAGTTCTTACGCCTAAAGATCAAACTTTAAGTGAAAAACTAGAAGCAAATAATGTGTCATTTGAGAAGACTGGTGATTCTCTTACCATTTATTTAGAATCGACCCTTGATGCAGTAGCTCTTTCTGAAAAATACATTAAGGATATAGAAAGCTATGAAGTACTCAAAGGGAGTATGGATGACGTGTTCTTAAACGTAACAGGAAAGGAGCTAAGATAATGCTGGCTTTAATTCAAAGGAATATTAAATTGTTTTTTAGGGATAAAATGACTGTATTTTTCTCCTTGCTATCTTCTTTGATTTTGATTGGCTTATACTTCGTGTTTTTAGAAGGTACTTTAAGTGTGGAGGTAGCTGATTACATTGATCCAGATTTAATTATGTTTAATTGGCTAATTGCAGGTATTTTAGCGATTAATTCAATTTCCACTACCTTAACGGCTTTTGGTACAAAAGTAAAAGATGATGAAAAAGCTATTTCTAAAGACTTTCATTCAACTCCGATTTCTAAAGCTCAAGTAGCGGGAGGATATATTGGTGCTGCTTTTGCCATCAGTCTATTAGTTTCAATCTTTACATTATTTATTGGAGAACTGATTATTTATTTCCAATATGGATCGATTATAGATTTTGTGACCTTTTTAAAGGTTTTGGCTCTTACCTTGGTTACAGTGTTTTCAAATTCAGCTTTAATGTATTTGGTTATTCTTTTCGTTGATTCTTCAGGGGCCTATTCGGTAATCAGTTCAGTCGTTGGTTCTCTATCAGGTTTTATCGCGGGAGTATATATCCCAGTAGGTGTTTTACCTGATTGGGTCGCTTCGATCATTAAATTCGTTCCATCCACTCAAGCCGCTTCCCTTTTACGTAAAGCCTTAATGCAAAATGAATTTCAAAAGATGAGTGGGGCTCCTAACGAGCTAATCTTAGAAGTGAAAGAAACTTTAGGAGTCATCTTTACATGGGGCGATGGCTATATAACAACTACTCAAAGCTTAATTTATGTTTTGTTATCAGGAGTTATTTTCTATCTATTAGCCGTTTGGAAACTTTCAAAAGAAGATTCTAACAATTAATAGATGACTCTTAAAAATAAGAAATAAACTAAAAACGACTCGTTCAAATTTGAATGAGTCGTTTTTTAGATACTATTTAGTAAAATAAATCGATAAATTTGTAACTTCTTTTTTATTCATTTAGAGAAGCTTCATACCACTTTCGAGACAAATCATTATTTTTTGCTTCTTCACTTTGCATTTTTTTAATCGTTGCGATATTTTTCATCATGAAATTCCCAACAACTCCTACGACAATACCGGCAATAATTCCTGCAAAGGATAAAACGGGAAGATATAGCATGACGGTAAATGATTGTGCAATTAAGCTAGCGACCGTGAGTTGCCCTACGTTAAAAAGAATACCTCCTGTTGTACTGATACCTATAAAACTGACTCTTTTAGGTCCTAATTTTCGAACCAGTACCATCCCAAAGAAACTTAAATAAGAACCAGCAAAGCTATACATAAAAGTGGATAAAGTTCCACCCAATAAAGAAGTAAGTAATAACCGCATAGTTACCACTTTAAAACTATCTTTAAAAGATAAAGAAAAAATAGCCACTAAAGTCACCATGTTCGCTAAACCTATTTTTGCTCCAGGAGCAAATGCTAAAAGATTGGGTAACATTCCTTCTACTAAGGATATTACCGTTGCTTGAGCAGCTAATAGTGCGATATAAACTGATTTTTGTGTTTTACTCATAATCCTACCTATCTTTCATTCTGTTCGTTTAGTTTATCATAATTCAATAGTAATGGATAGAAACAATAAAATTCAAAAGGAGTACGAATGAATATAGTTTAAATTTCTTGTGAATAATGTTTGAAAAAAGAGCTTATACTATTTTTTGTTCGGAGTAACATTGTATTTTTATACAAACAGTTTATAATTCTATTAGATTACGTTTTAAAAAGGATTTTTTATTTTTAAGAGTAGGTTAATTTTAGAAGACGTTCTTCCGACAATAGAAAATGTAAGCATAAAAGTGATTATGATTTATAATAAAAGAAGGTCAATTAGCATCAGAATTCGAATAAATAAAATATTTATTATTATCTATAATAATGGCTTAACATCAACATTTTTAAGCAACATTCAAATTGACTTTACGATTAAATATTGTTATATTGATTAATGTAATTTCTGTTTTACGATTTTTGTTTATATGACTCACGCAAACTTTATAAGGGAGCGTTGAATCGTATCTAGTGATGTATGGAGGGGATCATGACTAAATTACATTTTGTATTAATAATTTTAGGCTCAGCCTTATTCTTTTGGGATGTTTCTTATGGCCTAGGCTGGTTAATAGGTTGGATTTTTGCAGGATTGTTGCGTCAATATCGTGAGAAGATATTAGATAATCTTATAGATTTTGATCATTTCTCTACAAGGAAGTATATTGCTTATTTGCTTGGAGTGGTAGTTTGGATTGCTATTCCATTCTTCATTTCATTCTTGTTGCCTGATTACATTAATCCAATTGCTGTATTTGCAGCATTCTTTGCGGATCGAGCCTTAATGTTTGTCATGAGATCAATTAGAAAGGAGACTTAAATGTGTTTCAGATCGAACAAGTATCTATTTTAATTGTAACTATTTTTCTTGCGGTCTCTTTTTGGCTAATCAATAAACAGTTACAGACTTTGCAAGGCAAGCAAAAACCGAATCGTATAGCCGCTGGTGTTGTGAAACTTGTAAGTTGGATCAATCAATATACGATTGATGCAATGGGAGAAGAATATGGTCGGAAATTTTCGGCATATATTGGTACTGTTTTTATTTATATTTTAGTATCTAATATTAGTGGATTGTTCGGGCTATCCGCACCTACTTCCAACTATAGCGTAACGCTCTCATTTGCGGCAATTACTTGGATATTTATTCAAGGGGTTAGTATTAAAACAAATGGTTTCAAAGGCTATTTAAAAAGCTTTTTAGATCCGTTTGCTTTCTTTTTAATTCCAAATATTTTTGGGCAAATTGCTCCATTATTAAGTTTGTCTTTACGTTTATTTGGGAACGTCGTCGCTGGTTCGACCATTATGTCTTTGCTTTATATGTTTACAGGATGGGTTAGTCAATTTGTTCCAGTAATTGGCGGTTTTAACTTTTTTGGAGTGATTGTTGCTCCAGTTTTACATTTGTATTTTGATTTGTTTTCAGGATTTTTACAATCTTTTTTATTTATTTCGTTAACAATTATTTTCATTGGGGTAGAAACGCCTCAAGAAAATGGATAAAAATAATATAAATTATATAAGGAGTTGTTTTTAAATGACAATTGGAGATGGATTAGTAGCAATCGCAGCAGCTTTAGCAGTAATGACAGGGATTTTCTCAACGGCAGGGCAAGGTTATGTCGCAGCAAAAGCTGTTGAAGCAGTAGGTAAAAACCCAGAAGCAGAAAATGAAATCCGTACAATGCTTATTTTAGGTGCTGGTATTGCTGAAACGGCAGCGATTTATGGACTATTGATTGCTTTCTTAATACTCTTTGCATATTAAACTTAAAATGAGGGATAAAATATGATCGATATAGCGGAAAAACTTTTTCCAAATCTATTAACATTACTTGTCCAGTTAGCTGCAACGGGGATCATTTATCTTTTATACCGAAAATATTTACATCAACCCGTGATGAATTATTTAGATAAACAAGCAGAAGAGCTAAATGAAGCTCAAAATTATGCAAAAACAGTAGAGGAAGAGGCGCAAGTTAAGACGCAAGCCTTGGAAAAAGAGCATCAAGAAGAAGTCGAAAGATTAAAACGTGCACAACAAGCGATGGAAGTTGAAGCAAGAAAAGAGCGTGAGAAAATCATTGAACAAGCTACTCATGAAAAAGAACTAATGCTTGAACAAGCTCACAATGAGATTGAAATTCAAAGAGCGAATTTAATTGCAGAAGTAGAAGATTATTTATTAGATGTAGCTTTGAACTTAACAGAACGCACGCTTGAAAACTATGATTATGATGAAACAGAAATTTATCATTCATTAGAAGTAGAATTGGAGCAGATGAATAATGAGACTCACTAAACAATATGTGTATGCATTATTAGCCTCTATTCCAGCGGATTCTTCTATAGATGTGTGGTTTCAACTTCAAGAGCTAACTCAAATATTAAAACAATCTGATCAATATGTTCATGCGTTAGATGTGAAAGCGGAAAGTTTTCAAAATTTACGCACCATTTTAAATGGTCAATTTGACGCAATGGTGATTAACTTTTTAGAAGTTATTACAGAAGAAGGGATGCTACATCGATTAGAAACGATTACGGAAGATTACTATTTGATCCTAGTCGAAGAAAATATATTATTTGATGTACAAGTTTATAGTGCAAATCCTTTAGGTGAACAAATTAAAAATCAGATTGAATCTCTAATTTACAATCGTTGGGGAGAAAACTCAATGATTCATTATCAAATAAATAAAAACTTAATCGGAGGAATTCGATTAGAAGTAAATGGTGCGGTAATAGATACGACTTTTCGTTCGCGCATCGATCAAATTATAAGAGAGGTGCAGCATGGATCGAAAAAGTGAACAAATTATTCAAAAATTACAAGATAGAATTCAACAAGTTGATTGGGAATTTAGTGATTTAGACACAGGTGTCGTTTTAACGGTTGGAGACGGTATTTCTTTCGTTCGTGGATTACAAGATGTTCAAGCGAATGAGTTAGTCCGATTCGAAAATGGAACATTTGGTTTAGCGCTTAACTTGGAAGAAAATCAAGTAGGTGTAATTCTTCTCGGAAGTGACCGAGGTATTCGTGAAGGAGATACAGTTTACCGAACAGAAGAAATTGTCCAAGTACCTGTTGGAGATGACTTATTGGGACGTATTATTGACCCATTAGGTGAGCCATTAGATAATAAAGGACCAATCACGGCCACAGAAGAAAGATATATAGAACGAGTAGCTCCAGGCGTTATGACACGCCATAGTGTTGGTCGTCCATTATTTACGGGGCTTAAGGTCATTGATTCGATGATTCCAATTGGTAAAGGTCAACGAGAGTTAATTATTGGTGACCGCCAGACAGGAAAAACAAGTATTGCTTTGAATACGATTTTGAATCAAAAAGATCAAAATGTTAAATGTGTATACGTAGCGATTGGACAAAAATCATCGACAGTAGTTCAAGTTGCTGAAACTTTGGAGCGTTATGGTGCAATGGATTACACGGTCATTATTAATAGTCCAGCGAATGATTCAGCAGCTCGTCAATATATTTCACCATATGCTGGCTGTGCAATTGCAGAATATTGGATGGATAAGGGCGAAGATGTTCTAGTTATTTATGATGACTTATCAAAACATGCAGTCGCTTATCGTACAATTTCATTACTATTAAAACGACCATCTGGACGCGAAGCCTATCCAGGGGATGTTTTCTATCTCCATTCACGTTTATTAGAACGTGCGGGTCAATTAAATGAGAACTATGGTGGAGGTTCAATGACTGCTTTACCAATTATTGAAACTCAGCTTGGAGATATTAGTGCATATATTCCAACAAACGTTATCTCAATTACAGATGGACAGTTATTTTTAGATACGGAACAATTCGCCTCGGGGCATCGTCCTGCAGTAGATAGTGGGTTGTCTGTTTCTCGTGTTGGATCAGATGCTCAAACAGATGCGATGAAATCTGTCTCTGGTTCTTTAAAATTGGAATTAGCAACATATGAAGAATTAAGTTCCTTTGCGCAATTTAGTTCGGATATTGATCCAGAAACACAAAAAGTAATTGATCACGGAAATCGATTAAATGAACTCTTGAAACAACCGGCTTACCAAGTCATTAAACATGAGTTAGTCATTTTAAGTATGTATTTGTCAGAATATGGCTGGTTAGATAAACTAGAAGTAGAAGAAGTACGTCCATTTGAACGTTATATGCAAGAAGCTTTTCAAAATAATTATTCAGATATATTAGATGAGTTAGCTGAAAATTATGAACTAACGGAAGATTTACAAAAACGAATTGACGAAGTCATGGAAACTCTTCTGGAAGATTTCAAGGTGATGCAGAATGGCTGAGAATATCAAAACCATTCAACTGCGGATGAACACGATTAATAAAGTCTCTAAAATTACAAATGCTATGAAACTAGTATCTATGAGCAAATTGCAAAAATATCAAAGAAGAATTAAAGAATTTTCCGAAATTGTGGCGGAATATGAGGATATTCCTTCAGAAAAAATGGTGGATTCTGAAAATTTAGATGTTTTAGCTGTTTGCTTTGTTCCAGACTTGGGTTTAGTTTCTGGCTATAATAATGCAATCACTAAAGCAGCTCGTGAGTTAAACCCGGATGCTATTTTCTGGCTAGGTAGTCAAAATTATGAAAAAGTGAGCACTATACCAGATTTAAATGTGGTTAATGAGAAAATGCAAAGTGATCATTTGCATATCGATTTTTTATATGATGATATTGTAGAGTACTTAAAAGAATATCAAGTTTATCTAGCTGTTCCTCACATGAGAGGGAATGATTTAGAAATTTCTTGGAAATATTTAAACGAGCAATTAACATATAGTGATTTTATTATTTATGAACCAGACTATGATTCTGCAAATGAACGGTTTAAACAATTTAATTTATTGCTCTCTTTATATGATGCCTACTATCAATCAAAATATAGTGAAAATATGACGCGTCGTATTGCGATGGAGCAAGCAACAGACAACGCAAATGATATGCGTGAAGAACTAGGCAACCGTTACAATCAATTACGACAAGAACGTATTACTGCAGAAATTTTAGAATTATCAGCGGGGGTGGAATAAAAGTATGAATCAAGGAACAATCGATCAAATAATTGGTTCGGTTATTGATGTGAGATTTCCAAAAGACCAATTACCAGATTTATATAACAAACTAGTTGTACAAAGTGAAGAAGAGGTATCCTTAGAAGTTGCCCAACATATTGGTCATGATATAGTACGTTGCATTTCCATGCAGCCAACAGATGGTCTTCAGCGAGGAATGAAAGCTTTAGATACTGGAGAACCCATCAGTGTACCAGTGGGCGAAAAAACGTTAGGTAGAATGTTTAATGTATTAGGTGAACCGATTGATGAATTAGGTGAAACTGAGACAGAAGAAACGATGCCTATTCATCGACAAGCCCCAGCTTTTGATCAACGCTTAACCAGTTCGGAAATTCTTGAAACAGGAATTAAGGTCATTGATTTACTCTGTCCTTATCCTCAAGGAGGAAAAATTGGACTCTTCGGGGGTGCTGGTGTAGGTAAAACTGTACTGATGCAAGAATTAATTAACAATATGGCGGTTGAGCAAGGTGGCTTATCTGTGGTTGCCGGTGTTGGAGAACGTACACGTGAAGGTAATGATTTATATAATGAGATGAAAGATGCCGGCGTGTTAGACCAAACGACACTAATTTATGGTCAAATGAACGAGCCACCTGGAGCACGTATGCGGGTAGCCTTATCCGGTTTGACCATGGCTGAATACTTTAGAGATGTTAAAAAACAAGACGTTTTATTATTTGTTGATAATATTTTCAGATATATTCAAGCAGGTTCAGAAGTATCTGCGTTACTTGGGCGTATGTCATCCGCAGTGGGTTACCAACCAACGTTATCTAATGAGATGGGAGAGCTTCAAGAACGAATTGCCTCAACAAAGGATGGCTCTATTACTTCCATTCAAGCAATTTATGTACCAGCGGATGATTTAACTGACCCGGCTGCTGCGATTGCCTTCTCTCACTTAGATTCACGAACAGTTTTAAGTCGTCAAATTGCAGCTCTAGGAATTTATCCTGCAGTTGATCCATTAGAGTCTAACAGTAACTTACTGGCAGAAGAATATGTAGGAGCGGAACACGTTGAAGTGGCTCAGGCTGTTCAATCTACTCTTCAAAGATATCAAGAATTACAAGATATTATTGCCATTCTTGGTATGGATGAATTAAGTGATGAAGATAAGTTAGTCACGAGCCGAGCTCGTAAAATCCGTAACTTCTTATCTCAACCTTTCTTTGTTGGTGAGAGTTTTACTGGAATGAAAGGGCAGTTTGTACCAATTGAAGATACGGTACGAAGCTTTAAAGCTATTTTAGATGGGGAAGTAGACCATATTCCGGAAAGTAAATTCTTATTTAAAGCAACGATTGATGATGTTATAGCAGACGCTTAACGGGGGTATAAAATGTTTACATTAACGATGATAACACCCGAAGGTAAAAAACATGTTTCTGAGAATACTCGAATATCTCTTCCAACAGAAGATGGTCTTCGAACAATTCTTGCAAATCACATGGATGTCGTTGTACCGGTAGAAATCGGGAAAGTTAAAGTTATTAAAGATAATCAATCAGATACAGTGGTTATTTCTGAAGGTATTTTTTACTTCAAAGATAATATTGCCCAATTATTTGTTCGTACCTTTGAATTCTCAGAAGAAATCGATAGAATTCGAGCAGAGCGAGCAAAAGAGCGAGCAGAAGAGATGTTAAAGAGAAAGTTAGAAGCTCGTGAAATGCAAGAGGCAGAATTAGCATTAAAAAGAGCCTTAACTCGATTATCTGCTACAAGATAATTATACAAAAATTAAACATTCCCACTTTACGCGAAGAAAGCTTAAAGTGGGAATGTTTTTTTATAAAAAATAATAATGCTTATGTTGTTTGATATAATATACAAGCCAATTTAAGAATAAAAAAATCTTTTAGATTACGTGGATTATATCCCGTTAAGTTATTTATTTTATTTAATTGATATTGTACTGTATTTTTATGAACAAATAACTCATCTGCACATTTTTTAATACTACCATTATGCTCTTCATAAATATTTAATAAATCAATAATTTCTCCTATTTCTTCAGGAGTAACATCTTTAAAAATATTATCTAAAAAAAATTCTTTATCTTCTTTTAAAATATCATGAAGTATAATTCCATATTCCATTTCATTATAGTATAGGTAAGGTAACGAATGGAAATTTAAATTCCACGATAAAGCGGTATAAGAATTTTTTATACTATTTTTAAGTGTATCAATTGAAGTCGCTAGACTACCAATTCCAAAAATGAAATTAGAGTCTAAGTTACTTTTGAGTCTGGAAAGTATATTTTCGATAATGGTATTAATATTTTCTGAAGAATGAATTTCAATTAAAATTGTAATGAATCCATTTCTTACATCAAATATATTATTTTCATTGAGACCAATAAGAGTATTTAATTCGTTATAAATTTTAGATGTCATTTCATAAGTCAAATCATTATTATTTATTAAAACACCTGTAATTACTACTCGGGTTAAATCAAAATTAGTATCATATAAAAACTTAATTAAGCCGGGACTTTGTTCAAGGGCGATGTTTCGCTCCATAATGTAGTCTATAATAAAACGATGACTATGTCTTTTATTAAATATTATATCTTTCGCGATACTATCTCTAATAAGAATCTCTGTCATTTGCTTAATAATTTCACCATATTTACTAACTTCATCTTTTTTTCCAGTTATTCCTATTACACCAACAATATTTTGATTCAATAAAACAGGGAGATTAATTCCTTGTTTCGCTCCTTTAAATTCTTCATCATAACTAATAATCAAAGATTTTTCAGTTTCTATGACAAGCTTTGCACCATCATGGTTTTCACCGATTCGAGTTGGATCTGTACTAGCAATTATTTCTCCCTTTATTGAAAAATAATTAATTTCTTGATGAATTATAGCTTTCATACTATCAACAATATTTTGAGCAACCTCTACAGCAATCATAAAACTCTCCTTTTGTTCTTTATAATAATATATAACAATATAAATCAGTAAACATTATTCTGTATAACATTGTATAGTTAATATTAAAAGAATACAATATATTTGTAAGCGTTTATAAAACAAAAGATATTTATAACTGTATAGTTTACACTCACAAGTATCTAATTTTAGAAAATAACTGAAGAATAGTTCTAAAGAAATAAGATTAATATATTATAGGAGGAAATCTTTGATGGTACCAACAGTAGAAAAAATGACAGTATACCCAGTTGCAGGTTATGATTCCATGTTATTAAATTTAAGTGGAGCACATGGACCATTTTTCACACGTAACATTGTAGTTTTAGAGGATTCTGAAGGAAATTTAGGTGTTGGAGAAGTTCCAGGTGGAGAAAAAATCACTAATACTTTGAATGATGTTAAAGACATTGTTGAAGGACGTAGTATTGCAGAATATAAAAACATTGTTAAAGAAATTGGGGAAAAATATGGGCAGCTAGATAGTGGTGGACGTGGAGAGCAAACATTTGATTTACGTACAACCGTTCATGTACAGACAGCTGTTGAGACTCCGTTATTAGATCTTTTAGGTAAACATTTGAAAGTGCCAGTAGCTGCTTTATTAGGGGATGGACAAGTTCGGGAAAATGTTCCATTCTTAGGCTACTTATTTTATGTTGGAGATCCAGATAAAACTGAGTTACCTTATTTGAGAGATGATGATAATTCAGATGCTTGGGGTAGATTGCGTAGAGAAGAAGCATTAACTCCTGAATCAATCGTAGAACTGGCAAAAGCAGCTTATGAGCGTTATGGCTTCAAAGACTTCAAGTTAAAAGGTGGTGTACTTGAAGGGGCTGAAGAAATGGAAGCAATTAGAGCGTTGAAAAAAGAATTTCCTAATGCTCGCATTACATTAGACCCTAATGGTGCATGGTCATTAGAAGAAGCGGTTGATTTGTGTAAAGACATGCATGGTATTTTAACATATGTTGAAGATCCTAGTGGAGCAGAAGATGGGTACAGTGGAAGAGAAATAATGGCTGAATTCATTCAAAGAACTAACTTACCAACAGCTACAAATATGGTAGCCACGGATTGGAGACAAATGCATCATTCAATAAAATTGAATAGTGTAACAATTCCACTAGCAGACCCTCATTTTTGGACAATGCAAGGATCAACAAGAGTAGCACAAATGTGTCATGAATTTGGGATGACATGGGGAGTTCATTCAAATAATCACTTTGATATCTCATTAGCTATGGTAGCACACGTTGGAGCAGCAGCTCCAGGCGCAATAAACGCTTGTGATACACATTATATTTGGCAAGATGGTCAGTTTTTAACAAAAAACCCACATAAAATTGAAGGTGGAGAAATCCATATTGCTAAAGATTCAGTCGGACTAGGGATCGAACCCGATATTGAAGCGATTGAAAAAGCACATAAACTATATGTTGATAATAATTTAGGAGCTCGTGATGATTCAATTGCAATGCAATATTTAATTGAAGACTGGAAGTTTGATAGAAAGAAACCAGCATTAGTTAGATGATGTTTCTAGAAATTTAGATTGGGGTAATAAAATGATAAACAGAGAAGATATAAAAGGAATCATTGTTCCAATTGTAACACCGGTAGATGACAATGAAGATTTAGATGAGCAAAGAATGCGTAAAATTGTTAATCATGTAATTGATACCGGAGTACATGGGATTTTAGCATTTGGTAGTAATTCTGAATTCTATATGTTTGAAGATGAAGAAATGTTACAAGCATTAGATATTATAATTGACGAGACAGCCGGAAGAGTGCCAGTTTATTTTGGAATGGGTGCTATCAGAACTCGTAAAGCTGTAGAATTAGCACAAAAAGCTGTAAACCGTGATATTGCAGCTGTTTCGATTTTACAACCAATGTTTATTCAACCTACAGATAAAGCTTTATATAATCATTTTGAAACAATTGCACAAAGTATCCCTGATACTGCAGTATTACTTTACAATAATCCAGGTAGATGTGGTTATGGTATTCCTAAACAAGTTATTAGTGATTTAGCGCATAACGTATCTAATATAGTGGGGATTAAAGACTCAAGTGGAGATATTACATTTACAAGTGAAATCATCCGATTAACCAAAGATGTTGATTTTAAAGTTCTCACAGGTAAGGACACCGTAATTTATGCTGGTATGTGTATGGGAGCAGTAGGCAGTGTTTGTTCAACAGCAAATATGTTCGGAGAATTAGTAAATAGTATTTATGATTTATATATAGAAGGTAAATACGAAGAAGCCTTAGAAGCACAGTATAAATTAAATCCCATTCGTCTTTCTCAAGATGGCGCAAGCTTTCCGGCAGCTGCAAAGGATATGTCTAATTTAATGGGATTAGATGTAGGAAAATCTATTAGACCTACCGAAGCCACAGACGGAGAAGTGTTAAAGAAAATGCAAGAAGCAATGTATGAAGGTGGTTTTTTAGATTTAGTAGAGTAGGAGGAAAAAATATGGGGGGGAAAATTATAATAGCCTCAGACTCTTTTAAGGGAAGTGCTACATCTTTAGATATAGGAAACTATATATCGGAGTCAATCCAAGAAGAGTACCCAGAGTATTCAACGGAAATCTTTGCTGTAGCTGATGGCGGAGAAGGTACTGTAAGAGCTATACTATCTGTACTTAAAGGAGAAATAATAACTAAGAATGTAAAAGGACCACTTGGTAATAATATTCAAGCAGAGTATGGTTTAATTAACAATGGAAAAACTGCGATCATTGAAATGGCTGAGGCTTCAGGACTTACTTTAGTTGATGAAACAGAAAGAGATATCATGCAAGCTTCGACCTTTGGTACTGGTCAGTTAATTGTAGATGCTCTTAGTAAAGAAGTTGAAGAGATTTATATTGGGATTGGAGGCAGCGCTACGAATGATGGTGGAATCGGAGCAGCTAGCGCACTCGGAGTTAAATTCTTAGATGATGAATCAAAAGAACTAAAACCGATTGCAGCAAACTTATCTAAAATCCAATCAATTAATAATTCAAATATAGTAAAAGATATTGAAAAAACTAAGATAACTATACTATCAGATGTTACAAATCCTTTATGCGGTGAATTTGGAGCCTCTGCTATTTACGGGCCCCAAAAAGGAGCTTCTAAAAAGCAAATTCAAGAGCTAGATAAGGCTCTGAAACATTATGCGAAAATTATATTTAATGAATTTGGTCTTGATATTTTAGAAGTTGAAGGAGCAGGAGCAGCTGGAGGATTAGGGGCAGGACTTATGGTTTTTGCAAACGCAAATTACCGTTTAGGTATAGAATCAATACTAGAACTGATTCAGATTGAAAAATCTATTAAAGATGCTGATTTAGTGATTACTGGAGAAGGTAGTATTGATGGACAATCTTCTTATGGGAAAGCACCAACAGGGATAGCGAAACTAGCTAAAAAGTATAACATACCAGTAGTAGCAATAGTAGGTAGGTCAGATTTAGACTTAGATTTAATCTACAAAAATGGTATTGACGGAGTATTTGATATTATTTATAAGCCAATGACTTTAGAAGATGCAATTTCAAATACTGAAAAGTTAGTTAAAGCAATGACAAAGAACATTTTGCACTTTTACAATGCTATCAGTAATTACTAAAAATAGTTTTTAATTCAATTGACATTTATTTTATTCAATAATACGTTAGTAATGGAAATAATAAATAAATTATATAAAATTTGAAAGGATTGACAATTTATGAAAATAGGATTTGTAGGATTAGGAATTATGGGTAAACCAATGGCTATTAATTTAGTAAAAGCAGGTCATGAAGTATATGGATATGATTTTGTAAAAGAAAGCATTGACGATTTAGTTGAAGCAGGAGGACATGCAGCCTCATCTGGTAAAGAAGCAGCTGAAAAATCAGAGCTAGTTATCATAATGCTTCCAAACTCACCTCATGTAGAGTCAGCACTCTTCACAAAAGATGGTATTGCAGAAGGCCTTTCAGAAGGGATGACTGTAATTGATATGAGTTCCATATCTCCAGTAGCAAGTGTTGAATTCTCTGAGAAACTAAATGAACTAGGTGTTAGCTTTTTAGATGCTCCAGTATCTGGAGGGGAGCCAGGAGCCATTGAAGGATCTATTGCAGTTATGGTTGGTGGTGACCAAGATGTATTTGATAAATATTATGACGTGTTAATGGTTATGGCTAGCTCTGTTACTTTAGTGGGTGAGGTAGGGGCAGGAAATACTACAAAATTAGCTAATCAAATGATAGTAGCTATTAATATAGCTGGTATTTCAGAAGCATATTCATTGGCTAAAAAGGCAGGCGTAGATCCAGAAAATGTTTATAAAGCAATACGTTCTGGATTAGCTGGAAGTAAAGTAATGGAACAAAAATCTCAAAAAATATTTGATGGGGATTTTGATCCAGGTTTTAGAATTGAATTGCACATTAAAGATTTACAAAATGCTTTAGATTCAGCTCATGAATATAATGCTGCATCTCCATTTACAGCATTATCAATGGAAATTATGCAATCCTTAAGATCACACGATTTAGATAAGAAAGATCATTCAGCAATAGCTCGTTATTATGAAATGATTAATAATCAAACTTTACAATAAAGTTTAATAGTATAAATAAAAAGAGAGACATTATTATAATATGGATATGCTCCCTTCAAAGTAGTTTGTTCTCTCTTTTTTGTTTATCATAGTACAAGCCTAGAGATAGGGACAAATATTAAGTGTTTTCTTAATACGTCACTTGTAATAATTTAAAAGATAAAATAATGGTTGCTATAATATTGTTTAAAATAGAAAAAGATAATAAGATGTAAATGTAAGCGTTTTATATCAAGGGGAAATAAATCAATAAAAATATAAATGGAGGACTAATATGAATACTAAAGATGTTATTAAACAGGTTGAAATACAATTACTAGAAGTTCCATTAGAAAAACCAGTTAGTGATGCTAAAGTTATAATGGGAAAGCAAACACCTTTAACGGAAGTAATGTTGACATGTGCCACAATTACAACAAATGATGGTCGTGTAGGATTTGGATTCACGTATTGCAAGAGAAATGGTGGGCCAGCTCAATATGCACTTGCGAAAGAATATGCACCTCTACTTATTGGTGAAGATCCTAATGATATTTCTAGACTATGGAATAAATTATTATGGTCAAGTATTTCAATAGGATCAAGTGGAGTAGCGGTGCAGGCAATTACACCATTTGATATAGCGCTATGGGATTTAAAAGCTAAACGGGCTGGACTCTCAATTAGTAAATTATTAGGTCAGTTCAAAGACGAAGTTCCATGCTACAATACAACAGGTGGTTTTCTACAAGATCCAATTGAAAAAGTAATTGATAATGCTCAAAAAGTACTATCTGAAGGTGCGGGTGGTATTAAAATAAAAGTCGGGCAAAAAGATTATATGAAAGATGTTAAACGTGTTGAAGCGCTACGAAAAGCACTGGGTGATGATGTAGCGATAATGGTTGATGCTAATCAGCAATGGGATGTTTCAACTGCTCTAAAAGCAGGTAGGTATCTAGATCAGTATGATTTAGTATGGCTTGAAGAACCGGTTGGAGCTTTAGATGTTGAAGGTCATTATAGACTTTCAAGAGCACTTGAGACACCAATAGCTACTGGAGAAATGCTAACAAGTTTTGAAGAAGGATTGCCATACTTAGAACGTCCAGCATTTGATGTTTGTCAGCTTGATGCCCCAAGAATTGGTGGAATTACTCAGTTTAAAAAAGTTGTGGAACGCTGTGAAGAGAAACGTCTTGTTTTAGCGCCACATTATAGTATGGAGCTTCATTTACCATTAGTTGCTACATATAGTAATGATGTTTGGGTAGAACATTTTGAATGGTTTGAAGAAGTCGGTGTCTTTATTGAACGAGTGGAAATGAATAATGGCTTTATGAAAGTACCCGAACGTCCTGGAATTGGATTAACTCTAAACGAAGAAAGAGTGAAAAGCTTAAATGTTGCGACAGATATCTTTAATTAAATTATTAGCCTAAGCTAAGAAATTAATGGAGAGAAGAATATAATGGCGTATGAAGTAGTGATACCACAAGATATAACAGAATTAGGGAAAAAATTTTTACGAGATAAAGGATATAAAATTAGAGTAGGTAACGGAAACATGGACACAGAGTATCTAAAGAGATTAATCATAAATGCAGATGCTATTTTAGCTAGAACTGGATTTTATCCTAGAGAAGTGCTAGCTTCTGCAAAAAATTTAAAAGTTATCGGGCGCCATGGAGTAGGTTATGATAATCTTGATTTAGAATATTGTAAAGAGAATAATATTACAATTACCTATACGCCTTCTGCTTTGTCAAATGCTGTTGCTGAACGTACCATTGGTTTTATTATGGCTTTAGGTCAACAATTAGTCTTTATAGATGCAGAAACTCGGACGGGTAATTGGGAAGTTCGGAATACACATAGAGGGAATGAAGCTAAAAATAAGGTGCTGGGATTAATTGGTTTAGGACGTATAGGCTCCCTAGTTGCGAAAAAAGCTTATTTTGGTTTAGATATGAAAGTTGTTGCTTATGATAAATATGCTTCTAAAAAAGCTTTTCCGAAATATATAAATAGATTATATTCAGCAGAAGAGGTTTTTGAAAAAGCAGATTTTGTATCTTTACATGTTCCTAGTACATCTGAAACGAACGGAATAGTAAACAAAAGAACATTAGAAATCATGAAACCTTCTGCTTATATTATAAATTGTTCTCGTGGTGAGCTTATAGATGAAGTAGATCTCATAAAAGCTATACAAAATAAGAGAATCCGAGGAGCAGCATTAGATGTTTTTAATGAAGAACCTCTTCCTGATCATCATCCATTTTTTGAACTGGATAATGTTTTGTTAACACCTCACAATTCTGCATTGACAAATGAGACAATGGATATAATTGGTCTACATGCGGCTCAAGGAATTGATGATGTATTAAGTAATCGTAAGCCGACATGGCCAGTTAAACTATAATTATTGTTAAATAGAAAAAATGTCATATTTAAAACACAATCTTTTAATCTTATTAGAAGATTGTGTTTTTTTAGTATTTAAGATTAATTTCACAACATATGTGAAAACGGTTACTTAAACCAAAAAAAAGGTGTAATAATTAGTTAATCTTATTATAGAGACTATATACTTTTTAAAAGATGAGAGTTACTATATTAATAGTTAAACGCTTACAGAACATAAAAGATATTTAATATTTAATTATTAATTGGAGGTATACAAGCAAAGGAAATTATTCACAAACATTAATTTAAACGGAAAAATATATTATATAGAGGAGCAAAAAAATGGATGTACCAGTAAGTAGTACTCAATTATTATTAGGTTTGGCTATAGGTGTCATTTTATTAATATTTATATCAATGAAAACAAAGTTACATACTTTTGTAGCACTTATTATTTCTGCAATTGTAACCGGGTTAATTGGTGGTTTGCCTTACCAACAAGTAATGGATTCAGTGACAGTTGGTTTTGGTAATACTCTGTCAAGTACTGGTATTATTATTGGTTTAGGTGTAATCCTAGGAGCTGTTTTAGAGATGTCAGGAGCGGCTGAACAAATGGCATTCTCAATGATTAAACTAGTAGGTAAAGGAAAAGAAGAATGGGCTTTAGCTTTAACAGGATATATTGTAGCAATCCCAGTATTTTCTGATTCCGGATTAGTTATCTTAACACCTTTAGCAAAATCAATTTCAAGAATGACTGGAAAAAGCGCTGTTGGATTAGGTTTAGCTTTAGCAACAGGGTTACAATTAACACACGTGTTTGTACCGCCTACTCCAGGGCCTTTAGCCGTGGCAGGTATTCTCGGAGTAGATATAGGTATGATGATCATGGCAGGTATTCTTTTTTCAATACCAACTTTGATTGCATCAGTATATTATAGTAAATGGCTTGGTAAAAAGATTTATCAAATTCCTACTGAAGATGGATTAGATTTTGTACGAATGGATTATAAAGAAGAATATGAAAAATCAATTGATAATATTGAAGAAATTTATAAAGAGAAAAAACTACCAGGAGCAGCTTTATCATTCTCACCAGTAGCAATTCCTCTTTTACTAATTTTATCGAATACAGTGATAGATTTAATAGGAGTTGGAGGTTCTATTCAATCTATAACAGGATTTCTAGGTAATCCAGTGATTTCATTAATAATAGGTTTGCTTATTGCAGTTTATGGTTTAGCCCGTAGATATACACGCGAACAAGTTATTGGTTCAATGGATGATGGAATAAAAGCTACGGGTATGATCTTATTGGTAACAGGTGCTGGGGGCTCTTTAGGGCAAGTAGTACGTGATGCAGGTATTGGTGACGCATTGGGACAAATGGTATTAAATATAGGACTTCCTGGAGTATTAGTACCATTTATTATTGCAGCATTGATGCGTATCGCTTTAGGTAGTGCAACAGTAGCCTTAATTACTGCTGCTACATTAACGGCACCACTTGTAACACAATTAGGACTTAATCCTGTAATGCTAGCAATGTCAACGTGTGCAGGAGCAGTTTCATTTAGTTACTTTAACGATAGTGGCTACTGGACCTTTAATGGATTATATGGCCTTCCAGAAATAAAAGATCAATTCTGGGCTAAAACTATGGTTTCATTTATTGGTGCAGGTGTAACCTTAGCCGGTGTTCTATTAGCAAATATGTTTGTTGGCTAATTATTTATATACTTAACTATATATTCTGAGAAAAATTAGAATGTAGCGAAAGCTATATTCTAATTTTTAAGTTATGAGGAATCTCTATAGAAAGGTAAGCAAAATCACAAAAACAGTTGACTCCAATTTTTCCTTTTGTTACTCTATACACATGTAATGTAAGCGCTTAAAATACAAGGAGGAAAATAGATGGTAGCATACCTAGACTGGGACAAAACATATGATTTTGTAAGAGAAGTTTTCAAGGCATATGGAGTTCCTGAAGAAGATGCAATAATATGTACGGATGTATTGTTGGATGCCGATAAAAGAGGAATGGATACGCATGGATTAAACCGTTTGAAGCCCATATATATTGATCGAATAAAAGATAATATTCAGTCCCCTGTTACGGAATGGGAAATAATTAAAGAAACTCCTACAACAGCTGTAATTGATGCAAATGACGGTATGGGCCAAGTAGCTTCTTATCATTCGATGCGAATTGCGATTGAAAAAGCTAAAGAATATGGAATGGGTATGGTAGCTGTGAGAAATTCTACTCATTATGGCACGGCAGGATTTTATACAGAAATGGCAGCTAAAGCAGGATGTATCGGAGTTTCTGGGACAAATGCTCGTCCTTCTATTGCGCCTACGTTCAGTGTACAAAATAAATTAGGTACAAATCCTCTTGCTTTTGCTTTTCCTACGGATGAAGAATTTCCGTTCTCTCTGGACTGTGCAACTTCTATTATTCAGCGAGGGCAAGTAGAATTGTACGATCGTGAAGGGAAAGACACTCCAGCAGGTACGGTAATTGGTCAAGATGGTTCAGCAATGACAGACTCACCAGCTATTTTACAAGCTTTATTAGATGGTACTGCAGCATTAGCACCTTTAGGTGGAATCGGCGAAGAGCTAGGTGGTTATAAAGGTTATGGCTATGCCACAGTTGTTGAGGTCCTATCTGCTGCCTTACAACAAGGAAATTTCTTAAGTATGCTTACAGGAATCGGTGAAGATGGTGGAAAGATAAAATATCATTTAGGACATTTCTTTATGGCGATTGATACAGAAGCATTCATGGGATTAGAAAATTTTAAAAAGACAACAGGCGAAATACTAAGAGAATTACGAGCAGCGAAGACAGCTCCTGGCGAGGAAAGAATTTATACAGCAGGAGAAAAAGAATACTTAACTTGGATGGAACGGAAAGAAACGGGTCTCGCAGTGAATAAATCTGTACAGGAAGAATTAGTTGCGATGCGTGATGATGCTGGACTAGACCAATTCGTCTTTCCTTTTGAGAAGGAGTGAAGTTGAGTGACAAATGAAGAAAGTGAAGCATTAAAGAAACACCATGAATGGAATGGAAAAATTGAAGTCATTAGCCGAGCTCCTGTTACTAGTCGAGAAGATTTAGCATTGGCTTATACACCAGGTGTAGCGGATGCTTGTATGGCGATTGTTGAAAATCCTGAAGAAGCTTATCGTGTGACGAGAAAAAATAATCTAGTTGGTGTTATTACAAATGGATCAGCAGTTTTAGGATTAGGAAATATTGGACCTCAAGCAGCTATGCCTGTAATGGAAGGGAAAAGTATTTTATTTAAAGAATTTGCGGATGTTGATGCTTTTCCTATAAGTATTGAATCGACAGATGTCGATGAAGTTGTACAAACAGTGAAACAAATTGCAGGAAGTTTTGGGGCCATAAATCTAGAAGATATTGCTGCTCCAGAATGTTTTGAAATTGAACGTAGATTGATTGAAACATTGGATATTCCAGTTTTTCATGATGATCAACATGGAACGGCTATTGTTGTAGGAGCTGCTGTGATTAATGCATTGAAACTACTTAAAAATAAAAGAATTGAAGAGATTAAAATTGTAATAAATGGTGCAGGTGCAGCAGGGATTGCGATTGCAAAACACTTAATGATTTTAGGTGCAAAAAATATTCTATTAGTAGACAGAGAAGGAATTATTCATTCAGGCTATCCATCTTTAAATAGTGAACAAAAACGAATGTTGGAAGTAACGAATATAAAAGATGAGCGAGGTAATTTACAAGAAGCTCTGGTCGATGCAGAAGTTTTTGTGGGAGTTTCAGCACCTAACATTTTGTCAGCTAGAGATATTGAACAAATGGATGAAAATCCGATTGTATTTGCAATGGCTAATCCAATTCCAGAGATTATGCCTGATGTTGCGAAAAAAGCAGGAGTTACTGTGATGGGGACAGGGCGAAGTGATTTCCCAAATCAAATTAATAATGTTTCTGCTTTCCCTGGTATCTTTAAAGGGGCTCTAGAAGCTAAAGCAACAGAGATAGATGAAAATATGCGCCTGGCTGCTTCTTATGCTATTGCTAATTTAGTAGAAGATGAAGAGTTATCCGAAGAATACATTATTCCTGATCCGCTAGACAAACGTGTCGTACCTGCTGTCGCAGAAGCTGTAAAGAAAGCTGCTATTAATTCGGGGGTTGTGAGATAACCTTTTCTAATTAGTCCAATAGTGAGTATAATGTTTAAAAATCCTTCCTCTGAATAAGGAAGGATTTTGTGTTTGAGTTAAAGAGATAAATTTTTTATTGAAGTTATAGGAATAAATTGTATCTCTTGAAGATGAAAAAACGAGAACTAACAGATCTTTATTTACGAGTTGCACCCTATTTTTACAAAAGTATCAAATATAAAGTTTATCTCTTGACTAAGTACGTCTATAGTTGTAAACTTAAGTTGTAAATAAATATCAGGAGGTATATTTGTATGAATAAAGAAGAAAGCAGTCAACATAAACATAAACACAAACATGCAGATCATAAGGCCCATGAATCTCACAATCTTTTAGAACATGAGCATCATGAGCATCACGACCACGAAGGACACGATCATCATGATCACGGAGGAGGCCATGAACATCACCATCATGGAAACTTTAAGGAACTATTTTTAAAATCTCTTCCGTTAGGGATTATTATAATGGTTCTATCTCCGATGATGGGCGTTACGTTACCTTTTCAATTTACCTTTCCATATTCTGATATTCTAGTAGCTATAGTTTCTACAATACTTTTAGTATATGGAGGTAAGCCATTCTACCAAGGGGCGATGGATGAATTTAAACAAAAAGCCCCAGGAATGATGGCTCTTGTTTCTCTTGGTGTAAGTGTTTCTTATCTATATAGTATTTATGCAGTGGTCGCCCGTTACATGACTAATGAACACATTATGGATTTCTTTTTTGAATTTGCTTCTTTGATTTTGATCATGTTACTTGGACATTGGATTGAAATGAAGGCTGTTGGAGACGCAGGAGATGCACAAAAAGCATTAGCAGAACTTGTCCCTAAAGATGCACAAGTTGTTTTAGAAGATGACTCAATTGAAACTCGACCGGTTGCCGATTTAAAAGTGGGTGACATTATCCGAGTACAAGCTGGAGAAAATATTCCAGCAGACGGAAAAATCACGAAAGGCGAATCTCGAGTTGATGAAGCATTATTAACAGGTGAATCAAAGCCTGTAGAAAAAAATGTAGAGGATCAAGTTATTGGAGGTTCTACGAATCGTGAAGGTGTTCTATTCATAGAGGTTGAAGAAACAGGAGATCAATCTTTTATCTCTCAAGTTCAAACTTTAATTAGTGAAGCACAAAATCAACCTTCGAAAGCAGAAAATACAGCTCATAAAGTAGCTGGATGGCTATTCTATATTGCTCTTGCGGTAGCAATTGTAGCTTTCGTAACTTGGCTGTTAACTGAAGACTTACAAACAGCTGTAACCTTTACTGTAACAACGTTAGTAATTGCTTGTCCTCATGCATTAGGCTTAGCAATTCCACTCGTTGTAGCACGTAGTACAAGTTTAGGTGCAAGTCGTGGTTTATTAGTCAAAGACCGTGAAGCTTTAGAACAAGCTAAAAAATCAGATGTGATGATTTTAGATAAAACAGGTACTTTAACGACCGGAGAATTTAAAGTATTAAATGTTAATACTCTAAGCGATAATTATTCAGAAGAAGAAATTTCTGCATTAATGGCAGGAATCGAAGCAGGCTCAAGCCATCCAATTGCTCAATCAATTATTGCTCATTCTGAAAATGAAGGAGTACGTCCTGTTCATTTTGATTCTATTGATGTAGTATCTGGTGCAGGAGTTGAAGGGAAAGCAAATAACAAACATTATAAATTAATTAGTCAAAAAGCCTACGAAAAAGAAATTGATGTGGAAGTTCCTAAAGGTGCAACACTCAGTATTTTAGTAGAAGAGGATAAAGCTATAGGAACTGTTGCTTTAGGTGATGAATTAAAACCAGCAAGTAAACATCTAATTGATACTTTGAAAAATCATGGAATTGAGCCAATTATGGCAACAGGAGATAATGAAAAAGCAGCTCAAGGTGTAGCAGAAGAATTAGGAATTGAATATAAAGCTAACCAATCTCCTCAAGACAAATATAATCTAGTTGAACAATTAACAAATGAAGGTAAAACGGTAATAATGGTTGGAGACGGCGTTAACGATGCTCCATCACTTGCCTTAGCAGATGTTGGAATCGCAGTTGGAGCAGGTACGCAAGTAGCTCTAGATTCTGCAGATATTATCTTAACCCAATCCGATCCGGCAGATATTGAAGCATTTTTAGAGCTATCAGATAAAACGACAAATAAAATGACGCAAAACCTCTGGTGGGGTGCAGGCTATAACTTTATAGCTATCCCATTGGCAGCAGGCGTTCTTGCACCTATTGGATTTTCTTTAAGTCCAGCAGTTGGAGCTATCTTAATGTCAATCAGTACAGTTATCGTAGCTATTAATGCAATGATGTTGAAGCTAGATAAAGAATAAATATTTATTTTCTAAATCCCTCTTCTAAAAACGATGCAGTCTGAAGAGGGATTTTTTGGATAAATTTATTAAAGATGATTTATGTAATAAAGATTTGAAAAAAGTATTAGTAAAAATATTTTATGTAATAAAGATTTGGAAAAAGTATTAGTAAAAATATTTTATGTAATAAAGATTTGGAAAAAGTATCATTAAAATGAGAAATAAGGCCAAAAATCGTATAATTTCTGGGGATGTTTTGAATAATTCACAGGACAAATGCTTTTCTTTTACAAACAAGGATTTTCAGCTACAATGACAGTACGATAGTAGGACGATTTAATTTTATGAAGCATAAAAAAATAAACGGAGAGGTGTTATAATGGATTTTGTTAAAGGTGAGAATCGCTTCTATAAAGAAGACGAAGACGGAAATTTAATTGCCGAAATTACCTACAAACCAATCGATGAAAAAACAGTTGACGCGGATCATACATTTGTTGATCCCTCACTCCGTGGACAAGGAGTAGCAGAAAAATTAGTAGACCGTTTAGTGGAAGAAATGGAAACAGAAGGCAAAAAAATTCATCCCACTTGTCCCTATGTAGTTAAATTATTTGAACGAAAAAGCGATAAATACGAAAATATTATAGCAAAATAAAAAGAAAAAATGAGCGGAGCTGATATTAGCTTCGCTCATTTTTCTTTTAATCCTCACCCTCCGCAAAAAATGATGGAGACTCTCCAAATTGTTTTTTGAATAGCTTACTAAAATATAAAGAATCCTCATAGCCCACACTTTGAGCCACTTCTTTAATTGAAAGGGCGGGATTTTCTACAATTAGATTTTTGGCTTTTTCTAAACGATAATTGATTAAATAATTAATGGGGGTATCATCGGAAAATTCCTTAAATAAACGCGATAAAGTGGTCGAACTCATATAAAATTCCTGAGCAATTTGTTCAAGGGATAAATCCTTTGAATAATGATTTTCAATATAAAGCTGAATTTCATTCACTAATTCTTGCTTCTCACGATCTAAACTCAACGACTGATCTTTATTAAGTTTAGTTGTCCGATCACGAAATAAATAAATAATGAGCTTGTAGACAAGCGCTTTCAAAACAAGCTCATAACCCAGCTTCGCTTCATTTCTTTCGCGAATAATTTCTTCGCAAGTATCAAAAAAGGCTTCTTTATAATTTTCTAAATGGATTATATTGGATTCTAAAGGGAAAAAATCTCTTTTATAACCAGAGAAGTTAAAATGCCTTAAACCAATATGGATTTGTACATTTTCCATACCTTCTTTTGTATATTCCATATGCTCAGTTCCAGGATTAAAAACTAAAACTGTTTTTTCTGCTAGATAATGGTTTTCATCTTCTATCGTATAAAAAGAATCACCTTTTAAAAGAATTGTTAGCTCAAAAAAATCATGACTATGTCGGCTCCCAGATGAAGGTCCTGTGTTCAATGCATCAAATACATAGAGAATTTCAGGATTAAATGTTTTTGAGTGGATATTTAGCATTCACTCACCTGCTTTCGTTGCTTCTTTAAAAATAATTATACCACTGGTTTGACAAACCTCAATCTAAAAGGATCTTATTTCTTAATATTCTCCATATGAAATGCCTCTATATTCCATTTTATTTTTTTAATACTTTTGCTAATATGCGTATGAACTAGAAAAGGAGAGGAAAATATGGATACAATTAGATGGTTAGCTCGTTATATTCGTCCTTATCGAGGAAGTTGGATTTTTGCTAGTGTATTAACCATTGTGGTCGCTTTATTGAATATTGTAACGCCCTATATCAGTGGAATGATTGTTGATTTGGTTATTCAAGGAGGGCAGGATAATTTATTGCTTCCTCTATTATTTGTTATGATTGCAGGAACCGTATTTCGAACATGGTTGAGGTATTTATATCAGATTCGATTTGAATATATTAGTCAAGATGTATTGTTTCAAATACGAGATGATTTATATACAAAGTTTCAAGAATTAGATTTTAGTTTTTTTAACCATACACGTACGGGAGACATTATGGCTAGAATGACTGGAGATACTGATGCCATTCGTCATAGTGTTGCTTGGGCATATTTTAATATTTTAGATAATGTTGTTTTATTCGTCTCCGCCCTTATTTTTTTGGGAACAGTTAATATGAAATTAACTCTAGCTTTACTCGTAGTGACCCCTTTTATTGCTGTTTTAACGATTATGCTTTCTTCAAAAGCCAATCGAGCTTATTTTGAAATACGAGAGAGCTTTTCGCGATTAAACTCAATGGTTGAAGAAAATATTCGAGGAAATCAAATTGTTAAAGCTTTTGCGAATGAAAGATTTGAAGAAGAAAAATTTGATAAAGTAAATCAAGGTTTTAGAGACCGTAACCTAGAGTCTGCAGCTATTTCTTCAAGGTATCTTCCTTTAATCGAAACCTTTGCGGGCTTTATGTCGGTAATAGCGGTTGGATTTGGTGGGTGGTTAGCCATAACCGGTGAGATGAGTGTTGGGAACTTAGTAACGTTTACTGGTTTGATTTGGATGATTAATGTTCCGATGCGTAATTTAGGTGGACATATGAATGATTTGCAGAAATTATTTGCAGGAACGATAAAAATTAGAGAAATGCTTATGGTTCAACCAGAGATTCCAATTGAAGAACGAAAAGAATTTGATTATGTAGAAGGAAGAGTAGAATTTCAAAATGTCTCCTTCGCCTTTCCAGATGATCCTGAAAATCTAGTCCTTGATGATATTTCTTTTAAAGCAGAACCAGGACAAGAAATTGGAATCATTGGTGAAACAGGATCAGGAAAATCGACATTAGTTAATTTAATTTCTCGTTTTTTTGATCCAACAAAAGGGCGTATATTAATTGATGATGTCGATATACGAGAATGGAATGTGATTGATCTTAGACGGCATATTACAGTTGTCATGCAAGATGCCTTTTTATTCTCAGATACGATTAAAAGTAATATTTCATTTGGAATGCCTCAAACTCCCCTGGAAGATGTAGAAGAAGTGGCGGATGTAGCCGATGCCAGTGAATTTATCGAAAGAATGCCTGAAAAATATGAAACATATTTAGGTGAACAAGGAAGTGGCTTATCCGGTGGACAAAAACAACGCTTATCCCTTGCTCGAGGGTTATTAAAAGATCCAGCAATTTTGATTTTAGATGATACTACTTCCGCTTTAGATATGGAAACAGAAGCAAGAATCCAAAAAGGAATGGAAAAAATTAGTAGACAGAGAACGTCTTTCATTATCGCTAACCGATTGTCTTCAGTAAAGAATGCAGATCAAATTTTTGTTTTATCCAAAGGTAAAATTATCGAACGAGGACAACACGATGACTTATTAGCTAAAAAAGGCGCCTATTTTAGAATTTATGAAGACCAATTAGGCCAAGCAGATTAAGGAGTGAAAAAATGGCTCAAGCAAACAATGTAGAAGAAACACAGAAAAAAACTAATAATTTTCAAAACTACAAACGAATAGCGAGTTATTTAGCATCCTATAAAAAATCTGTATTTTCTCTGCTATTTGTCGTCCTGTTCGCAAACATCTTAATGATTATAGGTCCATATTTAACAAGTATCGTCATTGACGTTGTAATTCCAGATAATAATATAACGCTATTAGTCGTTATCATCATTGGATACACTATTGTTACCTTGTTAAATGGCTGGACCATTCGCTATCGACAATATAATATTTCTCTATTGGGTCAAAATGTTTTGCGAGATATGCGTTCTGATTTATTTAGGCACATGCAAAAACTCTCTTTCTCATTTTTCAAAACACGACCTCATGGGAAGGTTTTAACCCGAGTAGTTGATTATATTAATAATTTGAGTAATATTTTATCCTCTGGTTTTATTAATGTGGTTTCGGATGTTTTTAGTATTTTAGTAACTTTAACCATTATGCTAATTATTGATGTCCGTTTAACCTTATATAGTATGATTTTATTGCCGGTACTTTTTGTCGTCACCATGATCATAAAAAATAAACAACGCGTGGCGTATGATAAATTAAGTCACAAACAAGCGAACTTGAATGCTTATATTCATGAAAGTATCACAGGAATAAAAACGACACAATCCTTTACCAGAGAAAGATTTAACCGAGAAGTTTTTTCAGACGTCAGTAACCAGCAAAAAGACGCTTGGATGGATGCCGTAAAAATTCAATTCTTACTAAGTCCTATTGTTCAAAATATTGCAATTTTGACGGTGTCATTTATTTATTTTGTGGGTGTTCGAAAGATAGGAGTCGACGTATCCACAGGGGTTTTGATTGCCTTTATCGGTTATGTCAATAACTTCTGGGATCCAATTATAAATATTGGGAATTTTTACAACTCTTTAGTTTCAGGAACCGTCTATTTAGAACGTGTATTTGAAATGATGGATGTATCACCTGAGATTACAGATAAGGAAGATGCCTTCGAAATGCCGCCTGTAAAAGGAGAGGTTATCTTTCAAAATGTAGAATTTGGTTATGAAGAAGGCCAAACAATTTTTGAAGATTTATCTTTTCACGTAAAACCTGGTGAAACCATTGCCTTGGTTGGGCCAACGGGTGCTGGGAAATCAACCATTACAAACCTGATTAGTCGCTTTTATGATATACGAAAAGGGGCGATACTAGTTGATGGTATCAATATTCAAGATGTTACGATTAAATCTTTACGTAACCAAATTGGGGTCATGCTCCAAGATACCTTTATATTCACAGGAACCATTATGGACAATATCCGTTATGGAAATTTAGAAGCAACTGAAGAAGAAGTCATTGAAGCAGCAAGTATTGTTCGTGCCCACGATTTTATTAAAGATTTACCAAGAGGGTATGAAACGCGTGTCCAAGAAAGAGGAAGTACTCTTTCAGCAGGGCAAAGACAGTTAATTTCTTTTGCACGGACGCTTTTGTCAGATCCTAAAGTTCTTATTTTAGATGAAGCAACCTCGAGTATTGATACGCAAACAGAAATATTGCTCCAAGAAGGACTTGATCGACTACTAGAAGGGCGTACAGCCTTTGTCGTAGCTCACCGCTTAGCTACTATTCGAAATAGTGATCGAATTTTCTATATAGGAGATCGAAAGATTTTAGAAGAAGGTAGTCATGATGAACTTATGCGTCAAGGAGGAAATTATTACAACTTGTATAAAACACAATCCGATTTATTAAAAGGACTTTGATAAAGAATTATTCACGCGAGATTAAATAGTCTGCATCATTTAGAAGATTTCAAAAAATAAGAAAAATCGAAAATAAGTTTGACAATTTTGATAGACTACTGTAGAATATATCTTGCGTGAAAAAATGGCCCCTTGGTCAAGTGGTTAAGACATCGCCCTTTCACGGCGGTATCACGGGTTCGAATCCCGTAGGGGTCATCAAATTTTGGAGGGATAGCGAAGCGGCCAAACGCAACGGACTGTAAATCCGTCCTCTTTCGAGTTCGAAGGTTCAAATCCTTCTCCCTCCACTTATATTTTTATTGGGCTGTAGCCAAGCGGTAAGGCATCGGGTTTTGATCCCGTGTACCCTAGGTTCGAATCCTAGCAGCCCAGCTAATGAAGCGGTGCATGTACTTTGCATCGCTTTTTTTGGTGCGCCCGGCATGGGTAACAACTTGGTGGTGAAAGTCCACTCCAGACTTTGCAGTAGGAACTGTTAGCCAAAGACAAGGGTGTCCACCGCGAGGTGGAATCCGAAGGAAGTCGGCGGCAAACACTCGCACTGACGAACAGAAACTTCATATCAAGGCTGAACAGGGACGGACGAGCTTGCCAAACAAAGTAAAGTCCGATACTGCACGAATCCCACACAGTAAATGAAGCAGTGACATGAGTGGAAGGTTGTTATTCTTACCCGGGGAGGTCTCTTTCTCTACATCAAACCTTTTCAGCAATGGAAAGCTGGGGAAAGAGAAGTCAGCAGAC
>NZ_FQUF01000042.1 GCF_900129085.1 Atopostipes suicloacalis DSM 15692
CGTGTAGTCTTCTTCAACCCGAGCTTTTGCAGAGTCAATCGCTTGCTTTAAGTCACTCTTGTCCACTTCTTCTGGTTCTTCTATTCTTTCTAAACCAATTTCAGCATTAACTAAATTTTCTAATGCTTTTTGGACATCTTCTTGGAGAGTAGCTTCATCCGTTAATACCGAATCTGCTGTAGCTAGAGCTTCTTCAAATACTGACCAACTTTCTGGCGTGTAGTCTTCTTCAACCCGAGTCTTTGCCGATTCAATCGCTTGCTTTAGATCACTCTTATCCACTTCTTTTGGTTCTTCTACTTTTTCTAATGCAATTTCTGCCAAATCTAATTTTTCTAAAGCTAATTTGACTTCTTCTTGTGTAGCATTCTCATTTTCCAAAACTTTTTCAGAAGCTGTTAGTGCACTTATAAATTCTGCCCAGCTTGATTCTGTATAATCCGAAGATATCCGCTTTTTAGCTGAAGCAACAGCTTTTTCTAAGTCCGATTTATCTACAGTAGAATTAATCAAATTCAACGAAGCTGACTTCAAATTAAATCCATGATCCTTAAAGTAAATTCTTAGAGTCTGTACTCCAGCTCCTAAATCAATCTGTATAACTTCACTGTCTTGATATTTTTCCCAACTTCCTCCATTAACAATTGGAACTGTTCCTAAATCTGATGTATTATTATTTAATATAGATTGCAAGACGGCTTTTGCTCCACTCTCCGCAGTTGCTGCACTGACCTGGAATTCATAAGTTCCCGCTTTTTTGATATCTACATTATAGTCAACATACGTATCAGCTACTGTAAATTCAACTGCTGGAAGATCTGGAGAGATGACCCAACTACTTTCAGATGATCCTCCTACAATCTCACTTGCTGTTAAGACAGCATTATCTTCTATCGTTAATGGCTTAACTTTTTCAATTGAAATATTTGAAATCTCAAAACCATCCACATTCATTTCAAATCTTAGTGTTTGATCTCCAGGAGTAAAGTTAAATTTGCTTCGATAGTTGAAGGTATTTCCATAAATATTTGGAAAAGATACACTACCAAGATTATCCGTTGCTAATCCTGAACCCCCACTAAATTTCAGACCATTACTAATACCACCCTCGTTTTTCACATCATATGAAAGTGTATATTCGCCTGCTTCTTTAATTCCTAGATAGAAATCTACATAATTTCCTTTTTCAGTTCTTGTTTGCAAGCTTCCTCGATTCCTATAGGACATATCTTCTTTTAAAGTTACCTTTTCATTCTCAATCGAAATTGGTGTTGGTAACTCTGATGATCCTTTAAACAATGTATCAACTTGTAAAGTAGTATTCCCCGCTTTATATCCAGCAGTTTTTAAATTAAATGTTGCTCTTATATCTCCATATAGTGGTTTTTCTCGATTAATCTTCACTTCAATATGATTAAAATCAATTCTTTCTACTTCTTCAATTGATATATAATCAGTAATATTTTCTGATAAGCTTAAAGATTCTTCAACTTCATCTGTAAAAGTTCCGCCTTCAATTTCGATAGTAATTGTTTCAGCATCGTTCTCGATTTTTTGGTCTTTTTTTAATATTTCAGGATCATCCACAGCAGTAATTACTACTACCCCGGTTAAGCTCATCCCTTCCGTTGCTCCCCATTGATCCGCATCAATACTTAACGTTAAGTAAAGATCGTTATCAAAGTCTTCATTTATTTCATTAATGAAAGTAAGTTTAACTTTTTGATCATTAATACGTTCGAGTTTGAAATCAACACCATCAGGTATATCTAAGCTCCACTTCTCCTTGTCTAGTGTTTCAACAAATTTACCTTCCATTAGATTTACAATTAGTTCTTGTCCATCTAGTTCGCCTTCAATTAATTCAGGTTGTTCAATTTTTATGCCTGAACCAACAATAATTTGTCGAAGGTTAGTGGCTGCTGACTTAAACTTGAAGCGAAGAGTATATTCCCCTTCTTTTAGACCCAATTTTTCTGTTTGTTGTTCATATTTATCCGTCCCATTTGTATTTTTAAAATCAACTTCACCAATGTACTCAGGATTTCCAGATTCATCGATTGCATCTATCCATAGACCAGCACCATCATTATCTGTTGCTACATCAAAAATAACGTTGTACTCGCCTTCTTTTTGAACATTGACTTTATAATCAACATATTCATCTCTATCAGAAAAACCAAAATTACCTTTATCTTCAACAACCAAACCATTTTTATCAAAATAATTCGTTGTATCTAAAATTCCTGGTAATGTTGTTACTGCTTCTTCTTTAGTAAATTGAATATCTTTAAATTTCATGTTGCCTTCAGGAAAAGTCACATCAAAACTTTGAATTCCTGGTTTTTCAAACGTTACATATGTTTGAGTCGTGCGATAATCCTTCCTACCATCATCCCAGAAATTAAAGTGTTTCGCATGGGCGATGCCAAGAATTTTATCTTCTTGACTAATTTGGACTGGCAAAGAATTTTCTCCTTTTTTCCCAGTTGCTACATCGAATTCAACTTTATAACTTCCTGGCGTTTTTACATTCACCATATAAGTTAAGGTCGTGGTCTCATCAATTTTTTCTAATGTCTGATCTTCTACTTTATCAGAGTCATTATCTAATATTTCTCCACTACCGCTCAGAACAGGATCCTCTAAAGTTAAATCATCCGTAATCTCTTTTACATTCGAAAGATCGATTGGGTCCCACATATAAGTTGCAGTGTTTTCTGCTGGTAAGACAGCATTAAATTGTGTCTGTCCTAAAGTTACTTTGAATGCTTGATCTCTATTACTACGATTTGTTGCTACTAAGATGATTCTGCCAGTAGCCGGATCTTTAAACGCTACGTTAGTCACTGTATTTTTAGAGCCATTTGTACTATCAATACGTACATATCCTGGACGAATATACTTACTAAATTGTCCTATTAGATAAACTTCTGGTGTTGCCCAATAATTATCCCTATTATTTGCATCTTGAACAAACATTGTCGGATCAGGTGTTCCAACCCACTGGTGCGGTGCAATATTACTATCTAACATTGTTACCCAACCATTATAACTTTCAGAACCATTACGAAACCAAGTAATAATATCATTTGAGCCATCTGTTCCCCATACAGAACGTTCAGTTAAATGCATTGAATATTCGTCATTATATTGATTGTATAAATCTCCCATTGTTTCTGGAGACCCGCCATAAGGGTGAAAAGCTATTCCATCTACATTATCTCGACCATCTTCTGTTGCAAATAAATCTTTAATATAAGCATCTGCACCATCAAAATTATGATCGAATGCCCATACTTTAGCAGCTTTACCTTGATCGGATAGGTTCTCGCTTTTGGCCAATTCTTCCTTGATATATTTTGCAAGAACAGCTTCTTGACTACCCGTTATATAAGCACTTGGATAATCAATCTCTAGTAATGGTTCATTTTGCATAGTCATTGCATACATTGTAATTCCATGTTTTTCGTATTCTTCTAAATAACGAACGTAGTACTTAGCTAAATCAGCAATATGATCATCATTTAAGCGTCCTCCTTTTAAGAGTAGCTCATTATTTTTATATGATTGGCTAGCAGCGGTTTCTGTCTTCATCCATCCTGGCGGCGTCCATGATGAAGCAAAGAATCTTAATTCTTTATCAACACCTAATTCTTTAGCAATTTCTTGAATTTCTTGGATTACTTCGATGATTCCGTAATCAATATCCTTTTGAATAGAGAAACCACTACCTGTCTCATTATACCAATCCGGTTCTCCATCTAACTCTTTACCGGTACCATCATAATATGTATAGAAATCTTGACCTGTAAAATCTGAAGTTCCAATTGTCACTCTAAGTAATGTATTTCCCATTCCATCAACCGGATCAATCAAATTACGAATAAATTCTTTTCTCTTTTCAGGAGACATCTTCACCATATTATTGACAGTAGATTCTTCAATTGAAGTACCTAAACCTAAAATAGTTTGGTATTCTTTTTTATCATTTACAACAATATTTGTTATATCTGAATCGTCTAGACTTCGTAAAGCAAGATCTTCTTTTTTAGAGTTTTTATTCATAATCTCATGTTCTTGTTTATACCAAGACATATCTTGCGAAAGATCTGAAGAAGACATTGTAACTCCTACCGCACCTTCTTGAATGATAGGACCTGTTCCATCACTAATTGGTCTATTATCAGGCAGTGTAAAGTCATCATCAAATTCTACAAATTGGAAATAATCAATATTAAAATCTCGACCTTGGGAAACAATCTTTAATTCGTGTTTTCCTTCTGGGAGACTTATCTTGTCATCCATCTCTAACACTTTAAATTTATCCCAACCACCCGTATTTGCTAATTCTTTACTTGATGAATAATAAAGTACTCCATCAACATATACATCAAGTGGAATTGTATTATCAAAATCTACGGCAGTATTTAGAAAAAATGTATAACGTGCTGATTTTGGAATTTGAACATTATAAGTTACATAACGATTTTCCCAGAAATGAGCAATGTTTTGTTCATTCTCAACTTTAACTTCTGGATGCTTAGTAGCATAGTCTTCTGCTTCAATAATGCCTTCTGTTTTACCTAAATCAATTAGTCTAGGATCAGTTGTTGCTAGAGATGTTGTCTCATTTTTCTTCAATCCTCGACCATATTCAAACATCACTATTGAATCATTCTCAAATTTCTTTTCAATATCACTCGCATACCATGGCCACGTTAAAGTTAGATTTCCACTGAAATCTATATCCCCAAACAAAACATCGGCTACTCCTGCTCCTTCAGAACCAGGAAGTCCAGCCATGATCACCGCATCTAAACTATCAATTTGATTAGCAATTGTCATTGGTCGACCAACTGTTAGTATAGCAACAATAGGAAGTTCTGGATCCTCTTCCTTAATACGATTAATTAAAGCAATATCAGAACTACTTAAAACTAACTCATCAGGTTGTCGGTCTCCAGCATATTCTGCATAAGGTTCTTCCCCCATAACAAGGATTGCAGCATCATATTTATCTTTTTCAATTGCTCCATTCGTAGTTAATGTAAAATTCTTATCCGGTGCAACTTCTTTCATCCCATCATAGATGGTTGTTCCTGCAGTAGTATTTCCTTTTGAACCTTGCCAAGTGATTGTCCAGCCACCATTTTGCATTCCAATATCATTCGCTGAACTTCCACCTACCACAATGTTTTCCATGTTGTTTAACTCAGATACTAATGTACTATTTTTTAATTCACTATTTTTTAAGAGAGTTAGTGATTTTGTTACTGCTTCTCTGGCAACTGCTTTATGCTCATCACTTGCAAAATTATCTAATAAATCTCTATTTGCATAAGCGCTTTCAAAATCATTATCAAAAAGTCCCATCTCATATTTAACCGATAAGATTCGAGTAACCGCATCATTTATTCTATCTTCTGCAATTTCATCATTATTGACTCCTGCTAAAATAGCTTCATATGCTGCTTTCCATTTTGGAACGTCTCCTTCATATTCATCAACCATGAACATATCCATCCCAGCATTTACACTTTGAATAACTTTATCTTTGTAAGTGAGATCTCCTTCTATTTGATCGATACCGTTATAATCTGTAATCACAATACCTTCAAAACCAAGTTCATCTTTTAGCAAATCCGATATTAATTCTTTTTTACCATGTGCTTTTGTACCGTTAAAACTATTATAAGTAATCATAATACTCTTAACATCATTTTCAATCGCTTTTTTATATGGTACAAGTAGTTCATCTCTTAATATTTTTTGAAATTCCTCACCATCATAGTCAAATGGAATATCGCCTTGATTAATTCCATCTTCAGCTATTCCTTCGCCAATAAAATGTTTTGCAGTAGCCATTGCGCTATCTTTAGAAAAACTCCCTTGAGATCCTTTAATATAAGACGCTCCTAATTTTGCTGATAACTCAGCATTTTCACCATAAGTCTCGTAAGTACGACCCCAGCGTTCATTTTTTGGTAATCCAAGAGTTGGAGTAAAGGTCCAGTTTGTTCCAGTAGCTCTCATTTCTGCAGCTGTTACTTCAGCAATTTGTTGCATTAACTCTTCATCATCTGCTTGCCCAAGCCCAATATTATGCGGAAACATTGTAGCATCTGAGACTCCATTATGACCATGAACAGCATCTACACCATATAATAAAGGAATACCAAACCCCTCAATTGCTGCTTCTTGATATTTGTCAAATCGGTCTGCCCAATCTTTTGCACTATTTCCACTTTCAGGTTGTGCTCCCCCACCACTTAAAATTGACCCAATTTGATATTTCTCTACTTCTTCCGGTGTGATATTTCTAGTATCCGGTTGTAACATTTGCCCAACTTTTTGCTCTAGAGACATTTCTTCCAATTTTTCTGTCACAAATTGGTCAATCTCAGCTTCAGATTTTTGATTTGCATTAACATTAATTACACCAACTAGCGAACAAGCTAAAGCTATCCCCGCAGTTATGTGCTTCCAATAATGCTTCATTCATTTCCCTCCCAATTTTCTTAGATAAATATTCATATCTTAAAAACTCAAAGAAAAGCAAGATTGCTCCTCTATATAAACCATTAGAACTTTAAATAGTCATTCAAAAGATTGTAGTTTATCATTAAAATTCTTTTTTATACCCTTTATTTAACTAGAAAAATTAACTTCTTAGTTTATATTTTTTAATAAAGTACACGCATACATTATTTGATTTACTAGTAAGATATCTTTTAGATTACTTGAATAAAAACAGCTCCTTTCCAAAGAGAACCTTTGAAAAGGTACTGCCAGTTATTCTTCTATTCACTCGATTATTTAATGGACATTCTCTACTAAATCTTCTGATAACTCTGCTGATTTTTCGTTTTCTATAAATGCTTGGTCTTGTTTCTTCATAAATGGTAAATATATAAGAACGGATAGAATCAAGATAACAAGCTGTGTTAAAGCTCCTTTAAAACCACCAATGATAAATCCAGAAATAATAGGCGGTGTTGTCCACGGAACTTGTACTCCTGTAAATGGTGTCATAAAACCTGTTGCTATTGCTATATAGGTAATCGTTAAACCTACCACTGGAGCAAGAATAAACGGTACAAGTAAGTAGGGATTATAAACAATAGGTAAACCAAAAATAACAGGTTCATTTATATTAAAGATTCCAGGAAGTAATGATAGTTTTGATAGAGATTTTAACTGTTCAGATTTAGCAGATAATACAGCGGCAATAAGTAATCCTAATGTAAGACCTGTTCCTCCAAATTTCACAAATAAATCAATAACCTGTGGTGTCATAATATGAGCACCCTTTTCAACTGATAAATTACCAGCTTCTAATAATTCGTTATTGGCTATAGAGTTTGCTGTCAATATTGGAGCCATAACTCCCATAACAATATTTGGACCATGTAATCCTGCCCAGAATAATAGGGAAATTAATAGTGTAATAACCAATCCTCCCAAGAAAGAATCACTTAAATTCTGTAATGGAACTTGTAGAGCTTCAAAGATTAACTCAGGAACTGTTGAATTTGTTGTTGTAATAAGCACTTGATAAATGATCATAGAACCTAAAATGATAATAAACCCTGGTACTAGTGCAGTAAATGCATTGGCAACTCCCACAGGAACACCTTCTGGCATTTTGATTGTAATTTTTCTTTTAACTAAAGCAGTAAAAACGAAGCCTGTAATTAAACCTATAATAATAGCTGTTATGACTCCTTGAGCTCCGACCCATGTTTTAGGGATTACTCCTCCAATTTCTTCTCCCGCTTCAGATATGACAGAAGAAGGACTAACAACTAAAAATGCAACGACTGCAATAACTGCACTTGCAATGCCATCTTCTCCTTCATTGCGAGTATAGAAATAAGCAATACCAATCACAGTAACTAAAGCTAAAATATCAAATGTAGATCCTGAAACTTGATTTAATCCTACATCCCATTGAGCTCCAAAAATGTTTGCCATAAAATCGTTATAACCTTCAATCGGTAAATTTGCTAGTAGCAAAAAGATAGAACCGATTAATGTTAGTGGCATTGTTAGAACAAAACCATCTTTTAATGCAACTAATGGTTTAGTATTAGCCACCCTTGCAATGCCGTTGAGAAAATTGTCAAAGACCTTACTTATATTCTTCATTTCTTTTTCCTCCATTTTCTAAGTCATTCGAATGACTTTGAATTGATTATATAGCTTAATGAAATCGTTGTCAATATTCGTTCGAATAACTTCGTTATGTTCAATTGAATTTTTATTAAAAACAGTATACTATTAATCGTAGAGAATTTTTAAAATATTTTATCTATAAGGATTGAGATAAATGAATACAAAAGAATTAACAAAAGAATTAATGGAGAAAATTTCTAGTAATTATTATAAAGATATGAAGTTACCAACCGAAGATATGTTGATGGAAGAGTATGGAGTTACTCGATACCGAGTCCGAAAAGCCATTCAAAATTTAGTTGATATCGGATCAATTTACCTTGTACAAGGAAGTGGAATGTATATTAAAGAATCTCACAAAGACTCTATAATTTTATCTAATACACAAGGGCTTGTGACAGATTTTCCAGAAAGAAAGGTAGAATCAAAATTATTAAATCTAGAAATCCAAGAAGCAGATAATAGTTTGGCACAAGAATTTAAATGTAAAAAATCAACACCCATCTATTTATTAACTCGTCTGCGTTATTTAGATGGAGAGCCGTTTAGTATTGAATATAGTAAGTATAATAAAGAAATTATTCCTTACTTAAATAAAGAAATTATTGAAAGCTCTGTCTTTAATTATGTACGAGAAGATTTAGGCTTGACGATAGGCTTTGCAGATAAAGTAATTTCAAGTAATAAAATTAATAAAGAACAGGCTCATCTTTTAGGCCTCGAAGAAAATGACCCCGGTTTATTTATAAATGACACGGTTTATTTAGCAAATGGCAGTATTTTTAATATTTCAATGGTATTATATAATTATAAACGAGCTACCTTATTTGATGTGGCTAACCTTAAATAATCAGCGTTTCTTGTAAAACTTAGTTAGAAATTAGCATCCTCGTGTTTACTTAGACTCACCAATGTTGAGAGGATTCATTAAAAGTAATTGATTTATAATAGAAAGACGTGTCTTTTGAGTATAATCTTAAAAACACGTCTTTTTTGATGGAAATTTTCCCTTGAGCAAGACTGCCAATGTTTTAAAATTCCAGAAAAGATAAAGCAAATAATTTTTCAATTAATGGCTCACTAATTGGGAGGTCCAACTCTTGATTTATATCAGCAGTCGATATATACTTTATTTAGATGTATCGAAAGACGATATAGCTAAGGTCGATATATCAGAAATGAGGAAGATTATGTCAAAACCTTTAACTCAACCTATGTATTATATTTTATTAAGTCTCAGAGAAGAAAGACATGGATATGAAATCATGCAGTATGTGGAGTGGCTAACTAATGGTCATGTAAAAATTGGTCCTGGCACTTTATACTCCTTACTCTCAAGATTTGAGGAAAATAAATATATTCATATGGTCTCTCAAGACAATAATAAAAAGACTTATCTTTTAACGGAGATAGGCAAAGAAGTTTTAAATAATGAGATTAAAAGATTAGAACACTTATTAAACGATGCTAAAAGGAGCGTAGATGATGAATTTCAAAATAGAAATTAATTATTTAAATATAGATAATTATCCAATCGTAGAAGCACACTTAGAAGATATGGCAAGTAATGGATGGTTAATTCACAAAATCTTTGCAGGTACGATATTTATATATAAAAGAATCGAAGCTGAAGAATTAGATTTCTCTATATCCCCTTATGAAATAGAAACAGCTTTCACCAGAAAAACAAAAGTTGATTTGGAGGAATTTCATACGGTAAGTAAAAATGTAGGCTGGGATTACGCGACAAAATCTTATGATTTGCATGTTTATTTTAAACCTAAAGAATCAAAGGCTGTTCCTATACATACAGATGAAGAAGAAGAATTTAAAACGCTAGAATTTATAGCTAAAAAATATCTAAGAGCCCAATATATTCTTTTACCATTCCTCATCTTTCTCTCTTGGTGGAATATTGGCAGCATAATTAATAATATACATTCAATGAAAAATGGATATACTCAAATTGCAAGCTTGCTGATTCCTTTTGCATTTTTGATAAGTATCATCCATATAATTGATTTAAAGAAATTTTTAAAGAAAAACAGAAAAAATACTGAAAATGGCGATCATTTAGAATTCAGATATTCCAATCAGTGGATAAACAAAGCTTTATATTCTGCATCCTATATTATTTTCTTGAGTTTAATTGTTTATTCGCTCTACTCAATAGTTAGTTTAAAAAACACGACTTTATTAATAGGATTTCTTCCTGTAGTCATCGGGTTTAGTTTAGGGACTCTCTCTCGAATTATTATAAAACCTATAAGAAAAGGTTTAGGATTCAAGGTTACAGGTTTTATTGTAACCCTAATCCTTGCGTTTATCATAGGTGGACGGATAAATATATCGAACTTTAATTTCTTATCTCAAAGTCAAGATGTTATTGATCCAGATAATTACAAAGTATTAACATATGATAGCTTTTCGAGTGAAAACCCAGAAACGAAAAAACGCTCATCAAAAAATGCTAGCTTTTTGATTCCATCATCTTATGATTATACTTCTTTTTCTAAAAAAGAAGGGCCGTTAAGAACCGAATATTCTAAAGCCTTAACGGAGTCTTTAGCTAGAAATTTAGTTAGCCGATATATACAAAAAGGAAAGAATAGCCTTAGAGGAAATTATAGTTTAGAAATTGAACAGTCTTTTATCGAAAAATCTTATAATTCTCATTTGGCAAATAGCGGCTTTACTGAAGAAGATTATAATAGATTACGCAATGAAAAAAGCCATGATGCGATTGATAAAGCTGAAGAGATCTTATTTAAGAATTCTGTCACCAAGGACGATGATCTATGGCATCTAGATGAAACCTATTTTCTAAATTATGAAAAAGATGAAGTGGTCTTGCGCAATGAAAATGAGGTCTTTTACTTATCAGGATTAGACTTTTCAGATCCTGCTATAGTAAATGAAACAAAGGCACAGTTAAATCTAGATGAATGAGACACGACTACTTTAGTTATTCGATTTAGAAATTATGAAATTCATGAAGATAGATAAAAAAGATATTTTTTATCTCCGTAAAATATTATGTTGTAATGAGAATGAAAAAAGAGAGGTAATGGAATACCTCTCTAAGCAGAGCCGTTAAAAAGATGGTGGCTATAATTAAATAGATGAAATAACCATCTACTACTCGCCAAAGTAGGGTAGATGGTTATTTCTTGTCTATTTTGTTATCAATATTTATGATGCATAAAACCAATGTCGCAAACGCGAACATCAGCATTAATGCTTCATATACTGACATGCTTACTCCTTATCTGGATCAGCCAAATCAAACATAGGCATCACCTCATTTTTTGAGATTTAGCCTCCAACTTCCCTGCTCTATAAGGATGTTTTTCTGTTCATTTAAAAATCTGCATCAACAATTAAGAACCCTATCACTGTGATGCTTCTCAACTTTTTTAATTTAATCATTTGATTTTTCATGTCTTTTCTTATTTGTTATGATGTGGCTAAGAGGAGGGATATCAATGCATGGCGATTTTAAATATAATTTTATAAGGTTCCACATATTGAATGAAGCTTCGAAGAATGCCGTTCAGTTAGATGATTTCAAAAACTTTTTTGACAAAAAAGATGTCTCAGATGTTACCGATGATGAAGTAAAAGATCAACTTGAACATTTACGCGGAGAAAATTTCCTCATGAAAAAAGGCGATAGCCAATATGAAATAACTGATCAAGGTCTCGAAGAAATAGATAAAGTTAAAAAGGCGATGTCTCATTTTTAAATGATACTTTAAAAAGATTTTCTGTCAAAAAAATAACAAAGATAGATAAGATTAAAAAAACAGACAGAGGTTTAGTTTTCACAACTAATTTCTGTCTGTTTTAATTTTCTATTTTCTTAGACTAATCTTAAACGTATTCGTGATATTCGTCTGGATTTTGGTCTTCTACTCGACCATCTTCACCTTTATCGAGCGCAAAAACCTTATCCATTTCCTCATCTGTTAATTCAAAATCAAAGATATCTAAATTATCTTTTTGGTGGATTGGGTCGCCTGAGCGAACAATTGGTACAATATCACGTTGATGTAACCAGCGAACTATAACTTGAGGAGCAGACTTGTTGTATTTTTCTCCGATTCCAATAAGGTCTGGATGTTCTTTTGCATCATTGATATCTCGACCTAATGGACTCCAGGCCTCAGTGACAATCCCAAATTTCTTATTTGCTTCCACATTTTCTTTATTATGGAAATAAGGTTGAACTTCGATTTGATTCGTTGCTGGCGTTACACCTGTTTCGTCAATTATTTTTTCTAAATGATGTCCTAGGAAATTAGAAACACCTATTGTACGAACCAAGCCTAGTTTTTGAGCTTGAATCAGTGCTTTCCATGCTTCCACATATTTTCCATCATCTGGGTTCGGCCAGTGAATCAAGTATTTATCAAAGTACTCTAATCCTGTACGGGCTAATTGTTCTTCGATCATTTTTAGAGCATTATCGAAGTCATGATATTTTCCAGGAAGTTTTGAGCTCACAATGAGTTGATCTCTTGGAACGCTCGATTCTCGAACTGCTTTCCCAACAATACCTTCATTATCATAGTTGGTGGATGTGTCAATGAGTCGATAGCCTGAATGAATCGCATCTAGAATTTGTAGTACGCCTTTGTTCCCCATCAGATCGATTGTTCCTAAACCAATACTTGGTATTTCATGACCATCATTCAACATTACTTTTGGTATGTCTATTGACATCGAATCTTCCTTTCAATATTTATTTCTACACTTATACTTTATCACATGAATATTCTGAACTCATTCAATATGAATTATTTAACCTTTAAAAATAGAAGAACCCTAAAAGCTAGGATTTTGCTCTAACTTTTAAGGGTCTTCTCCTTATATGGTAACTTTATTTTTTATCGTGATTCACTTTTATTTAACAGCTGTATTATCAGGATTGACATCTTGATAAGTCTTAACTCCTGCTTGTCCAGCAAAGGCTGTGACAAACATTGCAATTAGTAAAGCTGCAAAAATATAGAGTGAATATTTAGCTGCTTCATCAGAAACTTCTTCGGCTTTTTGAGTTCCTTCTTCAGCTGCTTGTTCTGCTTTTACTTGTAATTCTTGTACGGCAACTTTTGCTTCATCTAATTTTTCAGAAGCGTTTTGGGCCGTTTCGTCATAAGCATCCATAATGTTATTAACGGCTGAGTTTGCTTCTTCTTCAGATAGATCTGTATTATTTGCCACAGCATCTGTCAAGGCATCTTCATCTAAGCCTTCGTTTATTGTATCCATTCGTTCTTCAATATTCGCAATGACTTTATCTATTTCGTCGCCTGCGTCATTTCCACTTACGACTACATTATACCCTGCATCTTTAATATCTTCTCCAGTCGCATCTAGCTGACTTTGTAGATAATCTGGTTGTAATTCAGGAATGTCTGTATCTTCTAATACTTCTGTCGTGGTGGACTCTAATTCATCTGTATCAACATCTACATTCTCCGTAATGGCATTGAATGAGTCTTCAGTCAATGACGCAACACCTGAACCTACTTCTTGAGTAACGTCTCCAACAACTCCCGCTGTTGATCCTACAATGTTTCCAGCTACTCCAAAAATAGAAGAGACCGCAGTTGTCATTAGTACAACTATCGAAATTAAACTGACTGCCCACGTAATAAATCCATGAATAAATCCTGCACGATTCGCTGTAAGCCCAGCGATATATCCCCCTGCTCCAAAAGATAGAATTAGGGTGATAATAACCCAAATAACTAACCCGGTACCTACACCTGAAAATGGATCAGAAGTAGTAAGGTCTGGAGTTCCGAATCCAATAGCAGTTCCTATAAACGACAATAATATCAACATAGCTAAAAATGTAACAACCCCTGCAAAGACTGAACGCCAGGAAAAGTTATTTCCAGCTTTTTCATTTAGTCCTCTTGCTAAATAATTTTTCATTATCTTCCCTCTTCCTATATTTGATATGCATACTTTAATATAGAATAATGTTATTCGCAATTGAGACCACTTAGTTTATCAAAATATTTATCCTTTAATTTTCTTTATTTTGTACAAATTAACGATAGAGGATTTTATTTGAAAAGAAAATGCTAAAAAGAGACAAAAAAGCATCTCTCATGGTATAATTAAATCATGAAAATTTTAAAAATATTTACTTAATTGAGTACTAGTTTCTGTTGCCGCAGACCTAGTGCTCTTTTTTCGTCATATGGTACTTTGTCATCTAGAATCTTATAAAT
>NZ_FQUF01000023.1 GCF_900129085.1 Atopostipes suicloacalis DSM 15692
TATGGTTAGGGTGTCAAAACCCTATAAAATTTAACTTTTTCTTACTAAGATTCCTTTTCCAACAGCATTTTTGGTATAATTAACCGTATAAATATACTGATGGAGGTTGGTTTATTCATGTTTAAAGAAAACAATTCGCAACAAATGAATATAATGGATGATTCTTATTTACAAGCATCCAAACGCGTCCAGAAAATCGTTGAGAAATCCTGGGCTAAACCATTTGCTGAAATTATTTTTCCTGCGATTAATGAAGCTCGTTTTTCTGTTTTGTATAGTGACGACAATGGTCGTCCTAATACGCCGATAAATTATATTTTTAGTTCATTACTTTTAAAAGAAACCCTTGGTTTAACCGATGATGAATTAACAGAGTCTCTTCATTGCGATGTTCGATTTCAGTATGCCTTGCATTCAACTAGTATGAAAGAACAACCCGTAAGCGATCGAACATTTAGTCGCTTTCGTGCAAACTGTTATGCTTATCAACTAGAAACAGGTCGTGACCTGATTGAAGAAGAGATCTTGGCACTGTCTAAGGAAATCGCTGAATACTTCGACTTAAGTCCTACCCAAAAAAGAATGGATAGCATGATGATAGCATCAAATACACGAAAGCTTTCTCGATTAGAATTACTTTACACATGCATCGAAAAGCTTATTCATTCCTTGGATACGTCGTATCCATCGCTTGATATTACCGCTTTTAAGCATTATCTAAATACAGACCAAGAGAATCAATTTATCTACCATGATGACACACCTTACAATGAAAAATTACATAACCTCATAAAAGATGCGTACACTTTAATTGATACGTATAGTGATGAATTATCTGAACACCCAGATTTTCAGCTTCTTTGTCGTGCGGTAGATGACCAAACAACAAAAAATGAAAAAGGAGAATCCGCTGTAAAAAAGGGAAAAGAGATTCGACCAAATAGTTTACAAACGCCTTATGACCCAGACGCCACTTATCGTTATAAAGCTGGGAAAGGGTATATTGGATATTCTGCAAATATTGTAGAAACCGTTGGTACGGATCTCTCCCTCATTACAGATTATGATTATGATATCAACAGTCAAAGTGATGTGAATTTTGGTTATTCAGCGATTGAACAAATGGGCAAGCAAGAATTATCAACTACTCTTATCGCGGACGGTGCTTATAACTCAGATGATAATCAAGCACTCGCAGAAGCAAACAATGTTCAGTTGATTACTACACAACTAAAAGGAAAAAAACCGAATATCCATTATGCCGATATCATCCTAGATGAAGATTCCAAAACAATCGTGCAATGTCCGGGAGGACTGCGTCCTCTGTCCACCAGTTATTATCCAGAAACCGATACTTATCGGGCTGTCTTTGATTTAAAGAGCGCAGAAAATTGTTGCTGTTCCATCTGTTCAAAAAAGAAACAGAAGAAAACGACGGTTTTAATTGTCACACCCAAAGCGGTTCAACGTGCGAAACAAGCAAAAGAAATGAAAGAAGTGTCCTTTCTTCAGTATAGTCATTTTCGAAATGGCATAGAAGGCATCCCTTCTATTTTAAGGCGGAAATATTCTGTCGATCGTATGCCCTTCAGGGGATTAGTGCGCTCAAAACAGTGCTTCGGCTTCAAAATCGGCGGTATAAACGTTAAAAATGCCGTTAAGGCATACCAAAATAGAGCGATAGCCGTATAAAAGGATGGAATCCCCATAATTAATTTTTGAAATTTAAACTTTTGAGCATTTTTTCTAATTAGTAACAGATAAAGTGTTTAAAATTTTGGGTTTCGACACCCTAACCATTTTATCTATATTTATTCAATAGAAAACCTACATTAAATGAAGTTTTTCACTATATAATATAAATAAAGTATTTCCTAGATAGTAAGCAAAAAGCCGTATATCTAGGTGCACGGCTTCAAAAAGACTCGTAAACTCGAATTTTATTCTTCGTGGTTTATGGGATGACATCGATGCCACTATCCGAATTGGAATGGTCTGCTGAAATCTCGACGAGCACCCGATTCGGTAGACAGACAATCGTCTCTCCTACTTGAGTAATTTCGCCTTGCTGGACACACAATAAATCGGTGCAGTTCGCATCGGCCATGTAAACCGTCATCCCTTCGCGGACGACTGTGTTTTCATGTCCATGTTCATCCACATATTCATAAGTTTCACGTGTATGGTCATTCTTTAGTGTCATTTCATGGACAACTTCCCCATCTGCTGAAATGACCACACGCAGGTTATCGTCATCTGCTGAAGCTTTATTTTGATAAGTGAAAATGGCGAGTGGCAGAAAAGATAAAATTATCAGCAAAGTAACGATAATAAAATCTCCTAGCTTCATCATTTTTAAAAGTTTTTTCATTTTTTAAGCACCTTTCGAGAAATCTTCAGCTTATAGGATAACATGGATGCTTAGTTTAAGAAATTATTGAGCGTCTTCTAAAGCTTTTTCTACTGCACTTATTATTGCTTTTGAAGTGACAGTTGCTCCAGATACCGTATCGACATCAGTAGAGTTTGAATCCATAATATCTGCAGGTATTTCTTCAAAGGCTGGATCAGCAAGACCTTCTGTTTCTGCATGATCGGTAATCACAATGTTTTCTATTGCTCCATTTTCAACAGTAACTTCTACTGTAATTTCATCATTGTGTCCATCCGCTGTTCCCACATAAGTACCATCTTTATATTCGACAGGCTCGTTAGCTGCATCTTCGCCTTCTGAGTCGTTAAGTGCTGTATTAACTGCTTCAATAATTGCTTCAGAAGTAACAGTTGCTCCAGATACTGTGTCAACATCCGTTGAATTATTTTCTACAATGGCAGCCGGAACATCTTCAAGTGCTGGATCGGCAAGACCTTCTGTTTCTTCATGTTCAGTCACTTCAACATTTGTAATGACTCCATCTTCAACTGTGACTTCTACTGTTAATGGGCCTTGTGCCCCATCCACTGTTGCAGTATGCGTGCCATCTTCATAATTGCCAGCAACTATTTCGTCATCTTCTGCGTTAGTATCCTCGATTTCATCTTCATCGACTTCACCTGTACCACTTAATGCATTTACAACAGCTTCTCTTATACCGGTTGAGGTGTATGTAGCTCCAGAGACAACCTCTACATCTGTTGAGTTACTTTCCATAATTTCGGCGGGAATTTCTTCAAATGCTGGATCAGAAACTCCTTCTGTTTCATTGTGGTCAAGGACCATTATTTTAACAATTTCTCCACCTTCAACTGTGACTTCTACTTTAATCGGTCCAGCAAAACCTTCGCCTGTTCCTACAAACGTACCATCTTCAATCTCTGCAGGAACATCTTCGCCAGTTGTTGCCGTATCTGGTTCTGAGAACGTGAAATCACTAGTGAATAAAAAGACAGTAACTAACATAATAAATAAACCAGCCAATAACATTTCTATCGTTAAACGCGTTTTTCTACCCATTATTTACATCCTTTCTGTATAAGGTTTATACTAGAATCCAAAGTCATCTAAATGGATTTGTTCGGAAGGAACGTTCCCATTTTCAAGAATTTTTCTAGAAGCATCTAACATTGGACCTGGTCCACAAACAAAGAAGTGACCATTTGTATATTTATCGGCTCCAACTTCTTCTAAAAATTCATTTGAGATAAAACCAAATGGATAGCCTTCAACTTCTTCATTGGAGAAGATAATATGGTAATCAAAGTTTGGATTTATTTCTTTCATCGCTTCTAACTCATCTAACATAAACATATCTTCTTCATACGCCAAGCCCCAGACTAAATGAATTTCACGTTTGGATCCTTTTTCAATTTCGTGACGTAAAACACTTAGGTTTGGAGTTAAACCAATTCCTCCTCCGAGCAATACGAAAGGTACTTCGTATTCGTTTGATTCTTGAACTTCTTCTGGGAAGAAGTGTCCGTATGGGCCTTCAAATTTTGCAATATCGCCCTCTTTAATATTTTCGAGGGATTCTGTCCAATCTCCAGCTTCTTTAATCATAAATTCAATAGAATTACTAAATTGTCTAGTAATTGCACTGGATGTTGAGAATGGGTGACCTTCTCCCGTAATTTCAGCTTCTCGATTAAAGCGAATAAAGAAATAATCTCCGGCTGTATAAGTCATTACGGTTCCTTTTACTGGTTCGAATTCTAATACCCATAAAGAAGGCGTTGCTTTATAAATTTTTGTGACTCGATATTGAGGAGCCGCAACAATTTTAAATTTCCAATAAAGGTAAAAGCCTAAAACAGCTACTGTATAAATATTTAATAAGAGCATAAATAAGAAATTATCTTTTAAGAAAGGTAAAAAATACATATGGAGATAAACAGCGATGATAGAAACAATGGCTAAACGATGTAACCATAAGTTTACTTCACGGTTTAATTTATCTTTAAAATCTCTTAGCGCTTGTGATTGATCCACAAATATTCCAGACAGGGAGAATATCCCAGTAAACATGACAACAAGGAGGGCAATTACTCCTACCCAACCAACTTGTGAAACAAGTGAACGATCTAAAATAGATGAAAATCCATTCCATTGAATAATGACATGAATTCCAACCAATATGGATAAAACAATAGACATTATGGCATGAATCTCATACATCTCTGGCATCCCAAATCTTTTTTCAAGATAACGAGGACGCGAGCCGATAAATGTTACAGTTAGCATCATTGTATAAGCTAGTAAACCAGATGAATAAGATAATAACGACCCTATATTAATCGAGTTCATTGGCATTAACATAGCGGCTAATAATGTAGCAAAAGTTACAAGTGAAATAATTGGAAAAGTCCAATCTGCCCAAAAATCTTTATTACTCATTTTCTTCTCCTTTTTCTATTCAATAGTCGCTGTATATTAAATTACAACAAATTATATTATATCATAATGCAATTGTTGAATACAACGAATTTGTTAAAAATAACACAAATAAACATATACTTTTTGAATCTTTATTCTGTATCTTCTATATAATAATAAACCTTTTATCTTTAAACTATTAACTACCTCATACCGTGCTTTTTTCTTGTTCGCCATTTTTGGAAGAGGTCCCCCAAACGAGCAGAAGCGTAATCGCAATCCGCAAAATAATTAATGCCGTTATAATGAACAGGTTTGTATAGTCTGTTATGGTAATTGTTTTTAAAATCTCAGCAGCTAATAGGACTTCCAATGCGCTTGCCAGACTCGCATTTAAACTATTGTCTTTATTGATTGATAAATAATTAAAGTTAAACTTAAAAATTGTTGTATAAATTTCTTTTCCTAATGCCACCACAATCACTAATACTCCCCAGATTTCAATCAATACCGTGATAAAGTTCACAAAGATAAACATCATATCATATAAATTATTTGTTAAAGCTTCCACTTAAATATCCCTCAATTTCTCATATTCTATAACTATTTATATTTCATTCATCACTTTTATTTCATAAACATTTAAACTCTTAGCATATAAACAGCACTAAAAAGAACTAAAAAACTTAATAAAACAGCGGTATCTGTTTTTTTCCAAGTTAGCTCACGATATTTCGTACGCTTTTCCCCTCCTTGATACCCTCTCGCTTCCATAGCCGTCGCTAATTGAGGAGCTCGATCATAAGAACTAATAAAAAGTGGAATCAATAAAGGAACCAAATTTTTTAATCTTTGCATTATCGGTCCTTCGTTAAAAGAAACCCCTCTAGCTCTTTGTGCATTCATAATAACTTCCGCTTCATCCACCATTGTTGGTATAAACCGCAAAGCTAAAGCCAGCATCAAAGTCATTTCATGGATTGGAAATTTAAATATCTTTAAAGGTTTTAGAAAAAATTCAATGGCATCTGTTAAATCTAAAGCTTCTGTAGATAAAGTTAATAATGTTGAAATAAAAATAATTAGGACAAATCGCAAAAAAATAAATAATCCACTTAGGATACCTTCTCTAGAAATATAAAAAAAGCCATATTGAAAATACATTGTAGACCCTGGGGTAAAGAGGATTTGTAAAAGAGCCGTAAAAGTGATCAACCAAATCATGTGGCGCACCCCTCTTAAAAAATACGAAAAAGAAATACCCGAAAAATAGATTCCTAACCCCACAAATAAAGTTAGTACGAGATATGTCATCCAATTGTTTGCAAAGAACAAAACAATTAAATATAAAATAGTAGCTAGAAGTTTGGCTCGTGAATCCAAACGATGAATAAAGGAGTCTATCGGAATATAACGTCCAACAATTAATTTTTGTCCCATTTCACCTCACCTTTCATTTTTAATTATTTTTAAAGTTAAATAATTATTTCACAATACTAAGTTTACTATAAAATGAAATTAAATCCTAGGAGTTTTTTTATTGATTCTATTTTCTATGCAAATAGGAGAAAGGAAGCATAGAAAACTATTAAAATTTTTTACTATTTAGTAAAATCAAAGCCATTATTTCTGATAAAATCCAGTTCCTCAGCCGTCGAGGTACGTCCCATTTTCTCATTACGATAAGGGTAACGGCCAAAGCGGTCAATGATTTCTTTATGTTGCTTCATATATTTTGTAGATTCTTCATCATCTAAATCTAAATACAATTTTTCTGTTTGTTTATGAATTTCTTTAGATTCAGAATGCATCCATGGCAAATAAATAAAATTAATTTCGTCTTTTGGACGATCTTTGTATTCGGGATAGTGTTGCATTAAGTTTTGCGAAAGAATTAAAGCCATTTTGTCTTGCGCGTAACTAAGCATCGTTCCTCGATTTAAATTTCTAGAAAATTGATCTAAAACGATAATTTCTGCGAGTGCTCCTTCATAAGTTTTTCGCCACTCGTACAATAAACCCTGACGTGCCGCTTCCCAAGTATCATAAAAACGCTTATGAATTTCATTGTCAAAATCTTCATTTTTTTCAAACCAATATTTTTTATTTTCTTCATTAAACCAAAACTCATACACTTCTTTTGCGGGTACTATTTTCATATAAATCCTCCTTGTTAAAATTCTGATTATTGCCCTTTCTCCCTGTATCTTCTATAGAATAACTATCTCATATATTTTATTCTCATAAAAGAAAATGACTTGTTCTATATGGATGAGAGTACTCATAGAAACCTCTATATAAAAAATTTTAAAAAAGAATGTTGGTCAAAGTTTTTAAGTAAATTCATTCAGCGCGCAAATATTTACTGTTTGTGTGCGATAAGTACCTTCAGCACGCAAATTTTCGGGATTTGTGCGCGATAAGTACCTTTAGCACGCAAATATTCACATTTTGTGTGCGGTAAGCACCTCCAGCACGCAAATATTTATAATTTGTGCGCGATAAGTACCTTTAGCACGCAAATATTCACATTTTGTGTGCGGTAAGCACCTCCAGCACGCAAATATTTATAATTTGTGCGCGATAAGTATCTTTAGCACGCAAATATTCAGGATTTGTGCGCGATAAGTACCTCCAGCGCGCAAATATTTACAGTTTGTGTGCGATAAGTACCTCCAGCACGCAAATATTTATAATTTGTGTGCGATAGAAAGAAAAGGAGTCAAAATATAGAAAATAAACACTCTAAAGTTAATTTAAAATAGATCAAACACTTTTTTATTATACTTCTTCGCATTTTGCGTTAAACTATACTCACAGAATATTAGAGAGGAAAGTTAAAATGATGGAACGAAATTATTCTAAAGATACTAAAAATGCGTATCAAACCTTATCTACAACTATTCAAGCCAATAAAGAAGAGGTCTTTTTTCATCTAGCTACTACAGAAGGGATCTCAAGTTGGTTCCCGCAATTATCTATTACAAAAGAAAAAGATGCAGCTTTTGTTTTGTTTGATATGGGAGAGGATACATTTGAAAAAATGAGTTTAGTAGATTATAAAACGGATGACTATATTGCTTTTGAATGGGCAGCAGGCAAAGTTGAATTTCAGCTTGAGGAAGTGAGTGAAGGGACACAGCTTATTTTGAAAGAAACTTTGCCGTTAAGTTTTAGTGCGATTCCTGAAGATTTCACAGGATGGGATGTTCAAATGAAAAACATTAAACAAGTCCTAGAAACAGGGACTGTTGGTAAAGTAGATCCTTCAGAAATCAAAAAAGTAAAAGAAACCATTAAGAAAAATTTATTTGAGGATTGAATAAAAAAACTTTCAGCATCTTTTAATGTTGAAAGTTTTTTTGTACAGTTTATTACTTCTTTACAAGAAATGATTTTAAATATATTCTTCCCAGCCCATCAATTGTACATTCAATGTCGTGTTCTTGATAAGGTTGCTCTAAAATGGTTAATTTTTTTGCTTTTGTTCCTTGTTTAATTTTTGATGCCCCAGATAATTTAATTTCTTGAATGACTGTTACAGTGTCTCCATTCAATAGCTCATTCCCATTTACATCTCTTACAATAGCTGCTTCCAAGGCTGCCTCGTGTTCTGCTTGTGTCCATTCGTGGCCACACATCGGGCAAATCATTAAATTGCCATCTGTGTAGGTCAAATCACTTTGACATTTTGGACACATTGGTAATTGATCCATAGTTCCTCCTAAAATATATGTATTATTAAAATTATACCCAATTTCATTCACAATAGCGAAAATATACAAATTTAATTTTTACTGATTCGTTTGCCTATCCTAGATGAGCACTCTATAATGATGAAAGTGAATTTTTTATTATCGAGGAGTAGTGATATGTTCTTTGGAGTTATTGTTGATACGCTGGCTGTTATTCTAGGCGGTACAATCGGGTTATTCATTAAAAAAGGCGTTCCTAAAAGAATAGAAGAAGCAATTATGAAAGCTTTGGCACTTAGTGCAATTTATATTGGAGTAACCGGAATGATGTCTGGTGAAAATACTATTTTTATTATCTTAGCTGTAGTGATCGGTGTAGTCATCGGGGAAATAATAAATTTAGATGGTTACATAAATCAGTTTGCTGGGTTTTTAGCGAAAAAATTACCAAGTAAAAACAAAAATTCCACTTTTTCTGAAGGTTTTATTACGGGGAGCTTAATGTTGTGCGTCGGTGCGTTGTCAATTATTGGGCCAATCCAAAGTGGTTTAGCTGGAAATCATACCATTCTTTACACAAATGCTGTTATGGATGGGATTACCAGTATTATATTAGCTTCCACTTTAGGGATGGGTGTTTTATTTTCTAGTTTTTTAGTGTTTGGTTATAAAGCAGCGATTGTGGTGTTTGCTGGAAGTTTAAATACTTTGTTAACAACTTCTATGATAAATGATATGAACGCTATTGGGTCCATATTAGTATTAGCTATTGGACTGAATATGCTAAACTTAACAGATATTAAAGTGATGAATTTTGTTCCTGCTTTATTTCTCCCTATTGCATTTTTATTTATGTATTAAATTTAAAGAACATTAAACTATTATAATCGAATTTATACAAAAACCATTCTATTTTATTCTAAGTCTTGTATAAAGGTAAAACCGTTGAAAAATCATTCGTACAAGGCTATAGTTTACTAAAAGAAAATTTGATTACGATATCTAGCAAAGGAAATTAAAAATGAAAAAGATTACGATACTGATTCCGACTTTTAATGAAGAAGAAGTTTTACCTACTCTAATGGATGCCTTAAAACAAGTCACTCAATCCATCCAGCAGTATCATTTTGAGTTTCTTTTCGTGGACGATGGAAGTTCAGATGATACAATCACTCTATTGGAGCAATTTCATACAGAGAATTCACAGGTTCAATATGTAGAACTTTCTCGCAATTTTGGAAAAGAAATTGCGATGTTAGCGGGTTTTGATTATGCGGATGGGGATGCGGTTATTATTATGGATGCGGATCTTCAGCATCCTCCAGAAATGATCCCAGAACTCATTCATTGGTGGGAAAAAGGATACGAGGATGTTTACACCGCTCGTAAAGAAAAAGCAGAGAAAAATCCATTTAAACGTTTAGCTTCGAATGCTTATTATACAATTTTACAAAGTCTAACGTCTTATGATGTGCATCAAGGAGCCGGAGATTTTCGTTTGTTGGATCGAAAATGTGTTGAAGCTTTAAAAAATTTACGTGAAAATGAGCGGAATACAAAAGGAATGTATGCTTATATTGGTTTTCGAAAGAAAGCTTTAGAATATGAGGAATCCGAACGGGCAGCCGGAGAGACAAAATGGAAATTTGGTGCCCTTTTAAAATTGGCCATGGATGGCATTACTTCATACAGTACCGTTCCTTTACGCGTTTGGTCTGTTGTTGGCTTAATTATCTCATTTTTCTCATTTATTTTCTTATTTGTCGAGTTGTTCAAGGCTGTTGTTTATGGTTCAGATGTTGCAGGGTATCCTACACTAATTGCTGCCATCGTATTTTTAGGGGGTATCCAGCTTATTTCATTAGGAGCTATTGGAGAGTATTTGGCCCGAGTGTTTATAGAAACAAAAAATCGTCCGGCCTATTTTGTTAGAGAAAATTCTATAGAAAAAAATAAAGATTCAACAGAAAGAGATCAAGAATATGAAAAATAAAATATTAGATTTATATTATCGTTACCGCGAAATCATTGATTACATATTTTTTGGAGGATTGACGACATTGGTCAATATTGTCGTCTTTTTTATTTTCGACACTCTACTTTCTTGGCCATACTTAATAGCTAACGCGATTGCAATTATTTTGTCTATTTTATTTGCTTATGTGACGAATAAACTTTTTGTCTTTAAAACATCCTCAAATAATTTACAAGAAAACATTTATGAATTTATCAAATTTATAGGTTTTCGCTTATTGTCTGGTCTTGCCGATATGCTTTCTATGTGGGTACTCGTCGATCTAATCTTCGTCAATACTAACGTCGCAAAACTATTGACTCAGTTTATTGTTGTTGTCTTAAATTATGTCTTTAGTAAATTTTTTATTTTTTTATGAAAGAGGGAAACTATGCAGATTCAAGAACAGAAAAAGTCCGTTGGTTTTGAAACGTTTTTTAAATATACTGTTTTATTTCTAGGAATGTCTCTTGCTATATTTTCCGTATTTTTTATTCAAGGAAAAACTTTTATCTGGCAAAACGATGGATTTCATCAACATTATCCTTTTTTTAGAGAATATTTAACTATTCTGCGAAACTTCTTTCAAACAGGCCAGTGGCAAAGCTGGGATTGGAATATTGGCTTGGGGGCTGATACCCTAGTCTCTTATGGCTATTATGTCGTGGGGGATCCTTTTGTTTATTTAGCTTTGCTATTTCCAAAAGGTTCGGAGGAGTTTGCTTTTCACGTCGTTATGCTTGTCCGAATTTGGTGTGTAGGGGCTAGTTTTCTATTTTACGCACGAAAGATGAACCTTTCGCATCGTGGTGCACTAATGGGTAGTCTAATGTACGCTTTTAGTCATCCCGTTATTTATAATGTTGTTCGACACCCCTTCTTTATTCATCCCATGATTTTCTTTCCCCTTTTATGTTTAGGGATAGAAAAAGTCTTTAAAAAAGAGTCAGGAATTTTCTTTACGTTAATGGTAGCTATCAGTGCGGCTTCTAATTTTTACTTTTTTTATATGCTCACTTGGATGGTTTTACTCTATGCATTGGTTCGCTATTTTAGTCTGGAGAAGGGAAAATCCTGGAAATCTTTTCTTAAGTGGTTTGCTTATTTTGTGGGGTTATATTTAATTGGATTATTGATCGCATCAGGGATATTTATTCCATTGGTGTATGGATTTATAAACGCCTCTCGTTCACCTGGCTCGCCGCCCATTTCACTTTTTGTGTATCCTTTGCGGTATTATGGCTTACTAGTTATCAATAGTCTCACACCAGGAACTATTTTTTGGACAATCGGTGGCTTATCGATCGTGAGTATATTTAGTCTTCCTTTTCTTATTCGTCACCGAAAACAAAGAGCTGGCTTATTCTGGACTTTAGTCGCTCTTGGAGTGATGTTGCTCTTCCCTATTTTTGGCTCTTTTATGAATGGGATGTCCGGTCCTTATAATCGTTTTTCATTTATTGTGCCTTTTTATATGGCACTTGCAACCATCTATTTCATGGAAAACATTCAAGATTTGACGAATTCCGATGTCACTTGGATCCGTCGCTTAATGATTGCCTATTCCGTTTTATATATTAGCGCCACGCTTATAACGAATGATTATATTCTTTATTTAACACCTGTCATACTCGGCTGGGCCATTTACGGAGCAGTAAACTATACTCAAAATAACAAATTGGCTAAAGTAAGCTTTCAACGAATCCTGACTGTTTTTGTTCTATTGAATATGACAGCAAATGCGATTATTTTTTACGCCCCTTTTGGAAAAAACGCAGTGTCTGGGACAGAAAATTACGGAACAATTGATGATACTTATTCAAAGGTATTTAATGGGGTCGAACAAAATTTGCCGACTGACTCACAATATCGAATCGGGGTAACTTCTCATAATAATCATGTTCGAAATCAATATGCCTATATTAACAAACCAGGAACAAATTCCTACGCTTCCCTAACAAATGGTGCCGTTGCGGAATTCGCACAGTTTCTTGAGGCAAGTTCTTATCAAATCATCCAGCCTCTTCGAAATGGGATTGATGATCGCCGAATAGTTAACCAATCTTTAGGAGTAAAATATATTTTAACTGAGAGGAAATACGCTGACTACTTACCTTCAGACTACACTATAAATCCTGAATTGTCCGTTGTGGATAGTGATATGATAGTTGCTGAGACGGAAAATGAAGCCCCCTTTGCCTATGTGGAAACAAACGGACTCTCTCATGCAGAGGCACAAAAGCTTCATCCCGTTCAGCGTGAGCAGCTATTAACCGATGCAGTCATTTTAGAAGACGATAGTAAAGCAAACTTAGCTACTCCTGCAGAATTTAGCGAACTGGACATATACGAAGGTCAGTGGAGAGAAGCGGAACATATTCGTGGACAAGAAAATCTCTCGTTGAATGAACCAATGGAAATCACAGTTGATGAAGCCAATAGTCAAATAACTTTAACCTTTGATCGGCCGGAAGAACTTATTGGACAAGAAGCCTTTATTTATTTTGAAAATATTGAGTTTACTCCACCTAAAGCCTCTTTTGGGAAAGATACCTCCACAGCTTATCGTCTAAAGGTGGACTACAATAATCAGAGTAAAGGAGTCTTGCAATCCGACCGCTATACATTCAGCTCTTATTTCAAGAGAGAAAATATTTTAATTCATCTGAATGAAGTTGAAGAAGCGGAAGATGCTCTGACGGTAACCTTTCAAAATGCGGGTGATTATTCTTTCGAAAATGTTTCTGTAGTCTCTCGTCCCTTTGATGAAGAACAAGCCACCCATGAAGCTCAGATCAAAAAAGAACATGCATTAGAAATTGATTCTTTCACTGATGAGCAAATTGAAGGATCTGTAGAGGTCTCTGAAGAGGGGATGCTTGTCACAAATATTCCTTATACCAAAGGATGGCAGGCCTATGTAGATGGTCAGAAAGTTCCCGCCGAAAAAGTAAATATTGGTTTTGTTGGAGTTCCTATTTCGGCAGGCGAGCATACGATTGAGTTTGTTTACCAAACGCCCTTCTTAAAAGTTGGTGTTGCTATGAGTATTTTTGGACTAATCGCTTTAGCGGGATATGAGCTCATTTACCGCCGCTATCTCCAGAAATCAAGCGAATAGAAATACAGGGCACAAATTATAAAAAGCACCTTCTGCAAGGTGCTTTTTGTGTTTTATTGATTCATTTGCTGATAGAAAATGCGGGCTATTTCTTCTGTACCTTCAGCGTTTGGATGCAGACCGTCAAAAAAACATTCGGGATGGTCCATGGTTTGCTTGGTCATATCGACAAATTCTAAGTCGTGTTCTGACGCAATATCTTTGATGGTGTTACGAATAGGATGAATAATTTCCGGATCAATGGAACCTTCGAATACCGTTTCTAAAAATACGGTTGGCGGGGATGCGAGAATGACTCTTGAAACACTTTTTAAGTTTAAATAATTTTCAAGTAAGTTTGTATATTCTTTTTTAAATGCTTCGGAGCTTTGCCAATTCGTTGATTTTGTATCGTTGGTACCTAACATGATTAAGACAATATTTGGTTTAAATTCTAAGCTTTCTTGATAAGCGTCTGTGGTTTCATAAGGGAAATCACTGGATGATTGGGCCGCATAATTGGAAGCTCCAAAATTTTCAACGAGGTAGTCATCGCCGAGTAAATCATTTAATTTGGCAGGGTAACCTGTGTCGCTAGAATATTCGGCCGTAATGCTGTCACCGACTGCTGCCACTCGGATCGCATCTTCGTCTCCTTGTGTAGATTCTTCTTTGTCATTTTGATGAACTGCTCCACAAGCACTGATTAGAAAAAAGAAGATAAATAAAATAGTGCGGAAAAATCTTTTATTTGTAGGTTGTCGTTTCATTGGCGCCTCCTTTTTTGTGTCTTTGGTTTATATTTCTTAATAAACAGTTTACAATAGATTGAAAGAAGTAGAAAGGGTCGATATTGTGTCAAAGGAATTGTTGTTAAATAAACAAGAAGTTCAAGAAGTCGTTAAGGCGATTATTCGAATTTATCCAGAGTCTGGAACGGATTTACATTTTGATTCGAATTTTCAACTATTGTGTGCGGTCATTTTAAGTGCCCAGACTACTGATGTGGCGGTGAATAGAATATCGTCAAAGTTATTTGAAAAATTTCCAACTCCTGAGGCCATGGCTGCCGCTTCATTGGATGATCTTCGAGAAATTATTCGCAGCATTGGGTTATCCAATAATAAATCCAAATACTTAAAGAATATGGCGAATGTATTGGTTGAAGAATTCAATGGGATTGTTCCAGATAATCGAAAAGATTTAATGACCCTTCCAGGGGTTGGTCGAAAGACGGCGAATGTCGTCTTAACGAATGGCTTTGATATGCCTGCTTTTGCGGTAGATACTCATGTGAAGCGTGTGAGTCAAAAATTACATTTTGTCCCTGCCGACTCTTCTGTGCAGGAAATAGAAAATCTTATGATTGAAAAACTTCCTGAAAACTTGTGGTATCAAGCGCATCATTCAATTTTATTATTTGGTCGCCATCAATGTGTGGCGCGCAAGCATGACCATTCAAAATGCCTTGAGCGCATAAAAAAAGCTTTGCCGGAAACAGAGATAGCGAAAACAGCTTTTCAAAAATTATAGAGCTTAGCGGGATCATAAATACATCGTCATTAATTGGATTAGCCACTGTTTCAACTTCTTGCGGTACATCATTTGGATTATCGTGACGCGGTATCTATAAGATTCAAAGTTTGAGTCACAATCATGGTCTTTTATAAAAATTTAAATACAATGATGAAAAGGACTAGCCCTCAATGGCTAGTCCTTCTTATTTGATTATTGAATATCAATCTTTTTCGTGTTTTGACCATCGGTTTCTGTTTTTGGTAATTGAACTTTTAACACGCCGTTATCGAATTCAGCGGTAATATTGTCTTCGTCAACATCTTTAATTAAAAATTGTCGGTTATAGGATCGACTTGAGCGTTCTCGGCGAATGTAGTTACTTTCATCGTCTTTTTCTTCTGTGCTTGTTTCTTGTTGAGCACGTATAGAGAGCACGTCGTTTTTATAATCAAGTTCAATATCTTCTTTTGCCAAACCAGGTAAATCTGCTTCTACTGTGTAAGCATCTTCATTTTCTTTAATGTCTACATTGAAGTTGCCTGTGTCTGCAAAGAATCGATCAAAAGAGTCCCCCATAAAGTGTCTATTCATATCCATAAAGTCACGTCTTGTTGGGAATAAATTATTCATACGCTCTCCTACTTTCTATTAAATTTTATTGTAGTGTTTCTCTTTACTACATGTCTATTTTAACTCTCTCTAAAAAAGCTGTCAAAGAAATCACTTATCTATATTAGATATTTTTATGTGAAGTTCCAGCGCATACGAAGCGAGGATATAAACGTGAAGAAGGTTTCTATCACAAACAAAGCCAAAATATAAATAGGGTGGTGACTGTCGGTTCGCACAAATTATGAATATTTGCGGGCTGGAGGTTCTTATCGCACACAAATTGGGAATATTTGCGCGCTTGAGGCTTCTATCGCACACAAAGCGGGGATATTTGCGCGCTTGAGGCTTCTATCACACACAAAGCGTGAATATTTGCGCGCTGGAGGTTCTATCACGCACAAATTGCAAATATTTGCGCGCTAAGGTTCTTATCGCACACAAATTGGGAATATTTGCGCGCTGGAGGTTCTTATTGCGCACAAATTGGGAATATTTGCGGGCTACAGGTTCTTATCACACACAAAGCGGGAATATTTGCGGGCTGGAGGTTCTTATCACACACAAATTGGGAATATTTGCGCGCTGCAGGTTCTTATCGCACACAAAGCGTGAATATTTGCGGGCTGGAGGTTCTATCACGCACAAATTGCAAATATTTGCGCGCTAAGGTTCTTATCACACACAAAGCGGGGATATTTGCGGGCTGGAAGCTGTATCGCACACAAATTGGGAATATTTGTGGGCTGGAGGTTTGTAGTGCTACGACAAAGTTGGAGTCATAAAACGCCTTTCTAAAAAAGCAGAGCACTCTTTCACCATCATGGTGAAAGAATGCTCTGCATCTATTAATATTCAGTTCAGCGTTTTAGTGTTCTAAACCTGGAGCTTTTCCTAGGTCTCCTTGAATCATCCAGATACGTTTGTCCACGTCTCCCTTGATGGCTATTAACATATCTTGTGAAACTAGGTCATTTTCTTCATCTGAAATTTGAATACCTTTTTCTAAGGTATCTGCTATTTTCTTGTAGTTTTCAAGTAATCTAGCTAATTGTTCCTCGATTGTGTGGTCAAAAGTTCCCTTAGTTTCTTCTAGTTGTGTGTTTTCATGAAAGGCTTGTAACGTAGAATAAGGTGCGCCATCTAATGTTACGAGTCGTTCTGCTACTTCATCTACCTGATCGTCAATATCGTCAATAAAGTCATCTAGTAATGGATGGTAGAATAAGAAACCATGATCCCGCATATACCAGTGAGTTTGATGAACGATTACACGCATTGTGTATAAATCAGCTACAATTTGGTTCAATATATCCTTTGTCTTTGAATAAACCATAATATGCAAAACTCCCTTTTCTTTTATATTTAATAACCACTTCTTAATAATTATTATAACTAAAAGAAAAATAATAATCAAGAATTTGTACTCGTATTTAATGATTTTTCAAGGAATAATTTTCAATCGGTTGTACGGCCTTCATATAGTTTTCTTTTTTAAGATCGGGGATACTTAACATGGTCAATAAGCTCAAGACATAGAGACTGGCCAAGAACAACATAACCATTGGAACGCCCGACTTTTCTAGAATCATTCCAATTATGACGGAAGAAAAGCCTCCAACTGCTCGTCCTACATTTAAAATCGTGTTATTCGCAATGGTGCGAATACGCTGAGGATAGAGCAAGGTGGTGATCGCTGCATAGCCGGTGAACATCCTATTAACAAAGAAACCGACGATGGCACCACCTAGAATCATCATCCAAGTTGTGTTTGCAAGGGTGAACAAGTAAACCGAAATAGCTGAACTTATTAGGAAAATACCGAAACTTTTTCGTGGCCCAATGCGATCGAGTATTTGACCGAAAACAAACATGCCTAAACACATTCCTAAAATTGTGGCAATCATCCATTGTGAAGAATCACTAACGGAAATACCTAATTGCGTCTGCATCATGGTCGGCAACCAATTCATCATTCCGAAGTAACCCGCAATTTGGACGGTCGCCATCATCATTAACGAAAGCGTCAATCTACTTAGCTCGGGAGTCTCGAATAATTCTTTAATCTTTGGCTTATTTTGCTCAATTTTCGAATTCGCTTCTGCGCCTCGTTCTGTAATAGTTTCTTCATCGATAAAGAAGTGTGTCCAAAGAACCATTCCAATCGGTAAAAAGCCAAAGAGAAATAAACCACGCCAACCTAACGATGGCGCAATGAAAGCTGCTAAAACAGCAGCGGAGATTGAACCAATTTGGCCAACAATTCCATTTAATGAAGAAATTCTCCCCATTTTTTCTAGAGGAACAATGCCTGCCATTATAGAAATCGCTACCCCATACTCTCCACCTACCCCGATTCCGGAAATAAATCGTAAAAGATAGAGGATATATACATTATCCGCAAAATAAATTAAGCCGGTTGCCAAACTATAAATAAAGACAGTAAACTTAAATACATTAAATTTATTGTGTCGGTCTGCTAAAACCCCAAAAAGCAAACCGCCTAGAAGCATCCCCAAGTTTGTAATTGTCCCAATCCAACCCGCTTCCGAACCGGATAAATTTAAATCTGCAATAATACTAGACAATGAAAAAGATAGAAACATTACGTTCATATCGTCTAAACCCGAGCCTATAATCGAGGTGGCCAGTGCCCGTTTATCATTTGTCTTCATTTAAACATCTCCTCGTCCTTCTTCAATTATTCTACTTCTTTTGACCATGTTTCTGGATCTTTATACCAGGCATTCAAGGTCTCTTTATATGGCAATAATTCCTCGTCCGCAGCCGCCACTTCAATCAGTTCCGGATAACCAATCAACGTATGTAAATCATACGTCTGCTTTTCAAAAGCCTCATGACCTTTTTGAAGCTCGTAACTAAAAATCGCTGCCGCTCCCAGTACCTCACCACCAGCTGCTGTAACCTTTTCAGCCGCCTCGATTACACTTTTCCCAGTACTAATCAAATCTTCTACCATGACCACTTTTTGTCCTTCTTCAATCCGTCCTTCAATCGCATTTTTCTTCCCATGCCCTTTGTTATTTGAACGAACATACACCATCGGCAAATCCATTTTATCCGCAATAATCGCAGCATGCGGAATCCCCGCTGTCGCCGTTCCAGCAATCACCTCAACCTCAGGATAATGAAATTGAATAAGTTCCACCAGTTCCTCTTCGATAAATGACCTCACTTCAGGAAAACTCATAATAAGGCGATTGTCGCAATAGATTGGTGCTTTCAGTCCGCTTGCCCAAGTAAAAGGGTTAGCTGGATTTAAAGAAATAGCTTGAATATCCATTAAAGCTTTAGCAATTTTTTGTGTTTTATTGATTATCATTTGATTGAACTCCTTCTTTTAAAGTTTTTTCCCAATCGTTTTGAATTTTTTGGTAAGTTTCAAAAGGATTTTCGGCTTTAGTAATTGGTCTGCCGACGACTATGTAATCACTACCTCCTAAAGCTGCTTGCTTTGGGGTTGCTATTCGTGTTTGATCGTCTGTAATTTTTGTTTCTAGGCGGATACCTGGAGTAACCGTTAAAAATTTTTCTGAAATTTCTTCATGAATGATTTTGGCTTCTAAAGGAGAGCAGACAACTCCATCCAATCCCGCTGTATTCGCCAGTTTTGCATAATCTAAAATACTTTCTTCTAAAGAAAGAAAACTTTTCTGTTCTTTTTTAAACGCTTCTTCAGATAAAGAGGTTAACTGTGTCACAGCAATCAATCTTGGTCGTGTTTGACCGGGAGGGGTTCCTTGTTCTAACCCTTCTCTAGCTGCTTCCATCATTTTTCTGCCACCTTGGGCATGAACATTGACCATTCCTACCCCTAATTGAGCTAGAACTTTCATTGCTTTTTGGACGGTATTTGGAATATCGTGTAGTTTTAAGTCCAAAAAAATATCGTGATTGGAATCAATAAGATCAATCACGATATCAGGACCGCTGGAATAAAATAGCTCCATTCCAATTTTAATATTTAATTTTTCATCGCCAAAAGAAGTAAGAAAAGCATGAACTTCAGACGCTTTATTAAAATCTAATGCAATAATCGGCTTTCTTTTTTCCATGATTTGTCCCCTCTCTAAAATTTCCAACAATACTCTTTCATCCAATTCTCATTTATTGTTGGCCAAACTTTAGATAGTATAAAGGGTGTTTTTTGGTTTGTCAATTCTTTTTTGGAAGTTTTTTTATAAGATTTACTGAGATTTCTTTAACTTCTTCCGCAAAGCTCATTTATTCTCTCTAATTGATTAAATAAAGGAGAGAAATCATGTTAATAAAACCACGCATGAAATCCATCAATCATTTTGTTTTAGAATTTATGAATTATCGAATGAGGTTACAGGTTGAGGATAACAGAAGATACTAGAATCAAATGAAAGGCTTGCAAGGTGAGCAGCTGTTTAATCAGTTGATCAATCACTCGCAGCTGATTATTAGAGTGCTGAATCAAAAAATAATTAGATATTCTAATGGACCAATGACTTATTATAAAAGATGATTCTTTTTAAAGGGTTATCCTAAGAAGTGGGGTTCAGTTTTGCGCTCACTTGTGAGGATAGAGCCGTTACCCTAAAGAGTTGGAGCTAGTTTTGCGCTTACTCCTGAGGATAGAGCCGTTACCCTAAGGAGTTGGAGCTATTTTTGCGTTAACTCCTGAGGATAGAACCGTTACCCTAAGGAGTTGGAGCTATTTTTGCGCTTACTTCTGAGGATAGAACCGTTACCCTAAGGAGTTGGAGCTATTTTTGCGTTAAATCCTTAGGATAGAATACTTTTGATTCTAAATTTCACTTAAAATCAAAAAAACAGCTCCCTTTCATTTGTTTTCTGAAAGGGAGCTGTTTTTATTTTTAAAGATGGATTATTTCATTCGAAGCTTTTCAATTTCATCTGCTACAAATTGAACTTCTGTTCCAACGATCACTTGAATATTGTGATCGCTTGTAATGTTGGTTCCTGGAACTCTTGCTTCTTTGATGCGTGCTTCGTTGACTTGGTCCATGTCGTTGACATCCACACGTAAACGAGTCGCACAATAATTGATGGTGTCCACATTATCTGGTCCACCCAAACCGTCTAAAATAATTTGAGCTTGTCTTGTAAATTCTGAGCCATCTTGGGAAGTTGCTGCAGCTGGTGCTGTACCAACTCCTGCTGTTGCTGTTGCAGGTTCTTCTTCCATTGATGGTCCCACTTCGATTCCTCGTCCGGGTGTTTGAATATCGAATTGAACGATTGCCCAACGGAAACCGAAATAGTAAATTAAAGCAAAGACGAGTCCTTGTAGGAATAACATAATTGGTTGGTTCGCTAAGGGCAAGTTGAAGGATAAGAAATAATCAATAAATCCTGCACTAAAACCAAAGCCTGCTGTCCAACCGAAGAAAGCTGAGACAAATAAAGAAACGCCTGTAAATATTGCATGTAGTAAGTACAATTGTGGTGCAATAAACATAAACGCAAACTCTAATGGTTCTGTAACTCCAGTTAAGAAAGAAGCAAAACCAGCAGCGACCATTAAGGAAGCAGTTTCTGCTTTTTTGTCTTCATCGGCTAGTTGATACATCGCAAATGCAGCAGCAGGTAAACCAAACATCATTACAGGAAAGAAACCGGCTTGGTACATTCCAGTTACACCTAATTCTCCAGTTCCTGCCCAGAAGTTTCCGATATCATTAATTCCTGCCACATCAAACCAGAAGACCGAGTTAAGTGCATGGTGTAAACCGACTGGAATGAGTAAACGGTTAAAGAAGCCATACAAGCCGGCTCCGACCGCACCTAAGCTACTAATTCCTGTACCAAAGGCAACCAATGCATTATAAATTGGTGGCCAAGTAAACATTAAAATAAAAGTTAAAAATAGCATAGTAACCGCTGTTAGAATAGGCGGTAAGCGACGGCCACTAAAGAAGGCAAGCGCTTGTGGTAGCCGCGTTTTACTAAATCGATTATAAATAGCTGCGGCGATTGCACCGACTAAAATACCAATAAATTGGTTTTCAATGTTTCCAAAAGCTGCATCGACTGCTTCGACATCAATTTGTTGAAGCATAGCCACACTATCTGGACTTAAAAGATTGGTCACTACGAGATAACCAACCAGCCCACTCAGCGCCGAAGCCCCGTTTTGGTCTTTAGACATTCCAAGGGCTACACCGACTGCGAATAAAATAGGCATAAAGTCAATTAAAGAGCTACCTGCTGTAATTAAAAAGGCAGCAACGGGGCTTTCGCCACCCCAACCTGAAGGGTCAATCCAATAACCTATTCCTAGTAAAACAGCAGCTGCTGGTAAAACAGCAACCGGAAGCATTAAGGAACGACCAATTCTTTGTAAATATGACTTCATTAATTTTCCTCCTAAAATAAAATGGAATTAAATGAGTACAAAAATATTACCGAAAATGGCCCCCTCTCTTATTTTTTCGGATGTTTGCTTCTTAGTTTTTATTTTAATTTTTTCTAGATGAATTAAGCAATAAATCGAAATAATAACTGATCGTATAAAATTTTTCCATAATTTTGAAGCGTAACATCCTTAATCCGAAAAGAAAGCGTTTTCTTTTCAGGCTTTATTATAGCAATATTATAAAATCATATCAACTATTCCTCGAAACGACTGCTCTCCTTATTTTTTCCTGAAGATCCTTCGTGTTTATGAAAAAGAGGGGACGGATAAAGTCAAATGGACCTATCTGCCCCCAAAAGGAATGAAGTTTTTAGTTTTGATTATTTTTAATAGAGAGGGGTTCCAAATAGTTGCGTGAGGTACAAGTATTCGCCGTCATAATGAACGCCTACGCCAATTTCTGTGTATTCTTGTTGAACCATATTTTCATAGTGGCCTTCACTTTCGACCCAACCTTCAAACAAAAATTTCGCCATTTCTTCTTCAGGCAAATAATATGTGCCCATGGCTAAATTTTCTCCGGCTCGTTTATAGGGGTAGGAAAGATTTTCTGTTTCAAAAACGGTAAAGGCATCAGAACCATCTGGACGCGTGTGGGAAAAGGATTCTTCTAATTCGACAGCGCGCACGTAAGCTCCCACTCTTAAGTCATCGTTTGATTGGAGTGTGGATAACTCTTGTTTTTGGCGTAGTTCATTCGTTAATTCAATAATTTTTTCTTCGATAACTTCATTATTTACTTCACTATTTTGAGTAGAAATTACAGGTTTTGTTTCTTCAAAATCTTCAGACTCTTCTGAGGCGGAATCAATTTCTCGTCTTTTTTCTGGTATAGGTCTTTCAATAATATGGTCTATGGTATTGCGATCCGGTAAATATCCCACAATGGTTTCGAGGACATTTCCAGCTTTTGTCCCGGTTAGTATGCCGGAAAAAGCCATCCAAAAACCTAAGATGAATACCAAAATTAGACTGAGTATTTTTCTTAAAAGCTTCATAGTCTCAAACCTTTCTTATTGGAGTCGTCTCATTTAAATATACAGGTCTGAAAAAGAAATACAAGTCTAATCTTTTCCTTTTTAAAAATTAAAATCACCCAATCTTTTTTAGACTGAGTGATTTTATCCTTATACATTAATTTTTTTGCTTTACTCGTTATTAGTCAATGATTTCATTCATTAACAAGCCATCATTTTTAAGGTCAATGATTTTTAGACGGTTTGTTTTTTTAATGTAGATTGTTTTGTAGGCTTGTTGGCCATCGTCTTCAAAAACAAAGATTCTTTTTCCTGGGTTGTCTACCACTAAGTGTGAAGTATAGTCATCAGGATTAAAGAAATCTTGAGCAGAAAGTTCTTCATATTCTTCATGGTCAGAAACGTTTTCTGCGCTCTCTAATTCTTCTTCATCCGCTGAAGCCATATCGTCATCACTCACGTCCTCATCAGATGCTTCCTCTGAGTCTGTGTCGGATTCGTTTTCTTCACTTTCTTCTGTATCTTCTGTTTCTTCAACAGTATCTGTATCTTCTGCGGTTTCTGTATCTTCTGTTTGATCCGTTTCAGGTGTTAAATCTTCGTCCCCTGAATCTGTGTTGCCACAAGCTGCTAATACTAAAGACAAACTTGAAGCGATAAGTAATTTACTCATTTTTTTTCTCATCATCTTCCTTTAAAATAAATTGGCAAGTTTTTGCCTTAAATAAGGTAATATAAAAAAAAAATTAATAAAAGATTATGCATTTATTTCAGTAAAAAAGTAGGACTTATTCTTTCAAAAAAGTCCTACTTCAAAATTATTATATAGTCTTAATCTGCTTTCAACAAACGAAGTCCATTTAAAATGACCACTAAGGTACTTCCTTCATGAACAATCACACTGATTGTAATATCTGATAATCCCAATAAACTGACTGTGACCAAGAAGACCACAACAGCCAGCGCAAAAATAATATTTTGCCAAATGACTCGAGTCATTTTTGTAGATGTTTTATGCGCTTTGACGAGTTTTGACAGATCATTTTGCATTAAAACTAAATCAGAAACTTCAACAGCTACATCTGTCCCGTCTCCCATCGCAACTCCAACATCTGCATTCACGAGCGCTGGTGCATCATTAACACCATCACCGACCATGGCAGTAACTCCATATTTTTTCTTTTGTTCATCGATGATTTTTGATTTATCTTCTGGTAAGACATTTGCACACACTTCATCAATCCCTAACTGTTTAGCTACAGCTTCACCGGTCAATTTTGAATCACCAGTAATTAAGGTAGTATGCACGCCTTGTTCTTTGAAATAACGAATAGTTGAGAGGGCTTGTTCATTCGGCACATCCATTAAAGCGATTAAGCCAATGACTTCCTCATCCGCGCCAACATAGACAACAGTTTTCCCTTCTTTGGACCACTCGGTATTCAATTGTTGGTACTCGTCTGGAACACTATCAAAAGATGACGGTTTTCCAATTCGATAATTTATCCCTTGATACGTTCCTTCTAATCCTTTACCAATCTGATTGGTCACTTCAATCTTCATCGTATTTTGAACATCGAATTTTCTTAAGATGGCGTCGGCTAATGGATGGTTTGACTCTTTTTCAAGGGCGACGATAATTTCGATCATTTCTTCTTCGTTGACTGACTCAGAGAATTCATAATTCGTAACTTCAGGTTTTCCGGTGGTAAGTGTTCCGGTTTTATCAAAAGCGATCGCGTCAATACTAGCTAATTCGGAAAGAAACGCACTCCCTTTTGAAAGAACCCCTTTTTTCGCTAAATTCGAAGTCGCAGATAGGGTTGTAGATACTGTAGCGGCCGCTAAAGCACACGGTGAAGCCCCGACTAAAACAACCAATCCACGGTAAAAACCTTCTGTCCATGTCCAATCGAATAAAATGGGCGTTAAGATCATAAATAAGGCGACACCGATTAAAACAGTATTTACATATTTCGGTTCAAATTTTTGAATAATCCCAGCTGCTTTTGTCTGATTATCTTGGTTTTGATTGACCAATTGTAAAATCTTGGAAAATACTGTATTTTTGGTTTCTTTGGTTACTTCCATCGTGAACGTTCCTGTACCATTAATGGTACTACCAAAAACAGCATCTCCTTTTGATTTTTCTTTTGGAATACTTTCTCCAGTGATCGAGGCCTCATCAATAGAAGAAGTCCCTGTTAAAATTACACCATCAATAGGTACTTGATCCCCATTTAATACTTGAAGATGATCTCCTATCCTTAATTCGCTCACATCAACGGTTTTTGTTTTTCCATCCGCAGTGATTAAGCGAGCAGTGGTTGGATTCATTTCAAGGAGTTGACTAATTTCTCGTTTACTTTTTCCTTCAGCATAATGTTCAAGAAAATGAGCACCTGAGAAAATAAGGATTAATAACGCTCCTTCCATAAAATCACCCAAGAAAGAAGCCCCAATAGCAGCTAAGCCCATCAATAAATGCGAATTCGGAGTGAATCTTTTCTTAGCTTTCGTATGCTCAACCGTCTCCGCAATCCCCTCTAATACCACAACATGATAACCCGCTGTTATCGTAGCCAAGGAAAAAAGAACATTTTGTACTATTTCATTTTGATTAAAAAATAACGCAATAAGAGCTAATGCCAATCCAACAAAATACAAAACAACCGGCATCTTCCCATGATCATGGTCATGGCAGCTCCCGTGGTCGTGTTCATGACTATGCTCTTGTTCCTGAACACGACTTTGATTGCGTCTTGTATTCTCCTGTTCATTACTTCTATCCATTTTTCTATCTCCTTTAAAATCTATTTTAATATATTTAATCACTAATTAAAGCAAGTTCGTCTACGATTTTCCTTAAATATGTAAATCGTAACCGTTCTTGTTTACATATGAATTCTTATTCATATGTTCTTGTGTATATTATAACAACATTTTTAGATTTATCAATAGATAAGCTTAAATAAACAATATTTTCTTAAGATGGGTGACAATTGAAAACTTTCCTTCTTTATGGTAGTTTTGCTTCAACTAGAGAATTACATATTTTTCGCTGAATAGAATAGAAAGGACGTTACGAATGGACAAACAATGGATTGAACAATTACCCATCTCTTCTATCGAACAAGTGAAAGCTGTCGGTGGTGGGGATGTAAATGAGGCGTATCAAATTGATACATCAAAACAAAAATATTTTTTACTCATACAACCCAATACGTCTAAAGAATTTTTTATCACTGAAGCTGCAGGACTTGAGGATTTACAAAAGGCTGGCATTACCGTACCTGAGGTTTATCATGTCGATGAAATCAATGGAGATGCTTATCTTTTAATTAGTTTTTTAGAAGAAGGACCTAGAGTAAATTACCGAGACCTCGCAAAAATGATTGCTAAAATGCATCAAGCGACTAGTGAGAATGGGCTTTTCGGATATCAATATCCCCATCAAGGTACAGATATTAACTTTGATAATGATTGGACTGATTCTTGGATTGAACTTTTTATCGAAAGACGTCTAGATAAATTGCGGGATGCTCTGGTTAAGAGTAATAAATGGAATCAAAAACAAGTACATACCTATGAACAGGCACGCAAAGTCATTCTCGAAGAATTGACAGAACATGCAAGCCAGCCTTCCTTACTGCACGGAGATTTATGGGGTGGGAATCATATGTTTTTAGAAAATGGCGAGCCTGCTTTGTTTGATCCAGCACCATTTTATGGAGATCGTGAATTTGATCTTGGGGTTACTACGAGCTTTGGTGGATATTCTCAAGAGTTTTATACAGCTTATCAGGAATTTTTACCCATGGCAGCGGGTTATGAAAAACGGTTAAGCTTTTATCGTTTATATGTTTTTATGGTTCATTTATTAAAATTTGGCGGAATTTATGAAAGCCGTGTGGATCAAACCCTTCAAGAAATTCTTCCTTAGTAAGGAAGAGTGAATATTCAATTCATTTTGACTAATTTTCGCAGGCTTGGACGTGAAAACTTGAATTCGCGTCCAAGACAGTGGGAGCTTGGACGCGAAAACCTGATTTGGCTGCCAAGCCACTCATTTTTCCCCTGCCAAAAGAAATATTTCTATTTTAAACATAAAAATGCAGCCTTTCTATCTGAATAGAAAGGCTGCATTTTTCAATCATTTTAACTCAAAAAGTCTAACGCATACCGTACATGGATTTCTGTTGCATAGGCTAAACCTCGCTCATCAATATCAAATTTCTCATGATGATGGCCATACCAAGTTTCTTCATCTTCTAAATTTCGTGTTCCAACACGGGCATAAATGCCTGGAGCGGCAGCTAAGAAATCTGCAAAATCATCTGCACCCATACTTTTTGGTAAATCTGTAATCACATTTTCTTCGCCAACCATTTCTGCCGCTAATTTAGCCGTTCGTTTTGCCGGCTCTTTGTCATTAATGAGGGGTGCAGCTGCATCGTAATTTTCAAATTCAATTGTACAGCGGTGCGATTTCGCAACATCCCGTGCGATTCGTTCTACAGCTTCCAAGACAAAAGCACGCGTTTCATGACTAAAGGTACGCACCGTCCCTTCAAGCTCTGCATGATTCGCCACGATATTGTAGCGTGTTCCAGCATTCAAAACACCTACCGCCACAACAACGTTATCCAGCGGGCTCACTTCGCGTCCCACAATACTTTGAAGTTCAACCGTAATCGCCGCTGCCGCAAGCAAAGCATCGATTCCTTGATCCGGTCGACCAACATGAGCACTTTTACCATGAACGTTGATTTTAAAAATATCACAAGAAGCATTGGTCGCACCCGCTACAGAAACGATTTGACCAACCGGTACACTCGAATCCAAATGCAAACCAAAAACTTCATCCACATTTTCCACAAAGCCGCCTTTTACAAACTGACGAGCACCCGCCCCAATCTCTTCTGCTTGTTGGAACGCCAATTTAATCGTTCCCGCAAATTTATCTTCATGCGCTTTTAAAATCTTGGCTGCACCTAATAAAGCCGACGTATGCCCGTCATGCCCACAAGCATGATGTAAACCAGAATATTTCGATTTATATTCGACCTCTTTTGCATCTTCTAATTCTAAAGCGTCAATATCCGCACGCAAAAGAATCGTTTTACCCGGCCCCCTTTGCCCTTCGATCGTTCCAATCACTCCCGTTTCCCCAACCGCTTCATAAGGAATCTCTAACTTCGCTAGTTCTTCTTTAATCCGTTTAATCGTCTCAAACTCTTTCAGGCTTGGTTCTGGATGTTGATGAAAATATCTTCGTAGCGCCACAACCTCTGCTGCCCCCGCAGCCACTTCCTCTTTAATGTCAATTCCCGCTAATGTTGTCAATTTTATCTCTTCCTTTCTAATTTTTCAAAACCCTTTCTTCTTTCCGAAATGTCCACCCATTAAAATTACTGATTCCAGACAGGAATAGAGGAACCCTTCGATGTTTCTTTGAGGACTTCAATGGTATCTTCTGCTTGGAAGGCATCGATGATTTTTTGATAAATTTCGTTGTCGGCATCTTCAGCTCTGGCGACGATAATATTTACATAAGGATCAGAATCATCATTCACTGGTTCTAAAAAAACAGAATCTTCCGTTGGGACAAAACCATAATCTACTGCCATTCCGGAATTAATGACTGAAGCTTTTACGTCTTGGAGTGCACGGGCCGTTTGTGAAGCATCTAATTCCTCGATTTCTAAGTTAAGTGGATTGTCTGTGACGTCATTGACAGTGGGTGTTGTGCCTGTATCTGGATCAACGGTAATTAATCCCGCTGTTTGTAGCAAAAGAAGCGCACGACCACCATTGGTTACATCATTTGGAATCGCAATCGTGTCGTTTTCTTCAATCTCATCCACTGATGTAATTTTATCGGAATAAATACCTAGAGGAGCAATATATGTATCTGCAATTGGTACTAAATCCGTCCCATTATCTTCATTAAAAGACTCTAAAAACAATTTATGTTGGAAAGAATTTAACTCGATTTCACCTTCAGCCAGCGCATTATTGGGTTGCGTATAATCCGTAAATTTTACTAATTTTGCTGAAATCCCTTCATCTTCCAACTTCTCAATGACAAAATCCCAAACTTCATTATCTTCTCCAACAACCCCAATTCGCACCGTCTCATTTTCTTCCGCACCTGCTCCACAGGCAACTAACACCGCTCCAACTAGAAATAACCCCACCGATAAAATCCGTTTTTTAAACTGTTTCATTTTTACCTTCTCCTTTTTTTATGTATTAATGACTCGTCTTTTTAACAAAATGATTTCCAATAAATTGACTCACAAAAACAATTATTAAAATAATCCCTGTTGCAACTAAAGTCACATCCGTTTGGTTTCGGTTGTACCCTCGCGCAATCGCCAAGTTTCCTAAACCTCCGCCTCCAATCGCTCCCGCCATCGTCGTTAATCCGATAAGGTTTACAATCGTTACGGAAGAAACGCGGATAATAGAAGGAAGCCCTTCTTTTAAATACACCCGAAAAATAATTTCTATAGGAGAAGAGCCCATGGATTCTGCCGCTTCTATTACTCCTTCGTCTACTTCTAGTAAGGCATTTTGAATTTGTCTGGAGTAAAATGGAACTGTCCCTACGACCAAAGGAACAATCGCTGCAGTTGTTCCAATCGACGTCCCTACAATTAAACGAGTAAGGGGCGCAATTAAAGCAAGCATTATAATAAAAGGAACCGATCGAAAAACATTCACGGCTCGTTCTAAAAAATTGTAAATCCGGCGATTTTCCAAAATCCCTCCTTCTTCAGTTACCACTAATGTAATTCCCAAAAGAATCCCGAAAACACTAGCAACTAAAGCTGTAACAACAACCATATACAAGGCTTCCCAAATACTTTCAACAATTTCTCCTTGAATATCGATTACATTTGGAAAATAAGTTTCTAAAAATGTGCTCATCTCGACTCCCCCTTAAATAATCTCTTCTTCATTCAATGCAATCACTTCTTGTTGATGCTCAATTATTTTAACCGTTACATGGTTGGCTTTTAAGTAAGCCATCGCTTCCTCTCGCCGTTCTATCGAACCAGAAAAAATTACAATCAAGTTTCCAATTGGTGTATTTTGTAAAATTTCTACATTTCCATATAAAATATTTGTGGTGATCCCAAACCGAGCATACAAACTAGCAACAAGAGGTGAACTAGTAGTTTCACCTACATAAGTAATGCTCGCTAATACATCATCTTTGGATAAATTCAATAATGTTGGATGATTCAAAACCTTTTCAGCGGCTTGATCAATATGTGTCGCTGTATGAATAAATTCTTGAGTTAGGCTTTCTTTAGGTGCTGTAAAAACAGAAACGAGATCTCCTTGTTCCACCACTTCGCCATCTTCCATAACTGCTACCTTATTACAAATCTCTTTAACAACTTCCATTTCATGCGTAATGATAACAATCGTTAAAGCGAGTTTTTTGTTTAAATTTTTTAACAATTCTAAGATAGAAGATGTTGTTTTAGGGTCGAGCGAACTCGTTGCCTCATCACACAATAAAACTTCCGGATCATTTGCCAAGGCTCGAGCAATCGCTACTCGTTGTTTTTGACCCCCGGACAGTTGTGAAGGATAAGCTTCTTTTTTATCTGCTAATCCCACCAACTGAAGCAACTCCTCCACTTTAGCGTTTACCTCCTCTTTAGATAAATCTGTTCCGCGTAAAGGGTACGCCACATTTCCTGCCACCGTTCGTTGGCGCATGAGATTAAAATGCTGAAAAATCATCCCTATTTTTTTGCGCTCATTTCTTAATTTATTTGGCGACAATACCGATAAATTCTGTCCATTCACAAAAACTTCGCCAGCTGTTGGGCGTTGCAGCAAATTAATTGTGCGGACTAAAGTACTTTTTCCTGCCCCACTGTAGCCCACTATGCCATAAATGTCTCCTTTTCCTACCGATAAAGAAACATCCTTCACCGCTTGCACACTAGTCTCTTCACTTTCAAATGTTACCTCAATATTTTTTAACTCAATCATCTAAATTCTCCTTTCCAAACAAAAAAGCGCTCGTCCAAATAACCAGATTTCTCTGATTAAAAGGACGAACGCTTCCGTTCATGTTACCACCTTTATTTGAATTTACTTCACAGTAAATTCCTCAACAAGTACGCTTAAATACTCTGGCGCTATAGTGGGCGCACCCATGATAGCCTTATGAATCTTCATCCACTTGGTATCTTCTGCTTCGAGTCCATTTTCTATTTACTCAAACAAACCTGCTCTCACCTCATCAGGCTCTCTGTCATTGCGTTGTTGTAAATATACTCTACTCGTCATTACAGATTATATTTTATATTTTTGAAATTTTGCTAAAAAACTGCTCATATTATGGGGCTCGCGTGCGGGAAACTCTGTCCACGTGTGAGCGAAGTGACCTCGCGCGCCGGCGTTCTCTTCCGCACGCGAGCGAGGCTATTTTGAATGCGCTCGAACGCGGGCGCTCTTCTCCGCACGTGAGCGGGACTACCTCGAACGCCGACACTCGCCTCCGCACGCGAGCTGCACTCTTTTATACCAATAGCTCTTAAAGTAAAACCTAAATTAATCAAATAGTACACTAAATCCATAAAAAAACGTCCTTAAAAAAATTCTATTCTTTTAAAACAGAACTTTTTTAAGGACGATCTAAATTCATCGTGTTACCACCTTATTTTGCATGATTATTGCTAAACATGCCTCAAACAGTACACAAAATCCTTTTACACTTTGTAAACTGTGCCACTGTAACGGGTGGACCCGTAGTAAACTTACTAAAGCTCGTTTACTCCATTCAAAGACCATTTTCCATTTATTCTTTCTTGCCTGCTCCCACCAACGCAAGCTCTCTGAGAAGACTCCCTAAATGTACTTTTCTTTTCAAATTGTTTAAATTGCTTAAATTAATATTTTCTCATCAAAAATTCATTTTGAACTTGTTTAATACTATACTCAAATTTAAAATACTTGTCAACTGTTTTTCAACAAAATTTATCTGGCTGTCATTAACATATGATAATGTCTCATTAATTAACAAATGAAAATGTCCCAAAAATATATTACTCTAGTCTTTTAAGGATTGGAGTGTAGAAATGGGAATAAAATTAAATATGTTTGAAGAAGAAAAATATAAAATCATTAAGAAAGTAACGAAACAATATTTTCCCAAAAATTATTGATATCAAAATATTTTCTTTTCCGTAATTAGCTATAAATATTTATTATTATTTACTTATCATCCATACCAAGCGTACCTAAAAAAATAGATACTTATCTTGTTAAAAGATAAGCATCTATTAAATAGTGTTCTTCTAAATCTAAAACACATCTCTAATTTCTAAGAAAATACACTGAATGAATTATATAAAAAATGACATTTAGCATATTTATTCGTCTTCATCATCAAAATCTGCTTCAACTATAAGTTTATTAACATCAACAATTCCTTTTTGAGCATCATATAACACATCAGGCTCTTCACCAACTAATAACGCATTCATATAACTAATAATCATTGGCATATTCATACCCGAATACAATTTCATTTTTGCATCTTTCATGATCTTTTTAGAAACTATATTTGCCGGTGTTCCTCCTAAAAGATCAGCAAATACAGTAACCTCTCCCTCTAATTGTTGAAGGATACCATCAAATTTTTCGGTAAATTCTTTCTCTCCCTCATTCGGTAATAAGGAAACGGTATATATATTTTCTTGTGGACCTAAAATCATTTCAACACTTTTCTTTAATTCCTCAGCAAAACGTCCGTGACTTACTAACAACAACTGCTTCATTCATTTCATTCCTTCACATCTTTTAATATTTAACCAACAATTCCGAGGGCAGACAATGCAATAGAAACAATTAAAACAATAAAAATAGCTTTTGTTGAAGTCATTTTTTCTTTTCCTAATAACCAATATATTGCCCCTACCACTAATGCCGGGATTAATCGTGGCATTATCATATCTAAATTATTTTGTACATCAATCGTTAAACCAGCGATGGTTGGTGCCCATGCAATTTCTACATTTACCATGGTTGCAACCAAAGCTCCTACCATAAACACACCTAACATTGTTGCTGCATCAGTAAGAGCAGATAGACGATGTTGCATTGTCGTAACAAGTTCTACTCCTTCTTTATAAGCAAATTCAAGTTGTTGCCATCGGAAAAACATAACGCCAAAATTGACAACCATCCAAATTATGGCACCTATAGGATTTCCATTAATGGCCATATTAGCTGCTAACGCTCCAAAAATAGTTGGTAATAATGCTCCAAAAATTGAGTCGCCGATTGCTGCAAAAGGACCCATTAATCCAGCTTTTAAACCTGCTACTGTATCTTGAGCATCGATTCCTTCTTTTTCTTCAATCGCCATATCAATACCCGTTATTACGGTATTAAAGAAATTACTAGTATTGAAAAATTGGGCATGTGTTTTCATCATTTCTTTTAATTCTGGTGTGTCATCCCCATACATCTTTCTTAATTGAGGAAGTATGGTATATAAATATCCTGAACCTTGCATACGTTCATAGTTCCATCCAAGTTGAAAACCGAATAAACTTCTTTTGTTAATTTGTTTAAAATCTTCTTTTGTTAATTTATATTTAGAGTTCGTCATCTTCAATTTCCCCCTCATTTGATGTTATCCCACTATTTTCAGTAGGTACATTTGGTGTCTCTACTGTACGTTTGTATTCTCTAAATGCTAATGCAAAACCAATTAAAGCAATAGCTAACATTGGCATGCTGATGAATCCGTTTGAGAAGTCCTCTACTACACTTCCTACAGTATCACCAAGTAATTGAATATTTCCAAAAACTGTTGTTAATAATGCAGTTATTACAAATCCTAAAATTAAATATGGCATATGTTTTTTTACTGGTAAATATCTTAATAAGACTGCAAAACCAACTGCAGGCATAACTGCACCTGCTACTGATAACCCATCTCCAAGCCATTGTAACTGATTATTTAATACGCTTACAAGAGAATTAACAAAACCTCCACCAAAACTTAACGCTAAAAATACTGGGATTGCTCGTGATAACCCCCATGAGAGTGCTCCCATTAAGAAGTTTCTCTCAATTCCTTTATAATCCATTTCTTCAATTTTTGTATCGATACGGTTTGCAAAGAAAGTATTTGCAAATCGTCCAAGTATGTCCATTTGAATCATTAATCCTGCAACTGGAACAGCGATTGCAGCAATTGCTTGTTCAGGATCCATTCCAATCCCTACAGAAAATGCTGTAGCTATTACTGTACCGGAGTTTGCATCAATTCTTGACGCTCCTCCAAAAGTCCCAACCCCTAAAACAGTCAGTTGCATACTTCCTCCAATAATTAGACCAGTTGTAACATCTCCCATAACTAAACCAGCAATTAAACCAGCAAAAACTGGCTGAGCTAAACCTGTATACACTTGTAATTCATCAAGAATTTGATAACCTGCATAAAGCGTTAATATTAGTATTTGCCACCATTGAATAGCCATTTTTCATTCCTCCTTATTTTCTATTATTTAATAATTTTACAAAATCTTCTCTGCGGTCCCCTGGTACCATCTGTGCATTAATTTGAATATTTTTTTCGACTAACTTTTCAAAAACTTTTATGTCTTCATCTGTTACATTAATGGACTTAGTTATAGATTTTGTTTCATCTGTTTGCGACATATTTCCTACATTAATTTCCTCAATAGGCACACCCGCTTCAATCAATTTTAGATATACTTCTGGATTTCTAGCAATAATTAATAAACGTTGTGAATCATACTTCCCAGCTAAAATGTTATTTGCTGCTTTTTCTATTGGTAAAACACTTAATTTCACACCAGATGGAGTAGCTAATTTAAGTCCTTGTTTTTCAATATTATTTTCTGCTACTGCATCATCTACGACCATAAAACGACTAATATCTAGTTTAGTTGCCCATAGATTTGCAACCTGTCCATGTACTAATCTTCCATCTATTCTTGATCCAATAATTGCCATTTACTTTTCCTCCATTTTTTTATATTTTGGTTCTTTTTCTAAACTGATTGTTTCTGCCCAAGTGCCTTCTGTTTCAAAAATAACAATTTCGTTTTCACCCTTACTTAAAAGAGCTTTTGAAATATATAAAGAAAGTGTAGGTCCTATTTCCCAGAAACGACCAATATTAAATCCATTAATCAATACGATTCCTTTTCCGAATTTTTCCATATTTATAAACGTATCTTTTACCTCATCAATTTCAAAAGTATAACGATAAAATGATGGGGTATTTTCAATCCATTTTTCTTTGTAGTTAATTGATAAAGGGTCTGAAAAGTCTATACTAAATTGTTCCCAATCCAACATGAAATGTAAATCAGACATAATCCCTGTACGTATTCCTTTGTTTTGTGTATCAGCTAATAATTTATGCCCATAATTTACGCGTCCCATATTCTCAACTAAAATATCAATTTGGTTCAACTCTTTTTCTTGCGCTACATTTATCTTTTCTCCAATTTCGGTTTGATATTGAGTAGCTATCTTTTCTTCATTAACATAAAATTGAAGTCGATCTCTACCATCAATCACTCGATATGTTTCTTCTTTACTGTCTTTTTTTATTTTTGTTCTATACAAAACGTATCCATATTCTTGCCCTAACTCTTCCATACTTTGAGGATATCTAGATGTTTTCTTATCTGCTATATCATCAACAATTGAAAACAGACTAACTTTTTCTTGCAATGGAATATTTTGAACTTCCATTGAATCTTTTATTAACGGTTCTTTAGTTTTTATTTCTGGAAACATTTCTTTCATCATTTTTTGTAAGGCATAGTATTTTTCAGTTGGGTTTCCTTGTTCATTTAAAGGTGCATCATAGTCATAGGAGGTTATCTGATGAAGGTCAATTTCCCCTCTTGCAGAACAACCATTCATAAACCCGAAATTTGTACCCCCATGAAACATATATAAATTGATACTACCTATCTCTAAAGCTTCTTTTACATCTTCTGCTAAATCGTTCCCGTCACGTCGAACAATTGCTTCTCCCCAGCGATTGAACCATCCGTCCCAAAATTCCATTACCATTAAAGGCCATTTTTTTCCATGTTCTTCTTGAAAAGATTTTAAATCTTCAAAATTTTCTTTTGAGCGAGAACCAAAGTTACCCGTTGTTAAGAGATTTTCTTCTAATAAAGTCCCTGCTTCTTGAGTAGCTTTCCAAGGACCATCGGATGTGAATATAGGAACAGTAACACCTAAATCTATCATCAAATCATATAAGAACTTTAAATAATCTTTATCCTCACCATATGATCCATATTCATTTTCTACTTGCATCATAAGAACAGGACCACCTTGGTCAATTTGTAAAGGTGTCAGGATTTCAAAGAGTTTTTCGTAAAAACTTTCTACTTTTTCCATAAAATGAGGATCTGAAGAACGAATACGCATTTCTTTATAAGTAAGAAGCCATGCCGGAAGTCCTCCAAATTCCCATTCTGCACATATATATGGTGAAGGACGTAAAATCACATATAAATCTAAACTTTCTGCTACTTCAACAAACTTTTTAATATCATAACGACCCGAGAAATCAAATTGACCTTCTTTTGGTTCATGAATATTCCATGGTATATACGTTTCTACTGTATTAAAACCAAGCGCTTTCAAATTAAATAATGAATGATACCAATCTTCTGGTAGTATTCTAAAATAATGAATCGCTCCGGATATAATTTTAAAAGGCTGTCCTTCTAATAAAAATTCTTCTTGGACCTCAAATTTTTTCATCTATCTATTTTCCTTTCTATAGCGCTTTCAGTTAATATATTAACATACTAAGCATAGAAGTCAAGCAACTTACTATATTAAGTTGCATTAGTAATTTTAAGCGATATCAGTTATTATAGTAAGTAGAGAATACATCATAAGGTGGGTGATAACATTGGCAATTCCAAAATACCAACAAATTAAAAATGATCTACTAAAAAAAATTCAGAGTGGTGAATTTGAAAGCGGTGATCGTTTTTATAGTGAATCAGAGTTAGTAAAAATGTATAATGTCAGTTCCATCACTGTCATTCGAGCAATACAGGATTTAGCTAGTGATGGATATTTAGTCAGATATCAAGGAAAAGGGACATTTGTCTCGCGATCTCGCAAAAGAAAATTGATTGAATTCTCAGATATAGAAGTATTTGCAGGAAAAACAGAAACTGTTGAAGTTCTTAGTATTCAAAAAGAAGATGATTCAGAGATACAGGATAAATTAAAACTGAAACAAACAGAGAATTATTACAAAATTATACGAGTACGGAAAGTGGATGACAAACCTTTTTTTGTTCATTTTTCTTACATTCCTTCTCAATTTATAAAAGAGGATATATCAGATATTAGTTATTATGATTCAATTTATAGCCGCTTTAAGAGTGATTTTAATATTCATATGTACGATGAAGCTTCCCGCGAAGTAGATTATATTTGCTTCCCTACTGATCAATATATCGCAGAATATTTAGAAATGGATAAAAACGAACCAACCGTGAGGCAAGAAAAGACAACTGTTTTAAAAGATGGGACAGTAGCTGAATATGTCATAAGCTACAAAAAATGGGATTTTTATAAAATTGAACTTTCAGCCTTTGCTGAAGAATAAGTATTTAAATTTAAAATTAAAGGTGGATAAGGATGGAGCAATCTTTATATATTCAACTAAGTGAAAAATTAATTGAAAAGATAAAAGAAATGGAGGTCGGTCAATTATTACCTTCAGAAAGAAAACTAGCTGAAATATATAGTGTCAGTCGAACTACTGTGAGACTTGCATTAGATAATCTAGAAGTTAGGGGTTATATTTTACGACAGCACGGCAAAGGAAGCATTGTCGTTGATTATCATAAATCTTTAATTAACTTAAGCGAAATGTACAGTTTTACAGAACAGATGAAAGCACTCGGACAAGAGCCCAGCACAAAATTAATTAGCCATTCTATTATTGACGCCAACGATAAACTTAATGATATTTTCTTAAATAGTGAAAAGAAGTTTATTAAATTAATTCGATTGCGATCCAGTGATGGGGTTCCTATGATGTATGAAGAGAGTTTTATTCCCTTTAGTAAATTCCATGATATCAAAATAAATGATATCAAAGAAAGATCACTTTATGATATTTTCAAAGAAGATTTTGACGAAGTGGTAAAACTAGCACAAGAAGAATTTTCTGCAGATCTTGTTAGTAAAGAAGCAGCTAAGCAATTAGATATAAGTCCAGATTCAGCAGTTCTACAAATTTATCGAACAACAGTTAATATTAAAAATGAAACCATTGAGTATACAGAAAGTAAAGCTGATCCTAGTAAATTTAGTTACCGTACTATCCATCATAATCATATTGAATCTTGAATTGTAAAATTAAGCTAGAAAAATAAATAAACCATTTATGGTACACTCAAAATAAATTTCCAACCAAGAAAATTAGGAGAGTGACCACAAATGGCCTACACACATCTTACCAAAAAAGAACTCGGATGGATAGAAACTTATTATGAAATTGGATTAAAACCCTATAAAATCGCTAAGAAACTTGGACGTTCAAATCAACCGATTTATAACGTTATTAACTTCCTGAAAGAAGGGAGAAACGTTAGTGAGTACTACGATCGTTATAAACAGAACAAAACAAGATGTGGTGCAAAGAAAAAGACTTTTACAAAAAAACAGACTGAATACATCAAAAATCGAGTGACTGACGGTTGGACACCAGATGTTATTATGGGTCGAGGAGAAAAAGACCTCGGCTGTTCCATGTCTACACTTTATAGACGATTCAAAGATAGTGCACTGTTTGATGTAACGACGTTACCTATGCAAGGAAAACGAAAACCCAATGGCCACCAAGAAACTCGAGGAAAACAAGGAGACAAAAGAACTCTTGACGATCGAAAGACGGCTTATCCTTCTTATAAAAATGAATTTGGCCATCTAGAGGGTGATACAATTATCGGTAAAAATCATAAGAGTGCAGTTATTACCTTTGCCGAAAGAGTG
>NZ_FQUF01000043.1 GCF_900129085.1 Atopostipes suicloacalis DSM 15692
ACTCCCCCTCGGGGGAGTAAAAGCATAAAACCCTAAGATCTGAAGATAATAATCTATCATGTTCAAAGTGGTGCACTTAACTTTACAACTGAGGGAAAATATAAATGAATAAAGAGTTGTTATTTGGGGTTGAAAACCGTTGCATTTACTGGTATATTGTACTCATAATTATATGAATGGAAGCGCTTCCGTCCAGTAATTGAAAAGAATATAGGAGGGATTTTTTGTATTCATTTATTGGCGGGATTATACTATTATTTTTAGGTTATTATTTTTATTCAAAAGTTATTATTAAAAATTTTGGAGTGGAACCGGAACGTCAGACCCCAGCTTATGTGTTGGAAGATGGCAGTGACTTTGTTCCAATGTCAAAAAACAAGAATTGGCTGATTCAATTATTGAATATTGCAGGAACAGGTCCGATTTTTGGTCCTATTATGGGAGCACTATATGGTCCAGTAGCTTTTATTTGGATTGTCATTGGAAATATTTTCGCAGGGGCCGTGCATGATTATTATCTTGGAATGATTTCATTAAGAAATAACGGGGCACATTTACCAGAACTTTCGGGAAAATACTTAGGAAAAGGCATGAAACACGTTGTAAATATCTTTACAGCTCTCTTACTCTTGTTAGTAGGGACAGTTTTTGTTACGTCACCTGCTTCACTATTAGAAGAAGTAACGAATGGCTTCCTTGGTCATTGGGGATGGGTCATTTTAATATTTATGTATTATTTCCTCTCGACCATCTTACCTATTGATAAAGTAATTGGGCGAATTTATCCCATATTTGGGGCTATTTTATTGCTAGCTTGTGCAGGAGTAGGAATTACTTTATTTACCAGTGGAAATATAGAGAATGTTCCTGAGTTAAACTTACAAAATATGCATCCTGATAATCTATCTGTTATTCCAGGGTTATTTTTTACGATTTCTTGTGGAGCGATGTCTGGTTTTCATGCGACGCAAAGTCCGATTATATCAAGAACTGTTGAAAAAGAAGGAGAAGGACGTTTTGTCTTCTATGGGGCAATGATTGCTGAAGGAGTTATTGCAATGATCTGGGCAGCAGCGGCTATGGCCTTGTTTGATGGACAAACATTGAGTCAAATTATTGCTCAAGGAACAGCTTCTGCTGCAGTTAGCGAAATTTCTCTTAAATTACTAGGCTCTGTTGGTGGAACTATTGCCATTTTAGGGGTCATTGTTTTGCCGATTACTTCAGGAGACACAGCATTCCGAAGCTTAAGAATGGTGATTGCTGATTATCTTAAAATCGATCAAAAAAGCTATAACAAACGATTCCTTATTGCTATTCCGATTTTTATTATTAGTGGGGCGTTGATGTTTATTGATTTTAACCTTTTATGGCGCTACTTCAATTGGGCTAACCAAGCTACAGCAGTGATCGCTCTGTTCGTTAGTTCAGCTTATTTATTCTTAAAAAAGCGAAATTACTTTGTAACGCTTATACCAGGAGTGTTTATGTTATATATGGTGATTTTGTATCTCTTAACCGAAAAAATCGGCTTTGGCTTAGATATGAAACTTTCATATTATATTAGTATAGTAATAGTTGGAATGATATTAGTAGCCTTTGCTTATCAAATGAAAAAAATGTCAGAGTCCATAACGCCAGATAGTGACTTGCTCAATGATCAAAAAGATATCGCTGATTTATATCCAGAGCTAGTCATTCATAAATAATGATGATAAAAATACATCCTTTCTTTTTTAAAGTAAAGGGTGTATTTTTTAATGCTCTGATTTTTATAGCGATTGATTGAAGCATTAAAAATATCTTCTAAACGTTTGCATTATATTGCCTTTTGTCAAAAAATATTTGAAACTATAGCATTGAAGCATTATAGTATTCAAGTATAGAATATATTTATTAATTCCTTTGTTTACAGCGAAAAGGTAAGGATGGATGTTATGAATAAAAAAAGTTCTCCTTTTATAATTGCTATAGCAGGTGTTTCCGGTAGTGGAAAAACTACTATAACAAAAATTTTAGTTCAGAAATTGCCAAATGCTAAAGCTCTTTATTTTGATGATTACGATTTTGATGGCCCGGAGAATATTATACGCTGGGTGGAAAATGGTTCTGATTATAATTTGTGGGATCTAAGTCCTCTTTTAAAAGATTTAGAAGCATTATGTATTCAACAACTTAATTACATCGTCTTAGATTTTCCTTTTGCTTATAAGCATTTAAAAATGAGTGACCTGATTGATCTGGCTGTGTTTATTGACACCCCTTTAGATGTTGCTTTAGCTCGCCGTATGATTAGAGACTTTCAAGATTGTTCGACGAAAGATATTCTGTCAGATATGGAGAATTATATTTTACAAGGTAGAAAAGGTTATATTGAAATGCTAGATACTATTAAACCTAATTCGGATGTGATGATTGACGGAACACAATCCATATTAAACATTGTAGATGACATATGTGAACAGCTAGTATAATTTTCACTTTTTTACTAGTCGGTTTTTATTTGACTTTTTTTACACAAAACATTATAGTATTCAAGTATAGGACATGTTTATTAATTCTTTTGTTTACAGCGACGCACAGATGGTGAGATGTGCGAACAATCCTTAATAAAAGCTCCCTATGATAAAAAATAATAGTTAAATAGAAAATCGTATGAGAAATCATACCGCAAGTAATGTGTTAAATTACATCAAAGAGGTAATGAACGAGTAATGTCATTGCAATCAAGGTGGTACCGCGTAGAGTCGTCCTTGTCGCAATGAGATTACTCGTTTTTTGTTTTAAAAAATTAAATCAAAGAGATTGAGGAGAAAAAGATGAAAAAATTAACTAGTTCAGAAATTCGTTCAATGTTTCTTGAATTTTTTGAAGAAAAAGGACACAAAGTAGAAAAAAGTGCTTCATTAGTTCCAGTGGATGATCCTAGTTTATTATGGATTAACTCAGGAGTAGCTACATTTAAAAAATATTTTGACGGTTCAGTTATTCCAGAAAATCCACGCATTACAAGTTCACAAAAAAGTATTCGTACCAATGATATTGAAAATGTTGGGCTAACAGCACGCCATCATACGATGTTTGAGATGTTGGGTAACTTTTCAATTGGTGATTATTTTAAAGAAGAAGCGATTGAATGGGCTTGGGAATTTTTAACGGATGAGAAATGGTTAGCACTAGATCCAGAAAAACTTTACGTAACTGTCCATTCAGATGATGAAGAAGCGCGTGAAATTTGGGAAGAAAAAATTGGTCTTCCAAAAGAACACGTTTTAGATGAAGACGAAAACTTCTGGGATATTGGAGTAGGTCCTTCTGGTCCGCAAACTGAAATATTTTACGATCGTGGACCAGAAAATAATGATTTACCTGCAGACCATCCAGAGAGTTATCCAGGGGGCGAGAATGAACGCTGGCTTGAAATATGGAACCTTGTCTTCTCACAGTTTAATCATCTTCCTGATGACACTTATGAGCCGTTACCTAATAAAAATATTGATACGGGGATGGGCTTGGAGCGTATTGTTTCTGTAATACAAGATACACCCACAAACTTTGAAACAGATTTATTTATGCCACTTATTCGTAAAGTAGAAGAAATTTCTGGCGTCGAATATGAAACGGCTGGCGAACTTAAACAAAGTTTCAAAGTGATTGCTGATCACATTCGGGCAGTTACCTTTGCAATTGCAGACGGAGCATTGCCTTCAAATGAAGGAAGAGGGTATGTTTTACGTCGTTTAATTCGTCGAGCTGTGATGCATGGACGTAAGTTAGAAATTAATAAACCATTCTTAACAGAATTAGTTCCAGTGGTTGGTGAAATTATGGGAGATTTTTATCCTAATGTAATCACACAAGAAGCTTTTGTTATTCAAGTGATTCAACAGGAAGAAAATCGATTCCATGAAACATTAACAGAAGGATTAGAACATTTAGTCGAAGTTTTTGAGCAATTAACTAATAAAGGGGAAGTTCAAGTTACTGGGAAAGATGCCTTTTTACTTTATGATACATTTGGTTTTCCAGTTGAATTGACCGAAGAGTATGCACAGGAACGAGGCTTCACAACAGATATTGAAGGTTTTTCAAAAGAAATGGAAAAACAACGTGAACGTGCTCGTGCAGCTCGTGGAGATGACCAATCAATGAAAGCTCAATCTGGCGTTCTTTCAGAATTAGAGGTTGATAGTGAGTTTGTGGGATACACAGACCTTAAAGTTACTAGTCGTCTACAAGCTATTATTTGTGAAGATATTTTTGTGGATGAAGTCGATGGGAAAAGAAAAGCTCAATTAGTCTTTGAAACGACTCCATTTTATGCTGAAAAAGGTGGACAAGTAGGTGATAGTGGAATTATCCGTGACTCTGATGGAAATTTAGTTGGGAGAGTAGTAGATACTCAAGTAGCTCCTGCTGGACAAAACCTACACTTTGTGGAGACTGTTGAGCCGTTAAAAGTAGGCGATGAATATCGATTGGAAGTAAATATCCTTCGTCGGATGCTTATTGAAAGAAACCATACAGCGACACACTTATTGCATCAAGCTTTAAAAGATGTTGTAGGTCAACATGTTAACCAAGCCGGTTCATTAGTAACAGCAGATTATCTGCGATTTGACTTCACACATTTAGAACAAGTAACCAATGAACAATTAGAAAAAATCGAAAATATTATTAATGAGAAAATTTGGGAAGCTCATCCAGTTGAAACGACTGTGACAACCATTGATAAGGCAAGAGAGATGGGAGCTATGGCCTTGTTTGGTGAAAAATATGGAGATGTCGTACGAGTTGTTTCTATTGATGACTATTCAATCGAATTATGTGGGGGAACGCATGTTAAAAACACCTCAGATATTGGTTTGTTTAAAATAACGACAGAATCTGGGATTGGAGCAGGTGTCCGTCGAATCGTGGCTCGCACAAGTGAGGGTGCTATGAAATGGGTGGAGGATCAGTTAGAAATTTTATCTCAGACAGCTCAATTGACAAAAGCACAAACTATCGAACGGGTCACAGAACGCGTGAAATCTCTCTTTAATGAATTGCAAGAGTTGCGTAGAGAAAATGAGTCGCTCTATGCTAGATTAGCTAATGAACAAGCAAGTAATCTCTTTGACGATCCAGAAACAATTGGAGGTTTTACGATCATTGCTGAACAAGTAGAAGCAAAAGATATGGATCAACTCCGACAAATGGCCGATAAATGGAAAGCAAATAATTCTTCGGATGTACTAGTATTGGCGCTGACTTTAGATGGTAAAGTAAATATGCTAACCGCTATGAGTGATAAAGCTCTGTCATCTGGTCTTAAAGCGGGCGATTTAATTAAACAGATTGCACCTAAAATAGGTGGGGGCGGTGGGGGTCGTCCTGAAATGGCTCAAGCAGGAGGTAAAAACCCAGCTGGTATTCAAGAAGCATTAAAAACAGCAAAGGAATGGCTAATGAATGTATAAAGAATAAAAAAGTGTTAAAATTAATTCATATACTTTCAATAATCATTGAAGAAAACTCTGCTTTTAGGTAAGATAAGTGAGAGAAAATAGAATAGGAATAGATGGGGGATTTTCAATGAGTAATGATGAACGCACGGTACGTTTTGATGGGAAAAATAACGAACCAAATAATGTATCTAAAATGCTTCAGCAAGTCTACCAAGCTTTAGAAGAAAAAGAGTATAATCCAATTAACCAAATAGTTGGATACTTGTTATCTGGTGACCCTGCTTATATACCACGACATAATGATGCTAGAAATTTAATTCGTCGTTTTGAACGAGATGAAATTTTAGAAGAATTATTAAAAAATTATCTGGAAAGCGATGAAAATTGAACAGAATATTAGGGTTAGATGTTGGAACTAAAACAGTAGGTGTAGCAGTTAGTGATCCTTTTGGGTGGACAGCTCAAGGGTTAGAGATCATTCAAATTGATGAAGCCAATGAAGAATTTGGACTAATTCGTTTGGAAGAGATTATTCGAGAGTATGAAGTTAAGAAAGTAGTAATTGGCCTACCTAAAAACATGGATGGGACTTTAGGCGATCGAGCAAAAGCCTCTCAAAATTATGGAGAACTAGTAACGAAGACGTTTAATCTACCTATTGAATACGAAGATGAGCGTCTAACTACTGCCCAAGCCAATCGTATGATGATTGAAGAGGGCGATGTATCACGAAAAAAACGAAAAAAAGTCATTGATAAAATTGCTGCAATGATGATTTTACAAAATTATCTAGATAGAAAAGACAAATTAAAGGAGGCTCATCATGACAGATAATCATACACATGACCATGATCACGATCATGAACACGACCATAATCATGATTCAGAACATGAATATATTACTTTAGTGGATGAAGAGGGGAATGAAGATTTATATCAAATTCTTTTAACCTTTGAATCTGAAGAACACGAAAAAAGTTATGTTCTTGTACATCCAGTAAGCACGGAAGATGAAGAAGTTGAAATCTTTGCATTTTCTTACACAGAATCTGATGGAGGCTTAGAAGGACAACTCAATGATATCGAAACAGAAGAAGAATGGGATATGATTGAAGAAGTACTTGGTGCTTTCATAGAAGAAGAGGAAGAAGAAGAAGAATAATCAAATCAATGAAGGATGGAAATTCCATCCTTTTTTTGATATGTCCCCCTTTTTTATGGTATCTTATTCAGGTATAATGTATCTTAATATATTTAAAGGACTGAAAATATTTGAATGAGAGGCATAAAGATAGGACAGTACGTAAAATAATTATTCGAATGAGTATTGTTTTTTTAATTGCAATTATTGTTCTTGCATTTACGGGTTATCAGTATATAAATAAAGGACTCAATCCAATAGATGCAGAGAGTGAAGAAGTCATTGAGGTTGAAATACCTAGTGGGTCTACTCGTAGAGATATTGCTAATATTTTAGAAAAGAATGAACTGATTAATAGTTCATTGATTTTTGACTTTTATGCTCGATTTAGCGAGGATAATCATTTCCAAGCAGGTACTTACTTAATGTCACCATCGATGTCGGTGAAGGAAATAGCAAAGTATTTAAATGAAGGAGGGACTCCCATCATGGATCAACCTACTTTTTCTCTTACTATCCCGGAAGGATTTAATATCGAAGAGATAGCCCAACGAATAGAGGAAAATACGGATTTTTCACATGATGCATTTATGGAGCTTGTCCAAGATGCCGACTTTATTGAGCAAATGGCGGAGAAATATCCTGATTTATTAACCGATGCCTTAGCCGCTGAAGATACTCGTTATGTACTTGAAGGGTATTTATTTCCAGCCACTTATGATATTTTTGAAAACACCAAATTAGAAGATACAGTGGAACAAATGATTTCACGGATGAACCAAGTGATTCAACCTTATTTAGAATCTATTTCTGAAATGAACTTAAACATCCACGAAATCCTAACACTCGCTTCTTATATTGAAAAAGAAGGTGTTTCTGAAGAAGATCGTTTGCTGATTTCTGGCGTATTTTATAATCGGTTAGAAGAGGGAATGCCTTTGCAGACAGATCCAAGTGTGAGTTATGCTTTAGGTGAACATCGAGAATCTACAACCTATAAAGATTTAGAAGTTGATTCGCCTTATAATACGTATAAATATAGCGGAATAGGTGCTGGACCAATTGGGAGCCCTTCTGAGGGAGCGATAGACGCCAGCGTTCATCCTGCAGAAACAGATTATATGTACTTCTTAGCAGATATTCATACTGGAAATATCTATTATGCTGAAGATTATGAAGAACATCTTCGATTAAAAGAAGAACATATAGGGAATAATTAATAACTAAAAAGAGAAAAGCATTGAAAGTAAATTTTCAATGCTTTTCTAATGATTCATAAGAAAAGATAAACTAGTTCCTAATAGACCTACGGGAAATACTGTGTCTGTCTTCGTTTATAAAACTCGTCAGTCAGTGAATTTCCTTAGAAAATGCAGAAAGAGGAAACGATAATGAATTCACAACATCGACCTATTATTATAGGAGTGGCCGGTGGTTCAGGCAGTGGAAAAACAACGGTTTGCAATAAAATATACGAATATTTTTCTGGAAAATCAATTGCAATGGTGGAGCATGATTCTTATTATCGAGACCAAAGCGATATCTCATTTGAAGAGCGTTTAGAAACGAACTATGATCATCCTTTTGCTTTTGATACGGACTTAATGGTTGAGCAATTAACTCAATTGCAAAATAATGAAAGTATTGAAGTTCCCGTTTATGATTATGCTCGGCATACGCGTAGTGATAAAACAATCCACGTAGAACCTCAAGATGTAATCATTGTAGAGGGGATTTTGATCTTAGAAGATGAACGGTTACGTGATTTAATGGATATTAAAATTTATGTCGATACGACTTCGGATCTGCGCATTATTCGTCGGATTCAAAGAGATATGAAAGAACGCGGACGTTCATTAGATAATATTATTCATCAGTATCTATCCGTTGTGCGAGAAATGCATGAACAATTTGTCGAACCTTCTAAAAAATATGCCGATATCATCATTCCTGAAGGGGGACACAATAAAGTGGCGATTGATCTTGTGGTCACAAAAATACGCATGATTTTCCATGAACGAGGGATTGATTAATAGAAATGTTTCGGACAATTAAATATTTCGCTTTACAATTATTGTTTTTCATGTTAACTTATTTACATTGAAAAATAGAAAACGCTACAAAATCAAATAAATAGCAAATAATGATGTCACTTCACGGTGGCATCATTGTATTATTTTAAAAACGTTTAATATAAACAAAAAAACTATTAAAAGAATTAGGAGTAATGTGTGATGCAAGAAAAGAAATTTCCAATGACCGTTGAAGGTAAAGAAAAATTAGAAAATGAACTGAATGAATTAAAAACCACCAAACGTAAAGAAGTTGTAGAACGGATTAAAGTTGCACGTGGTTTTGGTGACTTATCTGAAAACTCAGAGTATGAGTCAGCAAGAGAAGAACAAGCCTTTATTGAAGGGCGTATTCAAAAAGTAGAGCATATGTTACAACATGCAGAGATTATTAGTTCCAATGATTACGCTGAGGGAGAAATTGCACTCGGTCGTACAGTATTATTTAAAGAATTGCCAGATGGTTTTGAAGAAAAATATAAGATCGTCGGAGCTGCAGAAGCGGATCCTTTTGAAGGTAAAATTTCAAACGAATCACCTATTGCAAAAGCACTGATTGGAAGAACAGCTGGGGATAAAGTAATGATTGAAACACCCGGTGGAGATATGAACGTAGAAATTCTACAAGTAAATTAATAAATAGCTATGTTTAAAAGGACAAAACTTCCGAGTTTTGTCCTTTTTTGGTGCGCCCGGCATGGGTAACAACTTGGTGGTGAAAGTCCACTCCAGACTTTGCAGTAGGAACTGTTAGCCAAAGACAAGGGTGTCCACCGCGAGGTGGAATCCGAAGGAAGTCGGCGGCAAACACTCGCACTGACGAACAGAAACTTCATATCAAGGCTGAACAGGGACGGACGAGCTTGCCAAACAAAGTAAAGTCCGATACTGCACGAATCCCACACAGTAAATGAAGCAGTGACATGAGTGGAAGGTTGTTATTCTTACCCGGGGAGGTCTCTTTCTCTACATCAAACCTTTTCAGCAATGGAAAGCTGGGGAAAGAGAAGTCAGCAGACG
>NZ_FQUF01000014.1 GCF_900129085.1 Atopostipes suicloacalis DSM 15692
TGTTTGTGGCAATATAAAAATACAGAAGATTGCAACGGAAAAGTACATAACCTAGAAATAAAAAAAGGCCTTGTTAGCCTCCCAATAATCCTCTAAAGTTTAAGTTACGACGCTTAACTTGGAGGTAGAAAAGGATGCTAACAATGACCGACATTAAGACTATCAAAAATCTACGGAATAATCACGATAAATCAATCAATGAAATTTCTGATACCTTAGGTATCAATTGGCGCACAGCTAAAAAATATGCGGATAATGCAATCCTTCCTGAAGAAAAGATACCGAAAAAATCAGGGATGATGTACGATGAAGGATGGGGAGATATCGTTTCCTTATGGTTAGAAGAAGACTATCGTCTTACTAAAAAGAAACGAAGAACCAATAAAAATTATTATAAATCATTAAAAGGTCTAGGTTTTTTAGGATCTTATCGGACCGTTTGTAATTTTGTGCAGGAATGGAAAAGTACACATCATAATGATTTGCCAAGTGCTGGCTACGAACGCTTGGAACATCCCCAAGCTGAGGCTCAACTTGATTTTGGAACGATGGAAGTTGAACATGAAGGGTCATTTAAGGACGTTAAGGCGCTAGTACTGAGTACACCCTATAGTAATGCCGGATTCGCTGTAGCTTTACCAAGCGAAAACCAAGAATGTCTATTAACGGGGATGAAACAACTTTTTAACCAAATGGGTTGTGTGCCTCGCAAAATTCGAATTGATAATATGACAACGGCTGTTGTTAAACCAAAATCAAAATTTGAGGATCCCATCTTAACGGATGAATTCCAACAGTTTGCGATGCATTATGGGTTTGAAGTACAGGTTTGTAATCCTGCTAGTGGACATGAAAAAGGTAGTGTGGAAAATAAAGTCGGCTATGTGAGATATAACTTCTTCTCGGAGACACCAAAAATGAAAGACTTTACTTCTCTCAATCATGATTTAGAAGAAAAAATGATTGAGAAACGTCAAGAAAAGCATTACGAAAAAATACAAATAATTGAAAGTTTGTGGCAAGAAGAAAAACAAGTTTGTCTGGCATTACCTGATGAAGATTATCCAGTATTTAAAGAAATTATGATACGCGCCAATAAACTAAATGAAATCAAACTGGATAATACTTTCATACATATTCATAATTCATGGCGCCATGGTAACTTATATGCTTATCTCACGTGGGATAAGTATCGTATTGTCACTCAAAATGGAGAATTAATCCAGGAGGATTTCCGTTCATATTTATATAAAAAACGAGCGATTGACTGGCATACAATCCTTAAGGATTGGAAACAACGTTTATCTAAAATAACTTATTCTCGTTATTGGAAATATCTTCCTGGTAGGATTCAAGCGTATTTAAGAATTGATGATTTCCGATTACTTTATCAAAGAATTAATCGATTATTGGAGTTACTTGTAAATCACACGATGGTAGAAGTAAACGAACGGTTCTATGAGCTCGTTACTGAAGAAAATGAAGAAAGTATTAGTGATGTGAATTGGCAAGGATATGATGCCTTGACGCATTCTCCTTCTAAGGAGGTGAGCGTATGAGTCATACCCTAGAATCGGTTTGCCAAGAATTACGATTAAGTCGTGTACCTAGTCTTATTGATTCAATTGAAGATTCAAATAAAGAAGAATGGTTACTTAAATTATTGATTCATGAAGTAGAGGCAAAGGAACAGCGACGAATCCAGCGTTTAATTAAACAGGCAAAGTTTTCAAATCATAAGACATTGGAAATGTTTGAATGGCATGATCAAATTCGCGTACAAGATAATCAGACGAAGGAGCAGTTAACTTCATTAGACTTTATTCAGTCAAATCAGAATGTTGTCTGTATTGGTGCCCCAGGCACCGGAAAAACGCACTTAGCGAGTGCACTTGGTTACAAAGCTTGCCAAGAAGGTATTGAAACAAGATTCTGGCGTGTTAGTGATCTTGTCATTGAGTTAGAAAAGGCATGGAAAAATGGACAACTAGAACGATTTAAGAAGCGATTTAATCGTGTTCAACTGATCATTCTGGACGAGATGGGCTATGTACCGTTTAATAAAAATGGTTCAGAATTACTTTTTCAACTGATAAGTGATTGGTATGAGACAAAAAGTATTATCATTACATCAAATTTAGAGTTTAGCAGTTGGAATAAAGTATTTATCGATCCGCGCCTCACATCGGCGCTGGTGGATCGCCTTATTCACCACGCGCATATACTAACCTTTACAGGAGAAAGCTATCGTTTGAAAAATGCTTTATCTAAAATAGAATAATTAAATGGAAAATATTGGGTGGCAACATTGTGTACTTTTCGTTGCAAAACTATGTACTTCTCTATTGCAAAACACATTAGTTCTTCATTTAATTTTAAATATCTACATTATACAATTCTTATGAATCTATTCTATAGTATCATAAACTTTAAGTACTCAGAAATTCACTTACATCATTCCTTCACTCTCGATTGCTTTGACTATTGTCCGTCTATTTAAACATCCGTTTTTATGTATAATATAAATATTTTATTACAATAAAAGAGAATGCTTAAATGTTTACTTATAACACGCTAAAACAAATAAAGAAAATATAATGTAATTGTTAGTTGTCCATTGATTACAGTCAAACAGAATATACTACAAATATATAGTTAAAATAAAAAACTCTTCTACCGAAGTGAGAAAGGGGGGATATGTAATTTTTAAGGGATAATACTCGATTTCTTTTGAAATCACCGTTCCATACCGTATTTTCAAGCGAATAAATTCGCAATTTAAGGGAAATAAAAAAGAGAACCTCTCAAAAGAGATTCTCTTTATATATATTAAAATTGTTAGACAAGGAACAACTCTCGCTGTGCTCGTCTTGTACGATATTTGCAATCGACTGAAGTCGAAACAACTATCGCAATTAACGTTTTGAGAATTGTGGAGATTTACGTGCTTTTTTACGGCCTGGTTTGTAACGTTCTTTCATTCTTGAGTCACGTGTTAAGTAACCTTCTTCTTTTAATGGTGCACGGAAATCTGGATCTACTGTTAATAGTGCTCGAGCGATTCCGTGACGAACGGCTCCTGCTTGTCCAGCATATCCTCCACCGTGAATGTTTGCACGGATGTCATAGCTGCCTTCAGTGCTTGTAGCAACTAGTGGTTGTTTAATAATTGTTTGTAAATAGTCATATGGTAAGTATTCTGAGATATCTTTACCGTTTAATTCAATTTTACCTGTACCTGGTGTCAAAATAACACGAGCTGTTGAGTTTTTACGACGACCAGTTCCAAAATATTGTACTTGTGCCAATGTGGATTTCCCTCCTTAGATTAAATCAAGTCTGTAATGTCAAGTTCTTCTGGTTGTTGCGCTATTTGTTTGTGATCTGGACCAGCGTAAACATGTAATTTTTTAGCCATTTTACGTCCAAGTGAATTCTTAGGAAGCATTCCTTTAATAGAAGTTTCAATTAAACGTTCTGGTTTATCTCTACGCATATCTCCAGCAGAAACCTGAGTTAATCCACCAGGGTATCCAGAATGACGTGCATATAATTTATCTGTTGCTTTTTTACCTGTTAATTTAATTTTTTCAGCATTAACAACAATTACATAGTCCCCTGTATCCACATGAGGAGTGTAAGTTGGTTTATTTTTTCCGCGTAAAATTGAAGCAACAACGGTTGAAAGACGTCCTAAAGAAATATCAGTTGCGTCAACAACATACCATTTGCGTTCAACTTCAGCTGGTTTAGCCATATAAGTTCGCACTTGTTTTCCCTCCAAAATAATCTAGAATCTTTTAATTATTATCTAAATCTTTGTTCCGAAAGATTTGATAACTTTAAATGTCATAAATAATGTTCGTTTAAGTTTATTGTTTTCTCAAGATAAGTTCCGGGGCTTATCATGGTGGTAAACAATACCATCAAGTATGATACCTTGAATCAGGCTCAATGTCAAGGTTTCAGAATCAATTTTCTGCTATTTTTTATATTTTATTTATAAATTTAATAGTGAACTTTTTCTAATCTCAGACCTTGAGGACCAATTGTAGGCCCTGCTACATTTCGATCTCTCGCTTCAAGAACTTTTTTCATCTCTTCAACTTCTTTGCGACCATCCGCTATTTCTAGAACAGTTCCTACAATGATTCGAATCATATTGTATAAAAAACCATCCCCATGAAATGTAAAGATCCATTCCTTCGTCGTCTCATCAATCTTTAAAGACGCCTCATAAATCGTCCGTACTTTATCCACCTTGTCTGTCTTCATGGAGCAAAAACTTGTGAAGTCATGCGTGCCAACGAGCACCGCTAAGGCAGCTTCTGCTTTTGCTTGATTCAAAGGGTACGGATGATGCAACGCAAAATTTCGAGTGAACGGGTTTCTTACCCCTTGATTATCCACACGATAACTATACATTTTACTTTTTGCTTGATAACGCGCATGAAAGTCATTTGCGACGCGTTCTAAATAAAGGATCGAAATATCATTAGGCGTTAGAACATTTAATCCCTTGAACAGTCCTTCTTTCGGAATCGTGGATGTGTAATCAAAATGAAGAACCAACTGCGCTGCATGGACGCCTGCATCTGTTCGGCCTGCCGGATGAATACGTATAAATTTGCCTTTGTCCATTTGAGCTAAAGCTTTTTCTAGCTCGCCTTGAACCGTTCGTCCCTTCGGCTGTACTTGGAAACCCGAAAAATCTGTTCCATCATAAGCAATAGTCGCTTTATATCGAACCATATCCCCTGCTTCCATGTGTTCTCCTCCTACTTTTATTTCCTTTTTCCTTCGGTAAATAATCTAAAGTGCCTAAATGATAAAACGAGCGCTTAGTAGCAGGACAGTTACCATTCCAAAAAGTCCAAACGTATAAAAATCTTGATTCGTCCATTCCAGCTGACGCAATTTTGTACGATGATCGCCGCCGCGGTAGCCACGAGCCGTCATGGCTACGGCTAATTGATCGGCACGGTCAATCGAACTAATAAATAGAGGAATTAACAAAGGAACAATTTTTTTCATACGTTCAAGTAAATTTCCTTCATCAAAACTTACCCCACGCGCTTTTTGGGCATTCATAATTTTCTCTGTTTCCTGCATTAAAGTTGGGACAAAACGTAGGGCTATGGATAAAATAAGGGCAATTTCTTGTACGGGGACTTTTAATCGCTTCAAAGGTCTCAGTAAAGATTCAATACCATCTGCAATTTCAAGCGGGGTTGTCGTGAGCGTCAAAATGGTTGACATCATAACAATCATTACAAATCGCAAAATGATTAATATCGCATTAATAATTCCTTCTAATGTAATCGTTAGCCATCCATACTCAAGAAGCACAGTATCCCCTTGTGCAAAAATCAATTGAAAGAAAACAGTAATCAAAATTAAGAGGGCTAATGGTTTAAGCCCATTAATATAATAACTAATAGGAATCTCAGATATTTTAGCCGCCACAAAAACAAGCCCTAATAAAACTAAATAGGTCCACCAACTACTAGCCATAAAAATTAATATAATAAACCACATAGAAGCAACTAATTTTGTACGAGGATCTAAGCGGTGGATATAAGAATCTCCTGGAACATATTGCCCCAATATTAATTTATCCATCCGTTCTCACCTGCTTATCTTTACGCTCTACTTCAGGATGATCTATTTCTTTGATAATCATTTGTGTTAATTCATCCAAAGTTAAGGGTAGTTTATCATAAGACCAGCTAGGATCTTTTATTAATTCTTTTGCAAATTCAACGGTATTGGGAACGTCTAATTGAATAGAACGAAGCCATTTTTCTTTTTGAAACACTGTGCGGGGTGAGCCATCTCCAACAATTTTTCCATCATCTAAAACAATCATATGATCTGCATAATTAGCCACGTCTTCCATTTGATGAGTAACTAAAACAATGGTTAGATTTTTTTCTTTATGAAGCCCATTAAAGAGAGACATCATTTCAAGCTGACCTTTGGGATCTAATCCGGCTGTAGGTTCATCTAAAACCAATACGCTAGGTTCCATTACTAACACACCAGCAATCGCTACTCGACGCATTTGCCCACCCGACAACTCAAAGGGGGAACGATCCATAAAAGAAGCATCCAAACCAACCACAGGTAAAATTTCTTCTGCTCGTTTTAGGGCTTCTTCTTCAGATACACCAAAATTTTGAGGACCAAAAGCAATATCCTTTCCAACGGTTTCCTCAAACAATTGAGCTTCAGGAAATTGAAAAACAACCCCTATTTCTTTTCGAATATCTCTTATTGACTTTTCTGTTTTATTGGAAGTTACTTCTAAATCTCCCAGCCATACACTTCCTGAAGTGGGTGTTTTCAGAGCATTGAGATGTTGTAGGATGGTTGATTTTCCACTTCCAGTATGTCCTACAATAGCCGTATAACTGCCGTCTTTAATTGTAAAGTTAATATCATGAAGTACTTTATTTTCAAACGGTGTTCCTGGTTGATAAGTAAAGTTTACATCTTCGAATCGTATTTCCATAACCACTCAACCAGCCTTTCTTCTGTCATAAACTCTTCCGGTAAATCTAGACCATTTTCCATTAATTGATATTTTAATTGCTCAACAAATGGGACCGTTAAGCCTAAATCAATAAGTTCGTCACCTAGTTTAAAGATTTCTTCTGGAACATCTATATATTTTATTTGTCCTTTTTCTAAAACAAAAATACGATCAGCATGAGCGGCTTCATTAATATCATGTGTAATAGAAAGGACAGTTAAATTGCTTTTTTCTTTAACCGCTTTAACCGTTTCTAAAACTTCCGCTCGTCCTTTAGGATCAAGCATACTGGTCGCTTCATCTAAAATAATAATTTCAGGTTCTAATGCTAAAATTCCGGCAATAGCGACTCTTTGTTTTTGTCCACCAGATAGGCGGGCAGGTTCAGCTTGTTTGAAATCTTCCATGCCAACTTGCTCTAATGATCGATTAATTCGGTCAATCATCTCATCACGTGGAATACCAATATTTTCTAGTCCAAATGCTACATCATCAGCTACGGTTGAACCTACAAACTGGTTATCCGGATTTTGAAAGACCATACCTACTTTTTGGCGAATCGTCCAGATGTTTTCTTCATTCATCGCTAGTCCGTCTACCGAAATAGTCCCTTCTTGAGGCATATTTAATCCGTTCAATGTTTTGACTAAAGTTGATTTCCCTGATCCATTTGCTCCGATAAGTGTAATCCACTCACCTTTTTCGATTGTTAACGATATATTATTTAATGCCAAGAAATCATCTGTCGAACTATAACGATAACTGACATTTTGTAATGAAATTAGACTCATTTGATTTACTCCTGTATATGATAATCTATTTATCCTTATAAGGATAGCAAAGTAACACTCTGGATACAATAGTAGACTTATTATTCTCTTCTTTTCACATTAAAACCCATTATAAAACAAAAAATCACTTTTTGATATATACGCTTCTCCTGGGACTCAGCCCAGGAGAAACTAGAGCTAGACACTTGGGATTTAACCATCATCATAACGCTCTTTATACATCATTAAAAGTGAGTCATTGTTTTATTCAGTTAGAGCAAATTATTCTTCAGAAGCGTCTTCTGTTACTTCGTCAGTTTCTTCTACTTCTTCAGCAGAATCTATTTCTTCTGTTTCAACTTCTGTTGCTTCCTCTGGCTCTTCTTCTGTTTCTAATTCGTCAAAGTTTACTTCTTCAACAAATTCTAAGATTGCCATTGGAGCGCCATCTCCACGACGTGGTTCTGTTTTTAGTACTCGTGTATAGCCACCATTTCGTGTTTCGAAACGTGGAGCAATTTCATTAAATAATTTTTGAACAACTGATTCAACAATAATTGCTTCTTCTGTTTCTTCTACAGTTGCTAACTCATTACGTAGTATAGACGCTGCTTGACGACGTGCGTGTATGTCACCTTTTTTACCTAAAGTTACTAATTTGTCTGCTAATTTTGATACTTCTTTAGCACGAGTAACTGTAGTTGTGATACGTTCGTTAATAATTAAGTCTGATACTAAATCGCGTAATAATGCTTTTCTTTGAGAACTTGTTCGTCCTAATTTACGGTATGCCATTTAGTCGAATCCTCCTTACCTACAATTATCAGTCTATATTTTTATTACATTTCTTCTTTTAAAGATAGATCTAAGTCATCTAGTTTATTTTTAATTTCTGTTAATGATTTCTTACCTAAGTTACGAACTTTCATCATCTCAGGTTCAGATTTATTTGTTAATTCTTCAACAGTATTGATTCCTGCTCGTTTCAAACAATTGTATGAACGGACAGATAAATCGAGTTCTTCTACTGTCATTTCAAGCATTTTTTCTTTTTTTGTTTCTTCTTTCTCAACCATGATTTCAGCTTCACGAGCTTCTTCAGTTAAGTTGACAAAGATATTTAAATGCTCAGTTAAAATTTTAGCCGCTAAACTCACGCTATCTTCTGGTGAAATAGATCCGTCAGTCCACACATCCAGTGTCAATTTATCAAACTGATCACTTTTACCAACGCGAGTATCTTCTACTAAATAGTTTACTCGTGTGATTGGGGTATAGATTGAATCGATTGGAATTACACCAATAGGCATTTCGTCATGCTTATTATTTTCTGCATTCACATAGCCTCGACCTTTTTTGGCATCCATTCTCGCGTGTAAATGGCCACCTTCAGATACTGTACAAATGTATACATCAGGATTTTTTATTTCGATCTCACTATCATGGATAATATCGCCAGCCGTAACAACTGCTGGACCTTCAATATCTAATTCTAATGTTTTAACATCTTCTGAGTGTATTTTCATAGCGACCTTTTTTAAATTCAGAACAATTGCTGTAACGTCTTCTACAACGCCAGGAACCATTGAAAATTCATGCAATACTCCATCTATTTGTACATTGTTGATCGCTGCACCTGGTAAAGATGACAGCAAAATACGGCGTAATGAATTTCCGAGGGTAGTTCCATAGCCACGTTCAAGTGGTTCTACAACAAACTTACCGAATTTCTCATCATCGCTTATCTCAACTGTTTCTATAACTGGTTTTTCGATTTCGATCATAAAATCCGTTTACCCCTTTCAAACGTTCAGTGCTTATTACAGTTTGTGAATATATTGAAATGCACTTCCTTATTACACACGGCGGCGTTTTGGAGGACGGCATCCATTATGTGGAATTGGTGTTACGTCGCGAATTGCTGTAACGTCTAAACCGTTCGCTTGTAATGAACGAATTGCTGACTCACGACCTGAACCCGGTCCTTTAACTGATACTTCAACTGATTTCATACCATTTTCAATTGCACCTTTTGCAGCAGCTTCTGCAGCCATTTGAGCAGCAAATGGTGTTGATTTACGAGATCCTTTGAAACCTAATGAACCTGCTGATGACCATGAAATTGCATTTCCATGTACATCTGAAATCATTACAATTGTATTGTTAAATGTTGATCGAATATGAGCAACTCCATGCTCAATATTTTTTCTTTGACGTCTACGTGGACGTCTTGCTTTAGTTCTTGCCATTGCGTATATTTTCCTCCTATCTACTTAAGAAAATTATTTAGATCCTTTTCTTGTACGTGCGTTGTTTTTGGTTTTTTGTCCGCGTACCGGTAAACCTCTACGGTGACGTGTACCACGGTATGAACCAATTTCCATTAAACGTTTAATATTTTGAGAAGTTTCTCTACGAAGATCTCCTTCAATTTTTAATTCGTTTACTTCTGCACGGATTGCATCTAATTGGTCGTTTGTTAAATCACTTACGCGTGTTTCTTCTGGAACACCTGCTGCTTCTAAAACTTTTAATGCAGTGGTTTTTCCAATTCCGTAAATGTAAGTTAATGATATAACGATTTGTTTGTCACGTGGAATATCTACTCCGCTTATACGTGCCATTTATTGCACCTCCTGCTTAATTAGCCTTGTCTTTGTTTATGTTTTGGATTGTCACAAATGACCATTACTCGACCTTTACGACGAATAATTTTGCATTTGTCACACATTTTTTTTACTGATGGTCTTACCTTCATTTTTTAAACCTCCATGAATATCTGGAATTCTAATGCTTATTTAAATCGATACGTGATACGTCCTTTTGTCAAGTCATATGGTGACATTTCGACTGTTACTTTGTCCCCAGGCAGAATCCGGATATAGTTCATACGAATTTTGCCAGAAACATGCGCAAGAATTTCATGCCCATTTTCAAGCTCAACACTAAACATTGCGTTGGGTAATGTCTCAATAACTGTACCTTCTACTTCAATCATGTCTTCTTTAGCCATGCCTGGATCCCTCCTCTAATGCCATCATTTTATTCTCGTGTATAACTAATTGATTTATTAGTCTCAAATCCCTTTCATTAAGGGAAAACACTCTTGTGATTATACTACAAAACCATGAATTTTTCAATGATTAGTCCTCTAATAATCCCTGAATATCAGCGAATACTTCTTCTTCATCCCGATTTCCATCGACTTCTACAAGAACACCTTCCGCTTGATAAAATTCAACAAGATTAGCTGTTTGTTCTTTATTTACATCGATCCGTTTTTTAACCGTTTCTGGTTTGTCATCGTCTCTTTGGTAAAATTCAGTACCGCCACATCTATCACAAACCCCTTCGATTTTTGTTGGGTTAAAAATCTTATGATACGTAGCACCACAGTTTGAACAAATATAACGCCCTGTTAAACGTTCCATGAGTATTTCTGTTGGAACCTTTAAATAAATTACAGCATCTAAACTTCTTCCAAGATCTTCTAAGTTTGCTTTTAAAGCTTCACTTTGATTTAACGTTCTGGGATAACCATCTAGCAAAAATCCATTTTTTACATCGTCTTCTTGTAGTCTTTCTTTTACGATATTATTGGTCACATCATCTGGAACTAAATCTCCAGCATCCATGTACTTTTTCGCTTCTAAACCAAGAGGGGTTTCATTTTTAATCGCTGCACGGAAGATATCACCGGTTGAAATATGTGGAACATTGTAATGTTCAGTGATATGTTCAGCTTGGGTACCTTTTCCTGCTCCAGGCAGGCCTAGTAAGATTAAATCCATTGTTCTCCTCCTCTATCATGCGTAGATTGCATACATAAAGACAATTTTTATCTTGTTTCTTGTAAATATTCTGGTTTATATTCAGTGATAAAGCCAGTATAACTCGTTTTACTCAATAGTCCTTCAATTTGACTAGTAAAGTCTAAGCCGACTCCTACTACAATTAATAGACTTGTTCCTCCAAGTGCCAAGTTTGGAATATTCCAAAAAGCTGACACCATAATAGGTAGGATTGCTATAATCGCTAGGTAAATTGCCCCTATCGTACTTAATCTCACGAGTACATAGCTAATATAATTTTCTGTTTCTCTCCCTGGACGAACACTTGGGATGTATGCATTTTGTCTCTGTAAGTTTTCTGTTGCTTTCTCTGGATTTACTTGAATGAAAGCATAAAAATAAGTAAAGAGAACAATTAATGTTACATATAATATTGCGCCCACAGGTTCTTGCATATTAAAAATACTACTAATCATTTGGAACCATTTATTCGATTGATTACCTGTCGCAAACAATCCTAAAACAATTTGCGGTACCATCATAAAAGAACTTGCAAATATAACAGGAATAACACCTGCTGAGTTAACTTTTAATGGCAATACAGCTTCTTCTGAAGAAACAGCTCGTTTAGAGTAACGAATAGGAATATTTCTTCTAGCATTTTCCATATAGATAACAAACAAAATAAGAATAATGGATCCAATAAAGATTCCTAAGACCAAGAGAGAAGATTGTAAAATCTCATCTCCTGCATTTCTGATTTGAGTGTTATATATTTCATAAAGATCAGATGGAATTCTTGATACAATTCCTGAAAATATAATTAGACTTGTTCCATTACCTATTCCATGTACTGTAATCATCTCACCTAACCACATAACAAACATTGTTCCTGCTGTCATAATAATCGCAATTTTTAGATACGTACCTAGTCCTGGATTAATAATTAAGTCAAGACTAGCTAAGGTGTTAAACCCTAATGAAATTCCTAAAGCTTGGAAAAAGGCTACAAAAATTGCTAAGTAGCGAGTCGCCTGGTTTAATTTACGACGACCGACTTCACCTTGTTCTGACCATTCTTTGAATTTCGGTATAATATCCATCTGCAAAAGCTCTATGACGATGGAAGATGTGATATATGGAGAAATACCAAGAGCAAATATTGAATAATTCTGAAGCGCTCCACCACCAAAGGTATCTAACAAGTTAAATAGCCCTGAGTCGTTAAGCTCTTGTATAGCGGTAGCATCAACACCTGGAACTGTAATATATGTTCCGAAACGGAAAACCAATATTATGCCAAGCGTGAAAAATAATCTCTTTCGAATATTTTTTTCAGTAAATGCACCTTTAAGCAATTCGATCATATTAGATCACCTCAACGGTTCCTCCAGCAGCTTCGATTGCTTCTTGAGCAGCTCTGGAGAATTTATGGGCTTTAACTGTCAATTTACGATCAACCGTTCCTTTTGCCAATACCTTTATACCAGATTTAATTTTCTTAACTGCGCCTGATTCAACTAATAATTCTGGAGTGATTTCTGTATCCTCATCGAATTGATTCAGTATGTCTAAATTAATGATCGTATATTCTTTGCGATTTATATTTGTGAAACCTCGTTTTGGTAATGTTTGGAATAATGGAGTTTGTCCACCTTCAAACCATGGATATGGTCCTGGAGTATTACGAGCTTTTTGCCCTTTTTGTCCACGTCCTGCAGTTTTACCATTTCCTGATGATGGCCCACGACCAACGCGGTTTCTTCTTTTACGAGATCCTTCTGCTGATTTTAGTTCATGTAATTTCATGATTATCGGCACCTCCTTTGATTCAAACTAATTATTCAGATATTTCTTCTACTTCTACTAAATGTTCAACGCGTTTGATTGTATTACGTGTAATTTCTGTGTCCGGTATAACATTAGATGAATTAATTTTTTTAGTTAATCCTAATGTTTTAATAATGTTATGTTGTTTTTTCGGACGACCAATCAAACTTTTCTTCAATGTAACTTTTAAGTTCGCCATTGTGTCATCCTCCTTAATTTAATAATTCGTCAACAGATTTGCCACGTAATTTCGCAACTTCTTCTGCTCTTCTTAATTGTTCAATTCCATCAAGTGTTGCACGAACCATGTTGATTGCTGAACTTGAACCTAGTGATTTTGAAGAAATATCTTCAATACCAGCAAGTTCTAAGATCGCACGTACAGGTCCACCAGCAGAAACTCCTGAACCGGCAACAGCTGGGCGTAACATAACTCTACCTCCACCATGAACACCAAGTACTTCATGAGGAATTGTAGCTTCAACGGTTGGTACGTTAATTAAGTTGTTTTTTGCATCTTCAACAGCTTTACGGATAGCTTCTGGTACTTCTTGTGCTTTACCAGTACCCATACCAACATGTCCGTTACGATCACCGACAACAACTAAAGCGTTAAAACGTAGATTACGTCCACCTTTAACAACTTTTGTTACTCGGTTAATTTCTACAACACGATCTTCTAAATCTAAAGTTGATGCATCAATTTTTGATACCATTTGTAATTTTCCCCCTCTGCTTAAAATTCTAATCCATTTTCACGAGCTGCTTCTGCTAAAGCTTTAACACGACCATGGTATTGGTAGCCGCCGCGGTCAAAAACAACTTCTGTAAAGTTATTTTCTTTTGCACGTTCAGCAATTAATTGACCAACTGTCGCTGCTTGCTCTATTTTTGAGTCTTCTGTAGATACTTCACTATCTAAAGTAGATGCACTTGCGAGCGTTACACCCTCTACATCATCAATTAATTGAGCGTAGATGTTTTTGTTTGAACGAAAAACGTTTAAACGCGGGCACTCTGCAGTACCAGAAATTTTTCGACGTATTCTTTGATGTCTTTTCTTGCGTAATTTGTTTTTATCTGGTTTTGAAATCACAATGTCACCTCTATACTAATTTTTTGTTTTTTGATTGAATGTTGCATTTGTAAATGACTGAATAATACAATACTAAAAAGTATCGATTATTTACCAGTCTTACCTTCTTTACGACGAACGAATTCGCCTTCGTAACGGACACCTTTTCCTTTATAAGGTTCTGGTGAACGAACTGCACGAATATTCGCTGCTAAAGCACCAACAGCTTCTTTGTCAGCACCTTTAATAATAATTTCTGTGTTTGAAGGTACTTCTAATTCAAGTCCTTCTGGTGTTTCAAATTCTACTGGATGAGATAATCCAAGACTTAAAACTAATTTTTTACCTTGTAATTGTGCACGGTAACCAACACCAATAATTTCTAATTTTTTAGAAAATCCATTGCTAACTCCTTCAATCATGTTATTAACAATTGATCGAGTTGTACCATGTAACATACGACTTTCTTTTGATTCGTTTCTACGAGTCACAAGAACTTCAGTATCTTGTACTTCTACATCGATTTTTGGATTCAAATTGCGTGTTAATTCACCATTTTTACCTTTAACAGTAATCGTATTTCCATTAAGGCTTACTTCTACACCTTCTGGAAGTTCAATAGGTTGTTTTCCGATTCGGCTCACTTGTCCGCACCTCCTTGTATTAATTTTACCAAACGTATGCTAATACTTCGCCACCGATATTTTTTGCACGAGCAACTTTATCAGTAACTACGCCTTCTGAAGTTGAAACAATAGCAATTCCTAAGCCATTTAATACTTTAGGTACTTCATCTGCTTTTGCATAAATACGTAAACCTGGTTTAGAAATTCGTTTCAAACCTGTAATAACTTTATCGTTATCTGCAGTATATTTTAATCTCATTCGAACTTTACCTTGTTTATCATCTTCAATTAATTCAGCACTTTTAATAAATCCTTCTTCTTTAAGGATTTTTGCCATTTCGAATTTAATATTTGATGCAGGAATTTCGACTGTTGTGTGTTTTGCATCATTTGCGTTACGAATTTGTGTAACGAAATCTGCAATTGGATCCGTCATAGTCATTATATTTGCCTCCTTCTTACAAATCTATCTTTATATTACCAGCTTGCTTTTTTCAAACCTGGGATTTGTCCTTCATGTGCTACTTCTCGAAGACAAACTCTACATAATTTAAATTTACGATATACTGAGTGAGGTCTACCACAGCGTTCACATCTAGTGTACTCTTGAGTAGAATATTTAGCTGGTTTTTTATTCTTTTCAATTAAAGCTTTTCTAGCCATATTATATCATTTCCTCCTCGAAAAGATTATTTTTGGAATGGCATTCCTAGTTCTGCAAGTAATTCTCTTGCTTCTTCATCAGTGTCTGCCGTTGTAACAATAACAATGTCTAATCCTCTAACTTTACTTACGTCATCATAATTAATTTCTGGGAAAATCAATTGCTCTCTCACACCTAAAGTGTAGTTCCCACGGCCATCAAATGAATTTTTGTTTACGCCACGGAAGTCACGTACACGAGGTAATGAAACAGAAACTAATTTGTCTAAGAAATCATACATACGAGCTCCACGTAAAGTTACTTTCGCACCAATTGGCATTCCTTCACGTAAACGGAAGCTAGCGACTGATTTTTTTGCACGAGTGACTACAGGTTTTTGACCTGCAATTAAAGTTAATTCATTTACAGCATTTTCTAAATTACGTGAGTTAGCAACTGCATCACCAACACCCATATTTAGAACGATTTTATCAACCTTTGGTACTTCCATTACAGATTCATAATCGAATTTTTCCATTAATGAATTTACAACGTCATTACTATATTGTTCTTTCAAACGATTCATCTCAGAGATATCCTCCCTTCCCCACTATTTTATAAAGTGTTTCCTGATTTTTTAAAATAGCGCACTTTTTTTCCATCTTCTTCTTTATAACCAACTCTTGAAGATTCGCCAGTTTCTGGATCAACTAACTGTACGTTTGAAGCATCGATTGGTGCTTCTTCTTCAACGATTCCGCCTTCTTGGCCCATTCCTGTTGGTCTTTGATGTTTTTTTACGATGTTAACATCTTCAACAATGACTTTATTTAATTTTGGTAATACTTGTAAAACTTCACCGGTCTCACCTTTATAGTTTCCAGCGATAATTTTTACTGTATCTCCTTTTTTAACAAACATTTCGTGCACCTCCTTGTATTCAATTAATAATTATAGTACTTCCGGTGCTAACGAAATAATACGCATAAAGTTATTATCACGTAATTCTCTTGCTACCGGGCCAAATATACGTGTACCTCTTGGAGTTAAATCTTCTCGAATTAACACACAAGCATTTTCGTCAAATTTAATATATGAACCATCTAATCGACGAACTCCTGTTTTTGTACGCACAATAACTGCACGAGCAACTTCACCTTTTTTGACAACGCCACCAGGTGTAGCTTGTTGAACAGAAACAACTACCTGGTCACCGATGTTTGCATACTTAGCGCCTGAACCACCTAATACTTTGATGACTTTCACGATACGTGCGCCTGAGTTGTCTGCAACTTTCATTTTACTTTCTGTTTGAATCATGTCAGAGTCCTCCCTTCACATTTCAAGCAGCTTTGAGATGATTATAGAACTACAGATTCTTCCACTACATCTACTAAACGGAAACGTTTTGTTTTAGATAGTGGACGGGTTTCCATGATTCTTACTAGGTCCCCATCTTTTGCAATGTTATTTTCATCATGAGCTGTTAATTTTGTTGATCTAATAATTCGTTTTTGATATTTAGAATGTTGCTTACGTGTAGGAATTTCTACGACGATTGTTTTGTCCATTTTATCTGAAACAACTCGCCCAACGTAAACTTTACGTTCATTACGTTCTGTCAATTTATTGCCTCCTTTTCAAAAGAACTTTCAGATTAAGCTTCTTGTGTAATTTCAGCTTGACGTAAAACTGTTTTTACACGAGCAATATTTTTTCTTACTTGTTTAATTCGCGCAGTGTTTTCTAGTTGTCCTGTCGCTAATTGAAAGCGCAAGTTAAATAATTCTTGTCTATAGTCAGCTTCTTTTTCTAATAATTCTTCAGTGGATAATTCTACTAAATCTTTAGCTTTCATGCGAGTCACCACTTTCTTCACGAGATACAATTCTCGTTCTCACTGGTAGTTTATGTGATGCTAAACGCAAGGCTTCGTGAGCTACTTCTTCAGAAACTCCCCCAACTTCAAACATGATTTTTCCACGTTTTACTGGTGATACCCAATCTTCTGGAGCCCCTTTACCTGAACCCATACGAACACCAATTGCTTTAGCTGATACTGGTTTATGAGGGAAAATTTTAATCCATACTTTCCCACCACGTTTCATGTAACGAGTCATAGCAATACGAGCCGCTTCAATTTGACGACTTGTGATCCATTTAGAATCAAGAGCTTGTAAACCATATTGTCCAAATGCTACTTCTTTACCGCCTTTTGCTTCTCCGCGCATTTTACCACGGAATTCGCGACGATATTTTACACGTCTAGGTACTAACATCGATTATTTTCCTCCTTCCGGTTTTCCTGCAATTTCAGGAAGAACTTCTCCTTTAGAGATCCAAACTTTAACACCAATTTTACCGAATGTTGTATCTGCTTCAGCATGTGCATAATCTATGTCTGCACGAATAGTGTGTAATGGTACTGTTCCTTCTGAAAAGCTTTCTGTACGAGCCATGTCTGCTCCATTTAAACGTCCAGATACTTGAGTACGGATACCTTCTGCACCAGCACGCATTGTATTTTGGATTGCTTGTTTTTGAGCACGACGGAATGCTATACGGTTTTCTAATTGTTGTGCAATATCTTCAGCAACAAGTTTTGCGTCCAATTCTGCTTTTTTAATTTCTATAATATTAACATGGACTCTTTTTCCAGTTAATTTGTTTAATTCGTTTCTTAGTTTGTCTACTTCTGAACCGCCTTTACCGATAACCATACCTGGTTTAGCGGTATTAATTGAAATATTGATGCGGTTAGCCGCACGTTCAATTTCAACACGAGAAACAGAAGCATCTACTAAGGCTGTATCAATGTGTTTACGGATTTTTAAATCTTCGTGTAATACGTCTGCGAAATCTTTGTCATCTGCAAACCATTTTGCGTCCCAGTCATGGATAACGCCAACTCGTAAACCATTTGGATTAATTTTTTGTCCCATTTTATTTATGCCTCCTCTTTCTCTGATACCACAACTGTGATGTGGCTTGTTCTTTTATTTATTCTTGAAGCTGCACCTTGTGCACGTGGACGAAAACGTTTCAACGTTGGTCCTTCATTCACATAAGCTTCACTTACAACTAAATCAGCTGCATCTAAATCAAAATTATGCTCGGCATTTGCGACTGCTGAATTTAATACTTTTTCTACTGCTTCTGCTGCACCTCTATTTGCGAAACGAAGGGTAGAAATTGCTTCGGCAACACTTTTACCTCGAATTGTATCTACAACCAGGCGTACTTTGCGTGGAGCAATACGTACTATTTTAGCAGTTGCTTTCGCTTGTGTAATTGTATCTGCCATTATTGTTTCCTCCTTTCACAAATTATTGTGCGATTCCTGATGTACGTTCACTACGACCGTGTCCACGGAATGTTCTTGTTGGAGCAAATTCTCCTAATTTGTGTCCAACCATATCTTCTTGAATATATACGGGTACATGTTTACGACCGTCATAAACAGCGATTGTGTGTCCAACAAAATTCGGAAAAATTGTTGAGCGGCGTGACCAAGTACGAATAACTCGTTTATTGTCATCGCCCATTTCTTGAACTTTCTTCATTAAATGATCATCGACAAAAGGTCCTTTTTTTAAACTACGGGCCATGTTCACCCTCCTTTTTTAAATTCTAGATTCTTAAACGTTCATTATTAATTATTTGCTACGTTTTTTCTTACGACGTCCACGTACAATTAATTTATCTGATTTTTTCTTACGACGAGTAATCTTACCAAGAGTAGGTTTACCCCATGGTGACATTGGACTTGGCATACCGATTCCGGTTTTACCTTCCCCACCACCGTGTGGGTGATCGTTAGGGTTCATTGCAGATCCTCGTACAGCTGGTCTTTTACCTAACCAACGATTACGTCCTGCTTTACCAATCGTTACTAACTCATGTTGTTCGTTACCGACAGTACCTATTGTTGCACGGCAAGAAGCTAAGATTAAACGGTTTTCTCCTGAACTTAAACGTACAAGAACGTATTTACCTTCTTTACCTAATACTTGTGCTGAACCACCAGCTGAACGAACGAGTTGTCCACCTCTACCAGGTTTTAATTCGATATTATGAACGAATGTACCCACTGGAATATTTACTAATGGAAGTGCATTCCCTGTTCTAATATCTACATCTTCACCTGATATAATTTCTTGTCCAACTTGAATTCCTCTAGGTGCTAAAATATATGTTTTAACTCCATCTTCATATTGAATTAAGGAAATATTTGCTGAACGGTTTGGATCATATTCAATCGTTTTAACAATACCGCGAACTCCATCTTTTTGACGTTTGAAGTCAACTACACGATATTGGTGCTTGTGGCCACCGCCGTGATGACGGGTCGTGATTCTACCTTGATGATTACGGCCTGCTCTTTTAGGATTCTTAACAAGTAGTGATTTTTCAGGTTTGTTAGTAGTAATTTCTGAAAAGTCTAAACCTGTCATATTACGTCGACCGTTTGAAGTAGGTTTATAATTCTTAATAGCCACTATTTTCCCCTCCTTATATTTCGTTACTTGATTTTTTAGTTATTTACTATCGTTCAATGAATTATTCTTCATCATTGCTTTCGCCAAAGATTTCAATGTCTGCTGAAGCTTCTGTTAAAGTAACAATTGCTTTTTTGCGGCTCTTTTTGTAGCCTTGGTAGCGTCCCATGTTTTTTGGCTTGCGAGCAGTGTTTATTACGTTAACTTTCTTAACGTCTACATCAAACAATTCTTCAATTGCATGTTTGATATGAGATCTATTAGCTCGTGGATCAACGATGAATGTATATTTTTTGTCATCCATATCAAATACAGATTGTTCTGTGATGACTGGACGAATAATGATATCACGTGCATCCATTATTGAAGAGCCCCCTCTAATTCTTCTAGAGCTGTTTGTGTAATTAATAAGTAGTCATGTGCTACTACATCTAATACTGAAACATTATCTGAAGAAACAATTTTTACGTTTGGAATGTTTCGAGCAGATTTAAAGATGTTTTCATTCGTATTTTCTAATACGAGTAGTACTTTTTTATCTACTTCTAAATTATCTAAGATTGCTCTGAAGTCTTTTGTTTTTGGTGTGTCTAGTGTTAATGAGTCAACAACAATCAATTCTTCATCTAGTACCTTTTGAGAAAGGACAGATTTGATTGCTAGACGACGAGATTTTCTTGATACTTTGTAACCATATGATCGAGGAGTAGGTCCGAAAACAACTCCACCACCACGCCATTGTGGAGAACGGATAGATCCGTGACGAGCACGTCCTGTACCTTTTTGACGCCATGGCTTTTTACCACCACCACGTACGGCACTTCTATTCTTCACTGCATGTGTTCCTTGTCTTTGTGTAGCTTGTTGATTTGTAACTACATCAAACACAACGTTATCATTTGGTTCAATACCAAAAACTTCATCGTTTAATACGACTTCACCAGCGGTTGTTCCATCTTGTTTTAATAAGTCTACAGTTGGCATGTGTCAAATCCCCCTTCCAGATTAGTTGTCAGCTTTTACTGCTGATTTGATTTCGACAAATGATTTTTTAGCTCCAGGTACATTACCTTTTACTAAAAGAACATTTTTCTCTGTGTCTACTTGAACAATTTCAAGATTTTGAATAGTGATTTTATCTCCACCCATTTGCCCAGGTAATTTTTTACCTTTACGAACGCGTCCGGGTGTTGCTGCTGCACTCATTGCCCCAACTCGACGATGGTAACGTGAACCGTGTGTTTCTGGCCCGCGAGATTGGTTATGGCGCTTGATGTTTCCTTGGTATCCTTTACCTTTTGAAGTACCAGTAACATCAACAGTATCTCCTGCTTCGAATAATTCTACAGTTAATTCAGTTCCAACTTCTACCTCTCCAAGCTCAGCATCGCGAATTTCCTTAACGAAGCGCTTAGGAGCGGTATCTGCTTTTTTAACATGACCTTGTTCGGCTTGATTTGATAAAACAGCTCGTTTGTCGTCAACCCCTAATTGAACAGAGTTATATCCATCTGATTCGATAGTTTTAACTTGTAATACAGTATTTGGTTGAACTTCTAAGACTGTTACAGGAACTAAAAGTCCTGATTCATCAAAAATTTGTGTCATACCGATTTTTTTCCCTAAGATTCCTTTGGTCATGAGTACACCTCCATTATAATTTAAGTTTTTTTATTTATTTAGTGCTTATAATTTCAAAAGATTAAGCAAATAATCTTGGGTAAAACATTTTTATAGTTTGATTTCGATATCTACACCAGATGGTAAGTCCAATTTAGTTAAAGCATCAACTGTTTTTGGTGTTGGATTCAAAATATCTACCAAGCGTTTGTGTGTACGCATTTCAAATTGTTCACGTGAGTCTTTGTACATATGTGGTGAACGGATAACGGTAAATACTTCTCGTTCTGTTGGCAAAGGAACTGGTCCAGCGATTGTTGCACCTGTTCTTTCTGCTGTATCTACAATTTTTTGTGCTGATTGATCTAGCACTCCGTGTTCATAAGCTTTCAAGCGAATACGAATTTTTTGTTTAGCCATGATTTTCCCTCCTTCGTTTATTTTATAATAAACATAGCTCTGCGAGAATTCCCACCGCGCTCGTTCATGGCAACGCGTCCGAGCGTGTCGCAACCTCTCACTTCATTGCCTTGTTTTGCTTCTAAATGGGGGTATAAATCCACTCAAATGAGTGTTCTTACAAAAATTATACCCTTTTTGGGTATATGGACCCCTTATTAGACACATAGAATAGTATACAATGATTTCCTTGATGAATCAAGCTTTATTTGTTATTTATTCGCAAAATTGCGATTTTTTTTATTTCTCTTCTGAGTAAAAAGGTTTCTTTTTGTCGGATTTTGAAAAAAATGAAGATAATTCTAAAAAAATAAAAGAAAATGCGATTTTTTTGCAAATATATATAGTAGGGGGAATTTTCCTTCAATATATTTTAAGGAGCGAATAACGGATGATCGAAGTTCAAACATATGGGATAAAGGAAATGAAGAAGTACCCTAGCCTTTTAGATTTTAGTCGTATTTATACGAGGAGAATGAAAATATCGAATAAAGAATGTTATCTCTATAAGATCAAAGAGGCTGGGCTTGCTGGCGAAGATACGGTTGTAGATTATATTAAACGATTTGGATGTGAGCATTGGATTGTGATAAGAAATATGTGGTTTGATGATTTCGGTCGCTGTGAGAATGACCTCACGCTGATTACGAATACTCATTGTTATGTTTTTGAAGTTAAAAATTATGATCATAAATATACACATAATAACGGAGTATGTCGAGTCAAAGATAAAAAGGTGAAAAACAGTCCGGTTGCTCAGGCTCGAAAGAACTTTTTGAACTTGAAGAAAATTTGCCGAGAGTTTTCACCTCATATTCAGGTTAAAGGGGCGTTAGTTTTAGTCGCGATTGACCAGGAGGTGGATATTCAATCTTCTGTTGAAGATATTGAAGTGATATTGAGGAACGACTTGCGTAAATATATTCGTGGTATTGCTGAGGAAGAGCGGAAGGCTCAGCAATATGAATATATAGATAAAAAGGGACTCATTCAGTATCTAGAGCAGTATGAAATTTTAAATCCGAATCAAGCTAGAGCTATTACAGATGATGAAATGGTAAAGCTTCGTAAAGGGATCTGTTGTGCTAATTGTGGGAGTTTTGATTTGAATTTTAATAATCGTGAAAAATATGTTAAATGTGCTTGCGGCTTCCATGAGCCCCGTGAAGAGGCTATTTTACGAACTATTTGTGAATATAGCGTCTTACGTTCTGATAAACATTTAACGAGGAAAGAGTTGCTCAATTTCTTTGATGGGCAGGTTTCTCATGTCACACTATCAAATATTTTAAATAAGCATTTTGAAAAACAGAATAATGGAAAATATACCTATTATACAAATATGAAATTACCTATAGATAAAATTCGTCACCACTTTAAGCTAACTTTACCCAGAATTCATTATATGAATGATCAAGATTATAAAATCTATATACAAAATAAATAAGACCAGCGGGTTGGTTAAAGATAATTGGAGTGTATTGACGTGAGAACCAGCTTGGTTAAAGATAATCGAAATGTCTTAACGTGAGAACCATCTTGGTTAAAGATAATCGAAATAACTTGACGCAAGAACCAGCTTGGTTAAAGATAATCGAAATGTCTTAACGTGAGAACCATCTTGGTTAAAGATAATTGAAATATCTTAACGCAAGAGTACCTTTCACCATAAGAACATCAAAAAAAGCCTTGCACTCTGTATCATTACGATACAAAGTAGCAAGGCTTATTTTAATCTTTAAGTTTTAAGCTGTTAACGATCAATCTATAACGAATTATAGAATTTCTGTTACAACTCCAGCACCAACTGTACGTCCACCTTCACGAATTGTGAAACGTGTACCTTCTTCAACAGCGATAGGTGCGATTAATTCTACAGTCATTTCTGTATCGTCACCAGGCATAACCATTTCCGTTCCTTCTGGTAAGTCTACAACTCCTGTAACGTCAGTTGTACGGAAGTAGAACTGAGGACGGTAGTTAGTAAAGAATGGAGTATGACGTCCACCTTCTTCTTTAGACAATACATAAACTTGACCTTTGAATTTTGAATGTGGGTTAATTGAACCTGGTTGTGCTAAAACTTGTCCACGTTCAATGTCTTCACGTGAAAGACCACGTAATAATGCACCAATGTTATCTCCAGCTTCAGCGAAGTCTAACATTTTACGGAACATTTCTACACCAGTAACAGTTGTTTTAGCTGTATCTTTAATACCTACAACTTCAACTTCGTCACCAACAGAAACTTTACCTTGTTCAACACGTCCAGTAGCAACAGTACCACGACCAGAGATTGAGAATACGTCCTCAACTGGCATTAAGAATGGTTTGCTGTCGTCACGTTCTGGTAATGGAATATATTCATCAATAGTATCCATTAATTCAAGGATTTTAGCTTCGTATTCTTCGTCGCCTTCTAAAGCTTTTAGAGCTGAACCAGCGATTACTGGAGTGTCGTCACCTGGATAGTCGTATTCTGTTAATAAGTCACGAACTTCCATTTCAACTAATTCTACTAATTCTTCGTCATCTACCATATCTAATTTGTTTAAGAAAACAACGATATATGGAATACCAACTTGACGAGATAATAGGATATGCTCACGAGTTTGTGGCATTGGACCATCAGCTGCAGAAACAACTAAGATCGCACCGTCCATTTGAGCAGCACCAGTGATCATGTTTTTAACGTAGTCCGCGTGCCCTGGAGCATCGATATGTGCATAGTGACGGTTTTCTGTTTCATATTCAACGTGTGAAGTTGAGATTGTAATTCCACGTTCTTTTTCTTCAGAAGCCCCATCAATTGAATCATAAGCTTGAGCGTCTGCTAAGCCTTTTTTAGCTAATACGTTTGTAATAGCTGCTGTTAAAGTAGTTTTACCATGGTCAACGTGTCCGATTGTACCAATATTCATATGTGGTTTCGTACGTTCAAATTTCTCTTTTCCCATTTTAAAAATGTCCTCCTTAAGGATTTTAAATTTTAATTTTATTTGGTAGATATTTCTATCCATACCTTTAATCATTATACTGACATAGCTAGATGAAATCAAATATTAATATACCCTTTTTCACCCAACTACGCAGTGTTTTATTTGATTAATTGATCAAATAATTATGAAAGAATAAATGAAATTATTCTTCAGAAGATCCACCATGTTTTGCAATGATTTCTTCTGCAATACTATTTGGAACAGCTTCATAATGGTCAAATTGCATTGTAAATGTTCCTCGACCTTGTGTAGCTGAACGTAAAGTTGTTGCGTAACCAAACATTTCGGATAATGGAATTGTTCCTGTAACGGTCATCGCATTTCCGTGTTGTTCTTGTCCTTCGATAGTACCACGACGTGATGAAATATGACCCATCAAGTCTCCTAAATATTCTTCAGGAGCAGTAATATCAACAGACATCATTGGTTCTAAAATTACAGCGCCAGCTTTTTTAGCTGCTGCACGTAGAGCCATTGAAGCGGCAACCTTAAATGCTGTCTCACTCGAGTCAACATCGTGATAAGAACCATCATAAAGCTTAGCTTTAACATCGATTAATGGATAACCAGCTAAAACTCCGCCTTCCATAGATGACTCTAAACCATCTTCAACTGCTGGAATGTATTCACGCGGAACAACTCCCCCAACAATTGCATCTTCAAATTCGAAGCCTTCTCCTTCTTCAAGTGGTGAGAACTCAATCCATACGTGACCGTATTGTCCTTTACCACCAGATTGACGGATGAATTTACCTTCTGCTTCAACTGTTTTCGTGAAGGTTTCACGATAAGAAACTTGAGGAGCTCCAACGTTTGCTTCAACTTTAAATTCGCGTTTTAGACGGTCAACAATAACTTCAAGGTGAAGTTCACCCATACCTGAAATTAAAGTTTCACCTGTTTCGCGGTCTGTTTCAGCACGGAAAGTTGGGTCTTCTTCTGCAAGTTTTTGTAAAGCTGTACCCATTTTATCTTGGTCTGCTTTTGTTTTAGGTTCGATTGCTACTTGGATAACTGGTTCCGGGAATTCCATAGACTCTAAAATGACTGGTGAGTCTTCAGCACATAAAGTATCACCCGTAGCTGTATCTTTTAATCCTACCGCTGCAGCAATATCTCCTGAAAATACCTCAGGAATTTCTTGACGGTGATTTGCGTGCATTTGTAGGATACGTCCAACACGTTCACGGTTGTCTTTAGTCGCATTTAATACATATGACCCTGCTTCTAATGTACCAGAGTACACACGGAAGAAAGTTAGACGACCAACAAATGGGTCTGTCATTACTTTAAATGCTAATGCTGAGAATGGCCCGCTATCATCTGCAGGACGTTCAATCGTTTCTTCTGGGTTGTCCGCAGAATGTCCTTGAATCGCGTGAACTTCTACCGGTGAAGGTAAATAGTCAACGACAGCATCTAATAAAGGTTGTACCCCTTTATTTTTGAAAGCTGAACCAACAAGAACCGGATAAAATTCAACATCAAGTGTTGCTTGACGAATACCATTTTTTAGTTCTTCTAAAGTGATTTCTTCACCTTCAAGGTATTTCATCATTAATTCATCATCTAATTCAGCAACAGATTCAACTAAGTTCTCACGATATTCTGTTGCTTGGTCTAGATATTCTTCAGGAATTTCTTCAATTGTAACTTCTTGACCCATTTCATCATGATAAATAATTGCATTCATGTTTACTAAGTCAATAATTCCTTCAAATTGATCTTCAGCACCAATTGGTAATTGGATAGGATGAGCATTTGCTTGCATACGATCGTTTAATGTACCGGCCGCATATAAGAAGTCTGCTCCAATTTTATCCATTTTATTAATGAAGACAATTCGTGGAACGCCATAAGTTGTTGCTTGGCGCCACACTGTTTCAGTTTGTGGCTCAACACCAGATTGTGCATCAAGTACTGTAACTGCACCATCTAGTACACGTAAAGACCGCTCAACTTCAACTGTAAAGTCCACGTGTCCAGGAGTATCAATGATGTTTACACGGTGGCCTTTCCACTGAGCTGTTGTAGCAGCTGACGTAATCGTAATACCACGCTCTTGTTCTTGTTCCATCCAGTCCATTTGAGAAGCGCCATCATGCGTTTCACCAATTTTGTGCGTACGGCCTGTATAATACAAGATACGTTCAGTTGTGGTTGTTTTACCAGCATCAATATGAGCCATGATACCGATATTACGTGTGTTCTCCAGAGAAAATTCTCTTTTAGCCAAAATTCTACACCCCTTATTTCTGTTTTCGTGCCCTTTTAAGGCTGTTAATATATCTGTTTGTACAATGTTTCAAATTAAAATTTCGTATTGCATCTTACCAACGGTAGTGTGCAAATGCTTTATTTGCTTCTGCCATTTGGTGTACTTCTTCACGACGACGAACTGCTGCACCTGTATTGTTTGCTGCGTCCATGATTTCATGAGCTAAGCGTTCATACATAGTAGTTTCTCCGCGTAAACGTGCGTAATTAACTAACCAACGTAATGCTAAAGTTGTTCGACGTTCTGGACGTACTTCAACGGGTACTTGGTAGTTTGATCCACCAACACGGCGGGAACGTACCTCCAATACGGGCATTAAGTTTTTCAACGCCTGTTCATATACTTCCATTGGTTCATTTCCAGTTTCTTCAGCAATAATATCAAATGCTTTATATAAGATTGTTGATGCTTTTCCACGTTTTCCATCTACCATCAAACGGTTAATCAAGCGAGTAACTAATTTTGAATCGTAAATTGGATCTGGTATAACATCTCTTTTTGCTACGGGTCCTTTACGAGGCATGACCATCCTCCTTTCTCGAGTATCATTAATTTTTAGTAATTAATATTTATTATTTAGGTTTTTTAGTACCGTATTTAGAACGGCTTTGTTTACGGTCAGTAACTCCAGCTGTATCTAAAGCACCACGAACTACATGATAACGTACCCCTGGCAAGTCTTTTACTCGACCACCACGAATAAGTACTACGTTATGTTCTTGTAAGTTATGTCCTTCACCAGGAATATAAGCTGTAACTTCAATTTGGTTAGACAAACGAACACGTGCATATTTACGTAAAGCTGAGTTAGGTTTTCTAGGAGTCATTGTCCCAACACGAGTACAAACACCACGTTTTTGTGGAGATAACACTCGAGTAGATTCGCGTTTTAGTGTATTATATCCTCTATTTAACGCAAGTGACTCAGATTTTTTTGTTTTACTCTTACGAGGTTTACGAACTAATTGATTAATTGTAGGCATCTATTGTTTCCCTCCCTTTCCATAATTTCAAGTCCACACATCCAGACGTATCGCACTAGACAAAAAATTATTAAACCGCATAGTCATGCGATTCTCTCGTGTGTAGATCTTCGCTTTTTCTTTGAAAGTCTATCATCGAAATAATTACGAGAATAGCGGCTTTCCAAATGAAAAGCACCTTTAGAATAATATCATTCTTTCTCATTCCTGTCAACACATACTTACTTTTTAAGAACATTTTTTAATAAAAATATTTTTAGCAAAGGAGTAAGAATTCCACCTTACTCCTTGCTAAAAATTGATTATTCTTCAGAGATTTCTTCTTCAGAATCTTCATAAACTACTTCATTGTCTATTCCCACTGATTTAGGAGCCAAGTTTGTATATAACTGGATTCCTGTACCTGCTGGAATTTGTTTACCAATGATAACATTTTCTTTCAATCCTACTAAATCATCCGATTTACCACGAATAACAGCATCCGTTAAGACACGTGTTGTTTCTTGGAAGGATGCAGCAGATAAGAAACTATTTGTTTCAAGCGCTGCTTTCGTAATTCCTAGTAAGACGGAACGAGCTGTTGCTGGTTGTCCACCAGACATTAATGTATCTGTTACATGATCTTTGAAATCATGAATATCCATTAATTCGCCTGGTAAGATTTCAGTATCCCCTGGGTCAAGGATGCGAACTTTTCGTAACATTTGACGTGCAATAACTTCCACGTGTTTGTCTCCGATTTCTACCCCTTGACTTCGATAAGCGTATTGAACTTCTTTTAAGATATATTCTTGAAGTTTTGAAACACCACTTACTGCCAGTAATTCTTTTGGATCAATAGAACCTTCATTAAACGCGTCTCCACGTTCAATGGTGTCTCCTACATCCACACGCATACGTGCATTTCTTGGTAATTTGTAAGAACGTGTATCTGTTAGACCTTTTACCGTAATTTCTTTTTCGTTTTCTTCTGGGTTTTCTTCAATAGATTCAATGGTACCTGTAACTTCTGAAATAGTCGCTTGACCTTTTGGATGTCTCGCTTCAAAAATTTCTTGAACACGTGGTAACCCTTGAGTAATATCGTCTCCTGCAACTCCACCGGTATGGAATGTACGCATCGTTAATTGTGTACCTGGTTCACCAATGGATTGTGCAGCAACAATTCCTACTGCTTCCCCTACTTCAACTTCACGCCCTGTTGCTAGGTTTCTACCATAACATTTACGGCAGACACCATGGCGAGCGTTACATTTATAAACGGAACGAATAGAAATTTCTTTATAACCTGCACGAACAATGTTACGTGCGATATCTTCCGTAATCATTTCATTTTCGCTAACAAGTATTTCACCAGTTTCTGGGTTTTCTACTGTTTGACGAGAATAACGACCGATGATTCGTTCTTCTAAACTTTCAATTTCCTCGTTGCCTTGTTTCAATTCACGAGCAACAATTCCACCTTCAGTTCCACAATCGTCTTCTCGGACAATTACGTCTTGAGAAACATCAACCAAGCGACGTGTGAGGTAACCAGAGTCCGCTGTTTTCAGTGCCGTATCCGTCATTCCTTTACGAGCTCCGTGAGTAGAAATAAACATCTCTAAAACAGATAGCCCTTCACGGAAGTTCGAGGTGATCGGCAATTCCATAATTTTCCCACTTGGTCCTGCAATCAGACCACGCATACCTGCTAATTGGGTAAAGTTTGAGATGGAACCACGGGCTCCTGAGTCACTCATCATGTAGATATTGTTTTCACGGTCTACTGAGGTAGCTAACTCGTCTTGGATAATATCTCGAGCTTCTGTCCAAATATCGATAACGTTTTGGTAACGTTCATCTTCGGAAATTAATCCTCTTCGGTGAGTCGCATTGATTCGATCAACTTTAGCACTTGCATCTTCTAAAAGTTCTTCTTTATCTGCTAGGATAGGAATATCGGCAATACCCACTGTAATCCCTGATTTAGTAGAATATTCATAGCCTAAGTTTTTCATGTTATCAAGCATTTCAGATGTTTGAGCCACTTGGAATCGTTTGAAGACTTCAGCAATGACATTTCCTAAATCTTTTTTCTTAAATGGATTTATAGGTTCTTGATTTTTAATGTGTTCTTTAATGTTTGTACCGTATGGAACAAAATATTTATCCGGTGTTTGAACTTCTAAATTGTTTAAAGTTGGTTCATTTAGATACGGGAATTCTTCCGGCATAATATTATTAAAGATTATTTTTCCAACAGTTGTAATTAAATATTTATCTTTTTGTTCTTCAGTAAAGCGTTTATTTGGTAAATCAACCGTTTGGATAGCGATACGTGAGTGTAGATGAACGTATCCTGTTTTGTAAGCTTGGAATACTTCTTCTGGTGTAGAGAAAGCCATTCCTTCCCCTTCTGCTCCAGCTCTCTCGAGTGTTAAATAATAGTTTCCTAAAACCATATCTTGAGAAGGTGTAACAACTGGTTTTCCATCTTTAGGGTTCAAAATGTTTTGTGCACCAAGCATTAAGATTCTTGCTTCTGCTTTTGCTTCTTCACTTAACGGTACGTGAACCGCCATTTGGTCCCCATCAAAGTCCGCATTATAAGCTTCACAGACTAATGGATGTAGTCGGATTGCTTTTCCATCAATAAGAACAGGTTGGAATGCTTGAATCCCTAATCGGTGAAGAGTTGGTGCCCGGTTTAGAAGAACTGGATGTTCTTGAATAACATCTTCCAATACTTCCCAAATTTCTTCATCTAATTGTTCTACTTTACGCTTTGCATTTTTAATATTTGTCGCAATTTCACGGGCGACTAATTCACGCATGACAAATGGTTTGAATAATTCAACAGCCATTTGTTTCGGTAATCCACATTCCGACATTTTCAATTCAGGTCCGACAACAATTACGGAACGTCCTGAATAATCGACACGTTTACCGAGTAAGTTTTGACGGAAACGACCTTGTTTCCCTTTCAACATATGAGAAAGTGATTTTAATGGACGATTTCCTGGTCCAGTAACTGGACGACCACCGTTATCGATTAAGGCATCGACTGCTTCTTGCAGCATACGCTTTTCATTTTGAACGATAATGTGTGGTGCATTTAAATCCAATAATCTTTTCAGACGGTTATTACGGTTAATGACACGACGATATAAATCATTCATATCACTTGTCGCAAAGCGTCCACCATCAAGTTGAACCATTGGACGTAGCTCTGGTGGAATAACTGGAAGAACATCCATGACCATCCATTGTAGTTCATTTCCAGAAATGGCAAATGAATCCATAATATCTAATCGGCGGATGGCGCGTGTACGTCTTTGTCCCGTTGCAGTCAGTAAGAACTCTTTAAGTTCTTTAACTTCTGCTTCTAAATCTACATCATCTAGTAATAACTTAATGGCTTCAGCACCAACTTCGGCACGGAATGCATTTCCATATTCTAGACGAGCATCACGATATTCGAACTCATTTAGTAATTGTTTTTTCTCAAACGGTGTATCCCCAGGTTCAATCACCACATAAGAAGCATAATAAATGATTTCTTCTAAAGAACGTGGACTCATATCTAAAATAAGTCCTAAACGACTTGGGATTCCTTTGAAATACCAAATGTGTGTAACAGGTGTAGCTAGCTCAATATGACCCATACGTTCACGACGAACTTTCGAATTGGTAACTTCTACACCACAACGGTCACAAACAATTCCTTTATAATGAATACGACGATATTTTCCACAAGCACATTCGTAGTCTTTAGTTGGACCAAAAATACGTTCACAGAATAAACCGTCCCGTTCTGGTTTTAGTGTACGGTAGTTGATGGTTTCTGGTTTTTTGACCTCTCCATATGACCATTCACGGATTTTTTCAGGAGAAGCAATAGAAATTTGTACATGATTAAAATTATTTACGTCAATCAAGGGGGCAAACCTCCCTTTTATGATTTTTTGAACTGCCCTCTGTTCATTTGTGTACCATTAACAGAAAGCAACCTAAAGTCTTTGGCTTCTTGTCTTATTCTATAGAACGAATAGATAAGAGCCTATTGCTTTCTGTAATAGTTACACAAAAATATTATAAGCTTTTATTCTTGAACTTCTGCTTCTTTAGCTGCTTCAGCTTCTCGCTTTGCATCTTCTTTTCTTTTGATTTCTTCTAGAGAATCTACATTATTAAAGGTGTTATCCTCATCGCCAGTTTCTAATTCAATGGAGTGATTATCCACATCCATAACTTTCATATCTAAGCCTAGTGCCTGCAATTCTTTAACAAGAACTCGGAATGATTCTGGAACACCTGGTTTTGGAAGAGGATCTCCTTTAACGATAGCTTCATACGTCTTCACACGTCCTTCAACGTCGTCAGACTTGTACGTTAAGATTTCTTGTAGAGTATATGAAGCACCATAAGCCTCTAAAGCCCATACTTCCATCTCTCCGAAACGTTGACCACCAAATTGAGCTTTTCCTCCAAGAGGTTGTTGAGTAACGAGTGAATAAGGACCTGTTGAACGAGCATGCATCTTGTCATCTACCATATGAGATAATTTCAAGAAGTACATGACACCAACAGACACTTTATTATCAAATTCTTCTCCAGTACGGCCATCGTATAAAACAGTCTTACCGTCACGATCCCATCCGGCTTCTTCTAATACATCCATAATATCTTCTTCGGTTGCACCATCGAATACAGGAGTTGCAAAGTGAACACCAAGTTCACGAGCTGCCATTCCTAAATGTAATTCAAAGACTTGTCCAATGTTCATACGTGAAGGAACTCCTAGTGGGTTCAACATAATATCCACTGGCGTACCGTCTGGTAGATATGGCATATCTTCTTCTGGAAGGATTAAAGAGACAACCCCTTTATTTCCATGTCGTCCAGCCATTTTATCTCCAACACTAATCTTACGTTTTTGAGCAATATATACTCGAACGAGATCATTAACTCCAGCAGATAACTCATCGCCATCTTCACGCTTGAAGACTTTAACTTCGTTTACAATTCCGCCTCCACCGTGTGGTACACGTAGAGAAGAATCACGAACTTCACGAGCTTTTTCCCCAAAAATGGCATGCAAGAGTTTTTCTTCTGCAGATTGTTCAGACATTCCTTTTGGTGTGACTTTACCGACTAAGATATCGCCATCACGAACTTCAGCACCTACTCGGATAATTCCATTTTCATCTAGATTTTTCAATGCTGCGTCACCCACGTTAGGAATTTCTCGGGTAATCTCTTCTGGACCTAATTTCGTATCTCTAGCTTCTGATTCATATTCTTCGATGTGGATAGATGTGTAAACATCATCTTTAACGAGACGTTCACTCATAATAACCGCATCCTCAAAGTTATAACCATCAAAAGTAGTGAAAGCAATTAATGGATTTTTACCTAAAGCTATTTCTCCTTGTTCCATAGCTGGTCCATCCGCTAGAATGTCCCCTTTATCCACTTTTTCACCATGATTGACAATCGGTCTTTGGTTATATGACGTTCCAGAGTTTGAGCGTTGGAACTTAAAGACATGATAATGATCAATCATGCCATTTGATTTTTTAACTCTAATATTTTCAGCATCCACATAATCAACGACGCCTGATTCTCTCGCAACAATTGCAGAACCTGATCCTTTAGCTGCCGTATTTTCGATTCCTGTACCAACTAGTGGTGCTTGTGGATCTAGCAACGGAACAGCTTGTCGTTGCATGTTTGCTCCCATAAGTGCACGGTTGGAGTCATCATTTTCTAAGAAAGGAATACTTGATGTTGCCACAGAAACAACTTGTTTTGGAGAAACGTCCATATAGTCAATTTGACCAACAGGTACTTCTTCGTTGTCGTCTCGGCGACGAGCCAATACGCGATCTTCGACAAACTGGTCGTTCTCATCTAGTAAGGAGTTTGCTTGCGCGATGGTATACAAATCTTCTTCATCCGCAGTTAAATATTCAATTTCATCGGTCACTTGGCCATTTTTACGATCCACTTTACGATAAGGTGTTTCAATAAAGCCAAATTTATTTATTTTTGAATAGGTGGATAAACTGTTAATTAATCCAATGTTTGGTCCCTCAGGTGTTTCAATCGGACACATACGACCATAATGTGAATAGTGAACATCTCGCACTTCATAACCTGCACGTTCACGCGTTAATCCGCCAGGTCCTAATGCAGAAAGTCGACGCTTATGAGATAACTCACTTAGCGGGTTGACCTGATCCATAAATTGAGAAAGTTGAGAAGAACCAAAGAATTCTTTTACAGAAGCAACTACCGGACGGATATTGATTAATTGTTGTGGAGTTGTCGTGTCTGCATCTTGAATAGACATACGCTCACGCACCACACGCTCCATACGAGAAACCCCGATACGGTATTGGTTTTGTAATAATTCACCAACTGAACGAATTCGACGATTTCCTAAATGGTCAATATCGTCAATTTCGCCAAGGCCTTCTAGTAAACCAAAGTAGTAACTAATGGATGCAATCACATCTTCTGGCAATAACCATTTTTTATCTTCTTCTGGTTCACCGTTTCCAATAATATTTACTGTTTGTTCTGCATCTTTTTTAGAATAAACTTTAATCATTTGAACATTCATAGGTTCTGTAACTACGGCTTCATCAGATGGAGTAAGTGTAACATCTAATAAACCGTTATCGATATGAGGAGCTAATTCATCCATAATATCATGATTAATTACAGTACCTTCTTCAACTAAAATTTCACCCGTTTCAGGATCAACAAGTGTTTCAGCTAAAGTTTGATTTAATAAACGAGTCTTAATATTTAATTTTTTATTTAGTTTGTAACGACCCACATAAGCTAAATCGTATCTTCTTGGATCAAAGAAACGAGTGTTAAGTAAGCTTCGAGAAGAGTCTGCTGTTTTAGGCTCTCCTGGGCGTAAACTTTCATAAATGTCTTTTAGCGCTTCTTCTACACGAGAATCCGCTGGGTTTTTATGAATATCTTTTTCTAATGTTCCTTGCATTGCTGTATTATTACCAATGAGATCAATTATTTCATCGTCTGACCCAAAACCTAGTGCTCGAACGAAAGTCGTTAAAGGTAATTTACGTGTACGATCAATTCGTACATTTAATAATCCTCTTGTATCTGTTTCAAATTCTAACCATGCACCACGGTTAGGAATCATTACTGCACTAAATCCTTCTCTACCATTTTTTTCAACTTTTGGACTGAAATAGACTCCTGGAGAACGTACTAATTGTGAAACGACTACACGCTCTGATCCATTAATAATAAAAGTCCCTTGTTCTGTCATTAAAGGCAGATCTCCAAAGAAAACTTCTTGTTCTTTTATTTCGCCTGTTTCATTATTTACTAATCGTAGCTTTACATAGATGGGTGTTGAGTAATTTGCATCGTGTTCGCGTGCTTCGTCAACTGTATATTTTGGTTCATCAAATGAATAATCCAAAAAATCTAAAGACAAGTTCCCAGAAAAATCATCTATCGGAGAAATATCCTGGAATAACTCTTTCAAACCATCGTCTAAAAACCACTGATAAGAGTCGGATTGAATCTCAATCAAATTGGGAATTTCCATCACTTCACGAATTCTAGAAAAACTTCTACGAACTCGTTTTTTACCATAGTGAACTTCATTACCTCGCACTCTATTCACCTCTCATTGATTTCACTGTTTGTTCGAAATATTAAATGCTTTTAAATCAGACATTAATTAACATTACAAATATTACAAATTTGTTACAAAGTAGTAACAAATGAGTATTTCTTCTAATTTTGAGCAAAAAAATAACAAAAGAAATGTGTATTCAGTAAATCCACAATGTCTTTTGTTTTCCCAAAAGTGTGTCTGGACAATATTTCAGACCACTCTTACCAATATTTCCAACAATATAGCGTTCATATATTATAGGACATCATCTTCACAATGTCAAGCAATTATCATAAATCATTTACTTATTTATTTCAACCTTTTTTTAATTTATTCTATTTTAAAAAACTTTTATAACTCATTTGAATAGCTGGAAATCAAAAAAATTCTATGTTTCCTCTTTAAAACTTTTTCTTTCTTTGATATTCTAAGGGGTAAATATTTCATTGTTTTTTTGAGAGATCATTAAGATAATTGAAACATTCTCAAATAAGGAGGAAAATATGAGTAAGAAAGAAGATTCACAACAAATGTCAGGAGCATTAGGGTGGATAGAAAAAGTTGGGAACCGATTACCTCATCCGGTAGTTTTATTCATTCTCTTAGCTGCTTTCGTTATTGTTTTATCTCAAGTTTTAGCTTCATTGGGGGTAGAGGTTACTTATTTCAATAGTGCTGAACAAGAGTATATAACCGTAGAAGCCATTTCTTTACTAAACGCAACAGGGATTAACCATATCTTTAATTCTGCCGTTGAAAACTTTACCAGCTTTGCCCCTTTAGGAACAGTTCTTATTGCTATGTTAGGAGTAGGCGTTGCTGAGTGGACAGGTTTAATTGCTGCAGCCATGAAAAAATTACTTTCAAACATTCCAAACGGCTTGCTATCCGCAGCGATTGTTTTTGCAGGAATTATGTCAAACATTGCTTCTGATGTTGGTTATGTCGTTATTGTTCCTTTAGGCGCCATGATCTTTGCTGCAGCTGGACGACACCCCATCGCTGGTTTGACCGCTGCCTTCGCAGGAGTTTCCGCTGGTTTTTCAGCCAACTTACTTCCTGGGCCTTTAGATGCATTACTAGTAGGAGTGGCAAATGAATCCCTCGCTTCATCAGGCATTCATTATGAAATGTCTATTACAGCGAACTGGTACTTTTTAATCGCTTCTACCGTTCTTCTAACGATTGTAGGAACACTTGTAACCGACCGAATCATTGAACCACGACTCGGCAAGTATACAGGAAGCTACCGACCAAGTGACGAGCCATTGACCGACCAAGAATTAAAAGGGTTAAAAAATGCACTAATCGTTCTTATTATCTATGTAGCAATCATGGCTTACTTAATGTTTGGTTCAAATGCTTTATTTCAATCAATTGACGAAACAACCGGGGAACTATCCTTAAGTACTTTTTTAAGTAGCGGATTACTTTTCGCATTATTCCTTTTATTTAGCTTACCTGGCCTAGCTTATGGAGTAACTACTGGTAAAATTAAGGATTCTAATGATTTTGTTGAAGGAATGACAGAAGCGATGAAAACGATGGGTAGCTATATTGTCCTATCTTTCTTTGCTGCTCAACTCATTAATTACTTTGATTATTCAAATATGGGAACCATTCTAGCGACAACAGGTGCCGATTTCTTAAAATCGATTCGTTTAGTTGGTTTACCCCTTTTACTTGCTTTTATTCTTTTGACAGCGTTCATAAATTTATTTATGGGATCCGCTTCCGCAAAATGGACGTTATTATCTCCAATCTTTACACCGATGTTTTATGAATTGAAGATAGCACCCGAAGCAACATTAATGGCTTATCGTATTGCAGATTCCACCACTAATATTATCTCGCCTTTAATGAGTTACTTCGCGATGATTTTAGTCTTCATGAAAAGATACGATGAAGATTCTGGAATCGGGACGCTTATCTCCATTATGATTGTTTACTCGGGAGTCTTTCTTGCGAGCTGGGCATTACTGTTTGCTGTTTGGTACTTGTTCGGCTGGCCACTCGGACCTGGAGCACCGATTGTTTTCTAATCAAAATGACTAAAGATTAATTTAAAAAGAGTTGTTTAACAAATCTCGGCTTCACAAAGCCAAGTAGTTAAACAACTCTTTTTTATTTATTCAAAGTCTATTCTTTTGATTCCTTTGTTGAAGCCAAAACCCAGTACCCTTTTTCTAATGCTACTCGGTTTACATTTCCAAAAATGGCTTCCATCTTTTTTTGTGCACTTGGAGCGCCTTGCTTTTTTTGGATCACAATCAGCAACTTTCCTTCTGGCCTCAAATAATCATAAGCTTCTTCTAAAATCTGATGCACTACTTTTTTTCCCGCTCGAATTGGAGGATTAGAAATAATTCCTGCAAACTGATGATTTTCCACCTGCTCAAATAAATTTGATGCATAAATTTCAGTATTCTCAGTCGCATTTAATTTTGCATTCTCTTTAGCTAAAAGGATAGCTCGTTCATTGATATCGACCATTTCAACTTGACGATTTGGGAATGCCTTTGCTAAATATAATCCAATCGGCCCATATCCACAGCCCACATCTAACAAATTCCCCTCAGGAAAGGCGGTATGCGCAGCAGTCGTTGCTAATACTTCTGATCCTAAATCCACTCGTTTTTTTGAAAACACACCCGCATCTGTCACAAACGAAAACTTGCGGCCTGAAAGATTCACTTCGATTGTTTCACGGTGACTCTCTGATGAAGGTTTTGACGAATAATAATGATCCATAATTCCCTGTCCTCTCCCGAAATTCAGAATTTTTAGTTGCTTATAGTTTAACAAATTTTTTCAAAAACTCAATCCACAGAACACATCCACTTATTCCGTTCCTCAATGACCCCACTTATGCAAGTACATTACAAGACGTTCGTCCCATTACTCTTGAGGTAAAATTAGATTAAGAATAACACCGACAATTGCGCTCAACGCTGTTCCTGACAACACCAAAGGTCCTAGATCTAAGACGGCTCCGCCCAGGCCAATGACTAGCATAGCACTTGTAATAATCAAATTACGCACTTTCGTAAAGTCAATTTGCTCATCAATCATTACTTTCAAACCATTACTTGCAATAACTCCATATAAAATAATCGACATTCCTCCGATAACGGCATCAGGAATTGTGGTAAGTAAAGCGGTGAATTTTCCGAAAAAGCTTAAAATAATTGCAATAATCGCCGCATTTCGAATCACACTTGTAGAAGCAATGCGAGTTAACCCAACAACACCCGTATTCTCACCGTATGTGGTATTTGCTGGCCCACCAAAGAAAGCTGATACAAAAGTAGCCACACCATCACCTGTTAGCGTTGCAGCAAGACCTGGATCTTTTAAGAAATTACGTCCAGTAATTTTGCTTAAAACTGTATGGTCCCCAATATGCTCGGCAGCCGTTACTAATACAAGAGGTAAAAATGCCCAAGCTTCAGGTCCAAAATAGAAATGATATTCATTAAATAAAGTTGTTTTAAAAGGAAGATATAATTCGGGGAAACTAAACCAATTAGCCTCAAGAATCGGAGTCACATCAACCACTCCAAGAAGCAAGGCAATAATATAACCACCAGTTATTCCGATGAGAAAAGGAATAATTCTAAGAAATCCAGTAGCTTTCGTATTGACAAAGGCCGTTATTAAAAATGTGCTTAAAGCGACAACGATTGTGCGCCATTCTGCATCTGATACTAACCCAGCATTTTCCACTGCTGAACCGGACAATCCTAAACCAATGACCATAATCATCGGTCCAATAACAATAGGTGGCAATAAATCGTCAATCCACTTTGTTCCAAATTTAGCAGCAATAAGAGCAATAAGAACATATGTAAGACCAGCAATCATAATTCCCGTTTGAGAGGCACTAACATCTCCGCCTAATTCATCCATAGCGATTTGCATTGCACCAATAAACGCAAAAGAAGAACCAAGGTAAACAGGAACCTTTGATTTAGTAATCATATGATAAATTAGTGTCCCGACACCACTCATTATTAACGCAACTGAAATAGGTAATCCTGTCAATATAGGAACAAGTATCGTTGCCCCAAACATCGCAAAAATATGTTGAAAACTAAGTAGCAAACCCGGACAAAACTCTGGCTTCTCATCTACATCTAACAGTAACTTCTTCTCTTCAATCATTTTATTCTCCCCCGATAGTCAATTTTTGCGCAAAAAAATAGAGCTCTTTTGATAGCAAAAGAACTCATGAGATAGTTATCTCTAGTTTAGAACAAATCAATATATGTACTGTAGAGATAATCTATTCAAGACCTTTGACAACTATCTCTTTGGATGTCTATTTTGACCTCCAAGATTTTTGCCTTGACTATAGTATCAATTTAATCTCAGAAACACAAGCGATATTTTAACTTTCTTTTCATTTTCTTTCATTTAACCGATCTTGTGTTGAAGCATTAGCGATTAAAGCAATCGATATCGAAACGACCATTAAACTAGATCCTCCGTAACTTAACAAAGGAAAAGTCACTCCGGTAATGGGAATTAAACCTGTCAGCCCCGCTAAATTGATTAAGGTTTGAGTGAGTAACATACTCCCTACCCCAATATAAATCAAGCTATTAAAGCTATCTTTCGAATGACTGCCTAAATAGAAAGCTCGACCAATAATCATACCTAAAGCTACTAAAATAGCGGTCACCCCCGCTAAACCTAGTTCCTCTCCAATAATTGCCATAATAAAGTCGGTATAAGGAAAAGGTAGGTAGCCGGTTTTTTGAACGCTATTTCCGATACCTACTCCAAACATCCCCCCACGACTTAACGCATAATACGAATTGACGAGTTGATTCCCGTACGATTCATAATAACCAAAAGGATCCCATAAACCTAAAAAGCGGTCATACCGATAACCTAAAATAGGAATACTATCTCCAAACTTATAAATAATGAATGTCAGGCCACCAACAAGCGTTACACCAAATAAAATAAATGATAAGCCATATTTTAAAGAAGCGCCACTAGCTGATAACATAAAAACAGTCATCAAACCGATAATAATGGCCGTTCCTGTATCTGGCTGCAATAAAATTAAAAAGAAGATGGCCCCCACTAAAATACTAGGCTTTATTATTGTTTGTAAGAATGCAGACTCTAATTCTTTTTGATTTCTAGAAAAAATATACGCTAAATACCAAATTACAAAAATTTTTGCGAATTCAGCCGGTTGGAGATTAAAAACAGGCAGCGGAATCCACCGTCTTGCACCTAAACGTGCTGGTAGAAAAAGAACAACCGTCAAAAGTGAAAAAATACCTACTGTTCCAAACAGAATCGCTTTTTTCTTTTTCAAAACTCGAAAAGGAAAAATATAAACAAAAAAGGCAATGACCAGACTTATACAAACGATAATTGATTGGCGAATAAGATAATAATTAGAGTTCCCGAATTCTTCCATTGCACTGTAATTACTCGCCGAATACACAGCAATCACACTAAATAAAATCAATACGATAAAAGGAAATACAATCCATTTATCTAACAACTTTAAACGTTCTTTTAACATATCCATCCCCTTCCTAGAAACAATATCCCTTTAAAAAATTACTTAACTCCTGAATGAAACTCTTCACCCTCACCTGAAAAGATGTAAGAACGATGATGGAAACGCATTGACATAAGTAATCCTACTCCCATCATGTTTCCCAGCAAGGCAGAACCCCCTTGAGAAACAAAAGGTAATGGGATTCCAGTTACTGGGAGCAAACCAATATTCATGCCTACATTTTCTAAGACATGAAACACAATCATCATAATAACACCCGTAGCAATATAGGCATAAAATTCATTTTTCGTATCATAAACAATTTTAATCATATTATAGACTAAGACAAAATAAATAAAGATTAAAAAAGAACCGCCTATAAATCCAAAGTTTTCAGTAATCGTAGTAAAGATCATATCGGATTCTCGCACTGGCACATACACTTCAGAAACTCCTAAACCTTTTCCAAAAACCCCTCCTGAGCCAATCGCTTTAAACGCTTGAGTTACTTGGTAAGAAGAAGCCGTTGTATCTTGGTAAGGGTCTAGCCACGTATGAATTCTTAAAATTTGATACTGACCTACTCCTAAAGTTTCAATTAAAAAATCAGGATTATAGACGGCCAATACTAAAATCCCAATCCCTAGAGATGAAACAATAATAACAATTGGCAAGAGTATTTTCCACTGAAAACCAGATAATAATATTATTCCCGCTAAAATGGCTGCATATACCAGCGTTGTCCCTAAGTCATTTTGAGCCATTAGTAAGACAAACGGTAAGACTGAATAGAGTAGCAACTTCCCAAGAAGCAGAAAGTCGGATTGCACGGTTCGAGCTATATTTTTTGAATTGTGCAGGGTTACCCCCTTCGCTAACATGAGAATATATGGAATCTTTACAAATTCTGAGGGCTGAAGAGTAAAATGGATCACTGGAATTTTAATCCAACTTTTTGCTCCAGTCGAAACTGCTAAGCTTCTATCATATAAAAAGAGTGTAGCTACTAAAGCGATGATCCCCGCCCAATATAAGTAGTCTGTAATTTTCCATAATTGTTCGGAGTCAAATAACATAATGACTGCTGCAGTACTTATCCCAATTATATACCAAATAAATTGTAGAATTGTCATGCGCATAGATCCATCCTGCATCAAAACGGTCGTGGAATATAAAGAAACCAGACCAATAATTGCAAGCAATAGAATACAAAGGATAATACCATAATCAATTCGCGAGCCATTTTTATTGTTACTCTCCATTCATTTTCCCTCCTAGTAGTAACCTGATTATTTTCAATCCTGATTATTTTGTGACATGTGATATTATAGCATAAAGTTGCGGGTTATCATGTTTTATTTAAGAATTTATTTCATTAAATTTCCAAAGTTTTCATGCAGATTCTCCAGAATAAAATGAATTTACTTGGTAGGAGGACTCCTAGCGTGACATTATTTTAAATAATATGATGTGAGAACACTCTTGTGGTACAACTTTTCAATTTTCGTGTTCTAAGAATGGATTTTTTTAATCCACTACCCTAAAAATTAGAAAAGCCTCAAACGATATGAATCGTTCGAGGCTTTGTCTTGAGCATGATTGATCGTTAAACTTATTTAAGTTCAACTGATCCTCCAGCTTCTTCAATTTTTCCTTTAATTTCTTCAGCTTCGTCTTTGTCGACGCCTTCTTTAATTACGCTTGGAGCTTCGTCTACTAAACCTTTAGCATCTTTCAAGCCTAATCCTGTAATTTCACGAACTGCTTTAATTACTTGGATTTTAGCTGAACCTGCGTCAGTTAATTCAACGTTAAATTCTGTTTGTTCTTCTTCTGCTGCACCTGCGCCTGCACCTGCTACTGCTACTGGTGCTGCTGCTTCTACTCCAAATTCTTCTTCAATTGCTTCTACTAATTCGTTGATTTCAAGAACTGTAGATTCTTTTAAATCAGCGATAATTTGTTGTACATCTAAAGCCATTTTAAAATTCCTCCATTTTTTAATTTAAATTTCTAGTTGTCTATTTTCTTGTTTATATGTTGATATTTGAAAGTGAAAACTCAACCCATAAATTAAGCTGCGTCTTCTTCTTCTTTTTTCTCTGCAACTGCTTTGAATGCCAATGCTGTATTTCGAATTGGTGCTTGAAGTACAGATAATAGCATTGATAGTAATCCTTCGCGGTCTGGAAGTTTTGCAACTGCTTCAATTGTTTCAACAGGAACGACTTCGCCTTCCATGTATCCACCTTTTACTACAAGTGCTTCTGCTTCCTGTGCAAATTCAACCATGATTTTAGCTGGTGCAACAACTTCTTCTTCACTAAATGCGATAGCTGTTGGTCCAACAAATACTTCATCTAAGCCTTCAATTTCAGCTAATTCTGCTGCTTTACGTAGCATTGTGTTTTTAACAACACGCATTTCTACGCCTGCATCACGTAATTGTTTACGTAAATCAGTTACTTCTGCTACTGTTAAACCACGATAGTTAACAACAACGAATGCTGCTGAATTTTGAAATTTTTCTACTAATTCTTCTACAATTTGTTGCTTTTCTTGTAAAACTTGTTCACGACTCACTAACGTCACCTCCATAAGCTTGTCAATTTTGTAATAAAAAACTCCCTTAGTCACCGATGACATAAGGGAGTGTTAAATGCATGATAATATCGTTTAAATCATTAAACTTATCAAAATTACATCTTCCTCGGCATGATATTAAGGCTTACGCCACACACTGTCTTCGGTAATGTTAGGTATTCAATTCATATAAGAACTTGTATATCATAACAAGAACTTTTTTATTATGCAAGCTTTTTATGCTTCTTCTTGTGCAAGGATTGTACGAGCGTCAATTTTGACACCAGGACCAAATGTACTTGCTACAGTTAAAGCTTTAACATAGCTTCCACCTGGAACGCTTGCTGGGCGTGCTTCGATAATTTCTTCATGGATTGCTTTTAAGTTTTCTAATAACTCGTCTTCACTAAATGAAACTTTACCAATTAAAACGTGTAAGTTTGATTGGCGATCCACACGGTAAGCAACTTGACCAGCTTTAATATCAGTAACAGCTTTTGCTACATCAGGTGTAACTGTACCTGTTTTAGGGTTAGGCATTAAACCTTGTGGGCCTAATACTCGTCCTAATTTACCAACTTCAGCCATCATATCTGGGGATGCAACAACGACGTCAAAGTCCATCCAGCCACCTTCGATACGCTCTACTAGATCGGAATCTCCAACGTAGTCTGCGCCAGCTTCTTTTGCAGCTTCAGCGGCTTCTCCTTTTGCAAATACAACAACAGTTTCGGTGTTTCCTGTACCATTAGGTAGAACTAAAGCACCACGTAATTGTTGGTCTGCATGTTTTGGATCTACACCTAAACGGTATGAGATTTCAATACTTGCATCAAAATTTGCATAATCAATTTCTTTTACTAGATTAATTGCTTCTCGAGCGTTGTATTCCATTTCGCGGTCTACTTGCTCTAAAGCAGCTAAATATTTTCTACTTCTCTTTTTGTTTGCCACGATTAAATCCTCCTTATGTGGTATTAACGGATTGACCTCCCACTTAATCACATAAAATAAGATATTTTATGTAATGAGCACGAGACATCTCATCAGTATTCGAATATGTTTTCGAAATTACCCTTCTACTGTGATTCCCATGCTTCGAGCAGTACCTTCAACTACACGCATAGCAGCTTCTACGTCTGCTGCGTTTAAATCTTCTAATTTAGTTTCTGCGATTTCTCTCACTTGATCAGATGTAACAGTACCCACTTTTTTCGTGTTTGGTTCACCTGAACCTAAATTAATACCGGCTGCATCTTTTAATAAGACAGAAGCTGGTGGAGTTTTTGTTACAAATGTAAATGAGCGGTCCTCATAAACAGTAATAACAACAGGGATAATTGTTCCTTGTTGGTCTTGCGTACGAGCATTAAACTCTTTAGTAAAACCTGAAATGTTAATTCCGGCTTGTCCTAAAGCTGGACCAACTGGTGGAGCTGGTGATGCTGCTCCCGCAGGAATCTGTAATTTTACAACGTCAATAACTTTTTTTGCCACGAGACATACCTCCTTGTTTTGTCCGTGTGTGGTTAAAATGGGGTTAAGTATTTTCCCCTCCCACGCATAACTCCATCCGCTAGATACATTATCCAACAGATGTACCGAAGTATATTATCATTTTTTATATCAAAATGCAAGCCTGTTTTTTATTTTTATTCCTCTTAACATAAGGTTTTTCACCTTTTTTGGCTTTTAAATATTCTTCGATTATAAACTAAAACCTTCTTCAATTTGTTTAACTTCTGAATAATCTAATTCAGTATCTGTTTCTCGTCCAAACATCTCGACAGAAACCGTAACTTTTCCTTTATCTTCGTCAAAGCTCTCAACGACACCTTCCATACCAGCAAAAGCTCCATTGATAATTTCAACATGTTCACCAAGGCTTAATTGAATTTCTACTTTACGAGGATTCATGCCCATGCTACGGAAAACACTGTCTACTTCTTCTGGTAATAATGGTGATGGTTTACTTCCAGCCCCATGAGAGCCTACAAATCCTGTAACACCAGGTGTATTTCGCACCACATACCAAGCTTCGTCTGACATTACCATCTGTACTAAAACATAGCCGGGAAAGGTTTTCTTCATAGTAGAAGACACTTCACCATTTTTTTCTTCATAAACTTCTTGCTCGGGAACGAGTACTTCAAAAATATTATCTTCCATTCCCATACTTTTCATTCGTGAAGAAAGATTTTGTTGGATCTTTTTCTCATAGCCAGAGTACGTATGCAAAACATACCAAGCCTTCTCTTCACTCATTCGATCAAATGAACTGCTCATTACTTCACCCCTATATATTTTTTGTTTTTATTTTTATCCTTCACAACGATTTTTTAACTATTCAACAAATCACTGGAATTAAATGTAATCAAAAAAACCTCCCATGACATTTATTGTCTAGAAGGCTTCACATCTGTTAATGATTATAGCATGATTTCAAAGCTCATGCTAGGTTTTTACGTATTAAATTAATGCAAGTAACCATGTAATTGCAAACTCTGTTATATAGAAAAAGATTGCAAATAAAATAACGACTGTAAAAACGGATGCTGTATTCTTGCGCATTTCTTTTGCAGTTGGCCATTTTGTTTCAACCATTTCATGTTTTACTTCACTAAAAAAGTTGCTAACTTTACTCATTTTAGCTGCCCGACTCCTTTCGGTCCTTTAACAATTATTTTGTTTCTTTATGCAAGGTGTGTTTACCACAGTATTTACAGAACTTTTTAACTTCTAACCGTTCAGTTCGTGTTTTCGTTCCCATATCTAGCGAATAATTTCGAGATCCACAAACTGTACAAGCCAATGCGCTCTTATTTCGTTTCATTTATGGCCCTCATTTCTATTTGATTTTTTCTATAGTACTTTACCATCAAATCAAGCATTCTGTCAAATTTGTTTCCATCTTTTTATACTTTTTCTGGCAATTGCCAATCGATCGGTTCTTGTCCTGAAGCGATTAATAGCTCATTTGCTTTTGAAAAGGGTTTTGACCCAAAAAATCCACGGTACGCTGATAGCGGACTAGGATGAGGGGACGTTAAAATATAATGCTTTGTTGTATCGATTAAGGCTTGTTTTTTTCTAGCGGAAGCGCCCCACAAAATGAATACAATCGGTTCTTTTCTTTCATTGAGCGAAGCAATCGCAAAATCAGTTAATTCTTCCCACCCTTTTCCTCGATGTGAATTGGCTTGACCTTCACGTACGGTCAGGACTGCATTCAGTAGAAAGACGCCTTGCTCGGCCCATGATTTTAAATATCCGTGAGAAACAGGGGGAATACCTAAATCATCCTCCAACTCTTTATAGATATTTTTTAACGAAGGGGGAATTTTCACTTGTGGTTGAACAGAAAAACTCAATCCATGTGCTTGCCCTTCGCCATGATAAGGATCTTGGCCTAAAATAACGACTTTTACATCTTCATAGTCTGTCCATTGAAAAGCGGTCCAAATATTATCTTTTTCTGGAAAAATCGTATAGTTTGAATATTCTTTTTTTAAAAACTTTCGTAAATTCTGATACGTGGGTGTTTGGGCAGCTTTCTTTATAATCGGTTCCCAATGGTTATGAATCGATATCGACAAAATAATCACTCACTTTCAAGATTTGTTTCTATCTTATCGCATTTTTTTCGCTTTCAAAAACAAAACGTTAGATTTGCTGTAATTGTTTCAATCATTTGGTAGAATAGGGAAGAGAAAAATAGGAAGGAAGAATAATTTGTCTATTAAATTAATTGTATCAGATATGGATGGTACGCTTTTAAATGAAAAGGTTGAAGTTACTGACCGAGTGACCGAGGCTATTTTACGCGCACAAGATGCAGGGATTGAATTTGCGGTAGCTACGGGTCGTACAGTAGATTCCGGATATTCTTTAATCAAAGAAAGAGGAATTTCCTGTCCTTTCATTGAATTAAATGGGGCTCGGTATTTTGATGAAAATGAAAAACTTCATTACACACGAGACATGGAAAAAAAGGATGTTCAAAAACTCATTCATATTTTAGAATATTATGAAGTAAATAATGAATTCCTTACCCAAAAAGGATCTTATTCCAAGCGAACACTGAATGATTATTTAACGTCGTTTAAATCGGTTTTTAAAAATATCAATAAAGATATGACGGATGAAGAGGCTCTTGAATATGCAACTAAGCGCATGGACGATTTCAACTTGAATACAGTGAGTGATTTTAGCTTTTTATATCAAGATCCAAATATTCAAGTGCTTAAAACCTTAGCTCATGCTCACGATAATCTTCCACTGCTCAATGAAATTCAAACAACGATTGAAAAAGAACTTCCTGATTTAATTGTTACTTCCGCTAGCACTTTTAGTTTAGAAGTGAACCATGTGGAAGCTAACAAAGGACAAGCTGTCGCGGAATTAGCACAAGAAAGAGGGTATACCGCTGATGAAGTCATTACGATTGGCGATAATATCAATGATTTAACAATGCTCGAATGGGCTACTCACAGCTATGCTGTCGCAAATGCTCATACCTCTGCGAAAGATGCTGCTGCTTATATTGCACCAAGCCATGCAGATTATGCAGTTGCTCAAATTATTGAACGGGTTCTTGCCGGGAAAAGCTTACGTTTTTAAAGAAATAGAAGCAATTTAAGTTTAACTTCTCGTCAAAATGACTCTAAATAGTGAAGCATTCACTCTTGCGTTTTAAACCCTATTCCATTCTTTTTCTGTAAATCTAACGTTTCTAATGGTATAATGGCTTTACCTATAGGAGGATCTTTAAATGAGACAGTTATTTATAAAAGAAAATCAGCGAAATAATCAACGATTGACTGTTCGAGATACTCGTGGCCAGATTTTATACCTCATTGAAGGCCGATGGGGACGTAAGGATGATATAGTCTCTTTACAAACGATTCAAGGGACGGAGTGTTTGCAAGCAAAGCAAGTAAAACTTTCACCTCTCCCTATTTTTGAAATAACCGCACAAGACGAAAACGTGGGCGTTATTCGAAAACATCCTGGCTTATTTGGCATCCGTGATTCGTATTTCACTTTACATCCTCATCGTTGGGTCATTACTGGTGATTTTGAAGAGCTTTATTTTACAGCTTATAAGAATAATGACTTAATTATGGAATGTGAGAAAATTCAAAAGAACAGTAGTGATTATTTTGAACTTGTTGTTGAACAGGACGAAGATATTCAATTGTGTTCCTTGATTACTGTATTATTGGATCATTATGCCCGTAAGAAAAATGAAGAAGAACAAGCAGATTGTCCAACAGATGATGCTTATAACTTAGGGTTTTTGAATAATATACATTGCTCGATACTTTACCCGCAAGAAAAACAACCGAGGATAAAAATGAAGTAAGTAAATGATCTAAAAATAGAGAGAGTACAGCTTTTGATTTTTGATTGCTGTACTCTCTTTTTTAGTGTCTTAAATTGTAAAGTTCTGTTTACTTATTTTTTTATGCTATACGTTGATAGGGCCTCTTGAATGTTTTGAGCTGTTTTTTGGTTGATCCCTAAGTCTGTAATTTCTTTGAGATCTGCTTCCTTTAGGCGCTTTAAGGACTTGAAGTGGCGTAACACTTTGGTTCGTGTTTTTGGACCGACTCCTTCAATCTCATCTAGCATGGAAGAAAAACTGTTTTTACTCCGAACATTTCGATGAAATTGAATCGCAAATCGGTGCACTTCTTCTTGAATACGTTGAACCAAATAAAAAGCTTGACTTCGTGGATGTAGCGGAATTTCGGTTAAGTCTTCCCCAAAAATAAGCTGAGCCGTTTGGTGTCGTTCGTTTTTTACCATACCTGCAACAGGTAAGTCTAGGCCTAGTTCATTTTCTAAAACATCTTTTGCGGCATTGACCTGAATTTTTCCACCATCCATTAAAACTAAATCGGGAAGCTCTGCCCCTTCTTTAAGTAAACGGGTATAACGTCGGCGAATGACTTCTTGTGTCGTTGCTGCCTCATTACTTCCTTTGACTGTTTTAATATTGAATTTTCGATAATTATTTTTATCTGGTCGCCCTTCATAAAAAGAAACCATTGCGGATACTGGGCTGGTTCCTTGAATGTTCGAATGGTCAAACGCTTCAATCCGTTCGACATACGGTAAGCCTAAAGCTTCTGCCAATTCCTCGGAAGCTCCCGTTGTTTTTAACTGATCCATTTCAATGAGATGGAACTTTTGTTTTAATGCTAAGCGACTATTTTTTCCTGCCAAATCAAGGAGATGTTTTTTCTCTCCCCGTTGAGGGGTGTGAATGGTTGTATTTAATTCCGTCACTAATAAATCACGATCAATCCCTGCTGGTACGTAAACCACTTTTGGAATAATGTTATTTTTATTTTGATAATATTGTAGAATATATTTCAATAGTTCTTCATTTTCATCATTTTTTATCGGGTACATTGCCACTTCTCGTTTAGTTAAAGAGGCTTGACGTACGAAAAATACTTGAATAGAAATCCAGCCACGGTCCACATAGAAATTAAAGAAGTCACGAGAAACAAAATCATTAAATACAATGGATTGTTTTTCTACCGTTTGCTCAATATAGTTTATTTGATTTCTAAATTCAGCTGCTGCTTCAAAATTTAATTCTTGCGAAGCAGTATTCATTTTTTCTTTCAGATCTCGCTTGATCTCCATAACGTTTCCATTTAAGAAAGATTTTATTCGTTTAATTTGAGCCTTGTATTCTTCTACAGATACTTCATGATCACACGGACCGATACATTGTCCAATATGATAATGCAAGCACGCCCGCTTTTGGTGCCCGTTACATTTTCTTAAGGGATAGATTTTTTGAAGGAGTTGCTGGGTTTGTTGAGCAGCTCCAACATTTGGGTAAGGCCCAAAATAATCTGCCCCATCTTTTTCAACTTCTGAAGTAATTAAAAGTTGCGGATGGCGTTCATTTGTAATCTTTAAATAAGGATAAGTCGTTCCAAATTTAAGTAAAATATTATATTTTGGTTTATGTTTTTGAATTAAGGTCACTTCTAATAGCAAAGCTTCCTTATTTGAATCCGTAACAACATACTCAAAGTCCGTAATTTCTTGGACAAGTAAGGCCGTTTTCCCCTCTTTTTTTCCTCTAAAATACGAACGGACTCGATTTTTTAAATTTTTGGCTTTACCAATATAGATAATTTCTTTATCACTATTTTTCATAATATAGCAACCGGGTAAAGTCGGTAAAAGTTTTAATTTATTTTCAACTAATTCTTTTGCCAATTGTTCCACCTCCTTTATTTTTTGCCATCCATTATTATAACAAAAACCGAACAGAATTTCGATAAAATGACTTCGGTGTAATCAATCTACTTTTATTTTGAAATAATCATTCATAATATTCATACGTTCCAAACGTTGTACCCACTAACTGTTCAATGGTTTTGTGTAATTTCGCGAGATCTTTTTTATTGTTTCCTGTAGTATACTGCATGCTTCCTTCTATATTATACATTACGGTTGCGTTTTTAAGATCTAGCGGCAAAATCCCTTGTTCAAGTTGGGGCCACGAAAGAAAATCGAGGTCATTCAACGAAGAGAGAAATTTTTTAACGCTACTACGTCTGATTTTTCCGTCAGCTTGAGTTCCTTGTATATGCCCATAAAGGTCAGTTGTTTCGATTCTGAATTCGCGTTCTTTTAGATCAATTCCAACATCATAGATAGATTTTTTACTTTGTTTAACTGTAAATAATAGGTATTCAATGTCTTCGTAATCCATATTTATCCGCCTCGTTTCTTGTAATATTTATATTCTTTTCAACTTTATTCCTATTTTATCAAATTTATGGTTTGATTTCTTTGATCTACTTAAAATTCTGCTATTTCTGAAAAAGGGAGGATTTACCTAGACGTACTTTCTTTTTCGCATTTGAGAATCGTTGAAAGTTCTTCGCAAAAAAACTCGACAGATTAGCTGTCGAGTTTGAGTATTTTATTTTATTTTATTTTGTTTTATTTTGTTTGTTGCAAGAATTAATTAATGATTCGAACGTTTACCGTGCGACGTCCCCAATTCATTGCTTGACTGACTGTTGAAAAGTGGATGTCAATAATTCTTCCATTGATGGCTCCGCCTGTGTCGCCTGCTACATAAACGCCTAATCCTTGAATTTCTACTAAACTACCTAAGGGAATAACACTTGGGTCTACAGCGATAACTCGTGGGTTTACTCGTAAGTCAATTCCTGTAGCTGTATGTGTGCTTAATCCTGGTTCTTGCGTAGAGTAACCTGTTGACTGGATGCTCATCCATGACCCGGATTGGTCTTTATTTTCTTGATTTTCATTTTTTTCGTTACTTGGAGTAGGTTTTTTTTGTGAACTTGATGTTGTCGTTGTATTTGATTTCTTTTGCTCTGCTTGTTTTGGAGCGGATGCAACTTCAACTTTTGTTTGTTCTTGTTCAGCCGCTTTTCTTTGCTCTTCGGTTGCTTTTCTTTGTTCTGCAGCTACTCGTTTGCGTTCTTCTTCTGCATGGATGGCTGCCTCTTTTGCATCAAGTTCTTCTAATTGATCTTGATTGGCTGCGAGAGTAGTTTTTAAGTCTGCTAATTTATTTTCGAGTGTAGCTTGTTGTTCAACTGTTTGTTCTTGTTTTGAGTTTAATTCTTCTTTATAAACGAGTAAGTTTTCTTTTAATTCATCTAGTTTTTCTTGTTCTGCTTGAGCTTCATTTAACTGTTCTTCACTTGCACCAGTTAAAACGGTTGCTGCATAGGCTTTATTAACCAAGTCTGTTAGGCTTTCTGCTTGTAATAAACTCAAGATAATATTTTGATTAACTTCACTTTTTTGCAAAGCTTTTAACTGATCAGCTGTATATTCGTATCGTTCTTGTACGACGATTTCTTGTTGGGCAATTTCATCTTCTGTTTGATCAATTGATGCTTCGTGTTCTTTAATTTCTTCTTTTAATTGTTCGAGAGCAATTGAAAGTTCGCTTGTTTCTGTTAATTTGTTATTAACCTCTTTTTGTAATTGAGTAACTTCAGTTTCTACTTCTTTTTTCTGATTTTGAATGTTTTCCAATGAGCTCGCTGAAACGGGTGGAATGACTAGAAATTGTGTAGCAATAAACGCAAAAGCCACAATTCGTTTAATCCATTTATTCATATGCTTTTAGGAATCCTTTCTTCATTTGAATTATTCTATAAATGCTTACTTAGACGGCCTGTGCCATCTACTTGAAGTATTCTATATCGAAAAAAGAAGAGATAGATGTCAATCGGATTACTTTTCCTTATCAAAATCGTAATTTTTGTAACAAACCTAGTCATTCTTACATAAATTGTAACTTAAACCTCTTTTATTAAACAAATCTTACTTATTTGTTCATATTCTTTCACGTTTTCTATATAGAGCCTTCATAAAAGATTCTAAAAAAAAGCCGCTTAGGTAGATTTCTCTTTTTTTGTTATAATGGGTTTAATGAATAAATATCGGATTTTGGGGAGAAAGGAATTGATTCTATAATGGCCACCATTAATGATATTGCAAAACATGCGGGTGTTTCAGCAGCTACTGTCTCCCGTGTGATTAACGATAGTGGTTATGTGAGTACAGAAACTAGAAAGATAGTTGAAAAGGCGATTGCCGATTTAAACTATGTACCTAATCGCCATGCTCAAAATTTACGACGAGGTGCCACTCGAAATTTTGGGATTCTCACCTCTTCTCTTGAAGAACCGGTCCTTGCTCGTATTGAACCGTTTATGCAATTCGCGAATGAAGCAAATTACACAACTACCTTATTCAACACTTACAATGATCCCCAACGTGAAATAAACGCTTTAGATCGATTAAAATCAAAAGAGTTGGATGGTATTTTTTTAATTTATCGGACAAATGAATGGTCCGCTATTGAGCCTTATACAAAATTTGGTCCTATTGTTACTTTGCATAATATTGAAAGAGTGGATTTAAATATTAAATCCGTTTTTATTGACCATTATGAAGGGTACAAGTTAATTCTTGAAGACTTGTGGCAAAATGGTGCTCGTTCGTTTATTAATATTTTAGGAAGAAGTACAGGGGTTAATACTAAAAGACGGATTAAAGCTTATTTTGATTTTTGTGAAGAACACAAAATAAAGCCTCATGATATCCATCCTTTCCTCGACATTACAAGTAGGAAAGGAACACTCAAAGCGATTGAACTTCTGGATGAAATGCCCACTAAGCCCGATGCAATTATCACTCATTCCGATCAAGTCGCTAGTTTTATTGTCTCTCATTTTCGCAAACACGACATAGAAATGCCTGAGGAAGTTGCCGTAGTCGGTTTTGATAATTTGATTATTAGTGATTTAATGGATTTTACTTCCATGGATTATTCCATAAAAGAACAAGGACGAAATGCTTGTCGACTATTATTAAATGAATTAGGAGCAGGGCCTTATGAACTCAAGCCTCTTCAATTCACCTTAAGCAAACGTGGCACAACCAAATAAGCTTTAGTTATGGGGCCCCCATAGCTAAAGCTTTTTTATAAAAACTATTTTATGTAATGAAGAATAGTGTCAATGAATGAGTTGTTTACTCATTCATTGACACTATACATCGATTATAGATGTTATTTAATTGGGTTCCAATTTCGATACACTTCAAACATTAATACACTAGCTGCTACGCTCGCGTTTAAACTTTGTACGTGGCCTGTCATAGGAATGGTAATTAGCTCGTCCACATTTTCTTTGACCAAACGAGACATTCCTTTTCCTTCATTGCCAATGACTAAGCATATTGGCGAATCGGTATTCCAATGTCGATAGTCGGTTCCTTGCATATCTGTTCCAAAAACCCACATCCCTCGGTCTTTTAGCTCTTGAATGGTTTGAGAAAGGTTGGTTACTCTGGCCACTTTAACATATTCGATGGCGCCAGCGGAAGCTTTTGAAACGGTTGACGAGAGATTGGCTGAGCGTCGGTTAGGAATAATAACACCATGAACGCCAGTTACATCGGCTGTTCGGATAATGGATCCTAAATTATGCGGATCTTCCAAGCCATCTAGCATCACGAAAAAGGGACGTTCTTCTTTAGCTTCTGCGATTTCAAACAATTCATCAATTGTGGCATATTCAATCGGACTTGTAGACAAAACAACCCCTTGGTGATTTTGATGGTCGCTTAATTGATCGAGTTTATTTTTAGGAACATAACTGATCACGATTTTATTTTTATTGGCTAAATTGATAATTTCATCGATAGGACGTCCTTCGCTTCCGTCTTGTACGAATAATTTATTGATTTTTCGATTGGCGATTAGTGCTTCTTTGACTGGATGACGGCCAATCACAAATTCTTCATCATTTAAGTCTTGCATTTGCTGATTATCATTTTTTCTTGGCATTAATTAAACCCTTCCTGTTGATTAATCCATTGAATACAAAGTGTGGTCAATTCATTGCGTCGTTTTTCTTGTTTCGTCAAATACAAATAGCCCATCAATGCTTCAAAACCTGTAGATTGTAAATAAGTCTGAATATCTGTATTTTTAGCTTTTGTATTAATTTTCGAATTTCGTCCACGTTTGTAATAAGTTTCTTCTTCTTCGGTTAAGAGTTGCTCGTCTTTAAAATAACGAATAATTTTGGCTTGTGCCTTCGCAGAAACATACCGTGTTGCCTGGTGATGGAGTTGATTAGGTCTTGTTTGACCAGACTCTAATAAGTATTGGCGAATCGACAGCTCATAAGCCGCATCCCCAATGTATGCGAGCGCAAGGCCATTTAATAGTTTGGCTTCTTTTTTATCCATTAATTTTGCTCTCTTTTCCAACGAATTCCTTGAGGAGTATCTTCTAGAAGAATTCCTTTATCTTTTAATAAGTCTCGTATTTGGTCAGCTTGTTCAAAATCTTTAGCGGCACGAGCTTCTTCGCGTTGTTGAATTAAACGTTCGATTTCTTCGTCTAGTAAATCTTCTTCGGTTTGTAAATTCTCGATTCCAAAAATAGCAAGTAGTTCTGTCAGATCTTTTAACATTCTTTCAAGAATTTTCTTAGAGACTTCAGCTTGTTCCAACATTTTATTTAATTCACGGATCATTTCATAAATGATGGTTATTCCATTTTGTGTTTGGAAATCATCATCCATTGCTTCCGTAAAACGAAGAATGCCTTCTTCCCATTGTTTTTCTCTTACAGCATCATCCGGCAAACTATCAACTGCAGTACCTAGGCGATGGGTTGCATTTTCGATGGCTGTTTTGATATGGGTAATATTGACTTTGGCATCCGTTAAAGCTGTTTTTGAATAGGTCAATGGACGGCGGTAATGAGCAGTAGCGAGGAAGAATCGTAAAACATCGGGATCATATTCTTCTCTTAAGTCTTTAACAAGTTCCACATTGCCTAGAGATTTACTCATTTTTTCGTTCCCCATCGTCACAAAGCCATTGTGCATCCAATAGTTGGCAAATGTTTTCCCGGTTACAGCTTCTGTTTGAGCAATTTCATTTTCATGATGAGGGAAAGTTAAATCCTGCCCTCCAGCATGGATATCAATGGTTTCACCTAAATATTTGCGAGCCATGGCGGAGCATTCGATATGCCAACCGGGACGTCCTTTGCCCCAAGGAGAATCCCAACTAATCTCACCTGGTTTTGCTTGCTTCCAAAGGGCAAAATCAATAGGTGCCTCTTTTTTATCCGTATCCTCTTCACCTAAACGGTTACTTGCCCCTGCTTGTAATTGGTCAATAGTAATCCCGCTAAGTTTTCCATAATCTTTAAACTTCTTCGTATGGTAATAGACATCGCCATCAGCTTCATAAGCATAACCATGGGCGATGAGTGCTTCTACAAATTCAATGATTTCTGGTATATTGTCCATTACTCGCGGATGACAGGTCGCTTTTTTGACCGATAAAGCCTCGGTATCAGCAAAAAATGCTTGGATAAACCGATTGGCCACATCGGGTGCATCGGTTTTAAGCTCTTTAGCCGCTTGGATAATTTTGTCGTCAACATCGGTAAAATTCGACACATAATTCACTTCATACCCTCGATATTCAAAATAACGACGAATGGTATCAAAAGAAACGGCGCTTCGAGCATTCCCAATATGAATGTAATTATAGACGGTCGGTCCACATAAATACATTCTTATCTTTCCCTCTTCTATGGGTTTAAAAGGCTCTTTTTTCCTCGATAATGTGTTATAGATTTGTATCATTTTTTAAGCTCCTGTTCTTTGAGTAATCATTCCTATTATATAACAAATGATCCATAAAATATAAACCTACTTTGATTAAGGTTTTTTCCTTTTCAAAATAGGTTTATAAGGTTATTTCATTCTAGTTTTGAAGAAGATTTAAAGCTTCTTCTAAGTGGCTGAGCACTTGTTCTTTCCCTAATAACTCGATAGCATCTCCAAGTTGTGGACCATGTTCTTGTCCTGTTGTAGCTACTCGGATTGGCATAAATAGGTTCTTTCCTTTAACGCCTGTTTCTTTTTGAACAGCTTTAATGGCTTTGCTTATTTCACTAGCTTCAAAGGCTTCTTCGTCCAAGGCAGTAATTTCTGCTTTAAAGGCCGTAAGAACCTCCGGAACCGTTTCACCCGCAAGAATTTCTCTTTCGCTTTCTGACCAATCAATCGCTTGGTCAAAGAATAAACCAGCTACTTCAGGTAATTGTGCGGTGTAGCTCATTTGATCTTGGTAAAGAGAAGTTAGCTTCTTATAATGTTCATATTCGGCATCCGATAAATCTTCCGCCACATAACCTTCCGCTTGTAAATGTGGGAGGACTTGCTTGATTAACTCATCGAGATCTAATTCTTTTAGATATTGGTTTGCAATCCAGTCTAATTTATGAGCATCAAAGGCAGCAGGCGAAGTTCCCAAACGCTCATAATCAAATATTTCTACCAACTCTTCAGGTGAGAAAATTTCTTCTTCCCCTACTGGTGACCAACCAAGTAATGAAATAAAGTTGAATAAAGCATCTGGTAAGTAGCCAAGTTCTCGGTAATCTTCGATAAACTGTAAAATTTCAGTATCTCGTTTACTTAATTTCTTGCCTGTTTCTGCATTAATAATCAATGTCATATGACCAAATTTTGGTGGTTCCCAACCTAAGGCTTCATAAACCATCATTTGTTTTGGTGTATTTGAAATATGATCGTCTCCACGTAAAACATGGGAAATTTCCATATAATGATCATCTACAACAACTGCAAAGTTATAAGTTGGCATACCATCACGTTTTTGAATGACCCAATCGCCACCTACTGATTTTGCTTCAAAAGAGATGTCCCCTTTGACCATATCTTCAAATTCAAAGGTTTCTTCTTGTGGAACTCGAATTCGTACACTTGGTGTTAAGCCTTGTGCTTCTTTCTCGGCTCGTTCTTCATCCGTTAAATGCGCACATTTTCCACTATAATGAGGCATAATTCCTTGTGCACGCTGTTCTTCACGTTCAGCTTCAAGTTCTTCAGAAGTACAGTAACATTTATAGGCTTTATCCTCTTCTAATAATTGCTCAATTAGTGGTTCATATAAAGATAAGCGTTCAGATTGACGATAAGGACCAAAATCCCCACCAACATCTGGACCCTCATCCCAGTCGATGCCTAACCATTTTAGATTCTCTAATTGGCTAAGTTCTCCTGCTTCCACATGGCGTTTACGATCCGTATCTTCTATCCGAATAATCAAATCTCCACCATAATGTTTAGCAAATAAATAATTAAATAATGCTGTACGAGCATTTCCTATATGCAAAAAGCCAGTAGGACTTGGTGCATAACGAACACGAACGTTGTCGTTCATTTGTATTCCCCTTTCAAATGTTTAAAATCATTCAATTAACACTCTTAATCTTCGATAGCTCTTGGTTCATCTTGTAATTTCGCAAAAATCATTCTTCCAGCGTTCGTTTGAAGCGAACTGGTGACAATCACGTCATGTTGTTCATTAAGGTGAAACTTACCTTCCTCAACAACAACCATTGTTCCATCGTCTAAATAAGCCACTCCTTGTGAACGTTCTGTTCCTTCTTTAACAATCAAAACACGCATTGTTTCTCCAGGAATGACGACGGGTTTTAAAGTATTCGCTAATTCATTAATGTTTAAAACCGGAACATTTTGAAATTCAGCGACTTTATTTAAATTATAATCATTGGTGATGACTACACCATCTAATTTCTTCGCTAAATGGACAAGTTTCATATCCACTTCATCTGATTCTGGAATTTCATGTTCATCCATTTTGACAATTACGCCGTCTTCTTTTTGAAGAGCATTTAGAATATCTAAGCCTCGACGACCACGAACTCTTTTTAATGAATCAGAAGAATCGGCAATATGCTGCAATTCTTTTAAAACATAGAAGGAAATAACAAAGACTCCTTCTAAGAAACCTGAACGAATAATATCTAAGATCCGACCATCAATAATAACGCTGGTATCTAGGATTTTATACTTTCGATAATTTTCGCCTTCTTTCCGATCGAGTACCTCATTGTCTTCCTGCTCCTCACTACGTGGCATGAATAAGCGACGAATTTCTTCTCGTCTAGATGACATAAATTCAAAACCAATATAAGCAAATAATACCGTTAAAATAATAGGTACAACATCACTAATTATTGGGGTTGAGAAAGCAAACAAGGACAAGTTAATCAGCCAAGCAACCACTAAACCTAAAATAGCACCTACTGTTCCGAATAAAATATAAGATGCATTCAGTGTGCTTACATACTCTTGTAATTGATGAATTGCTTTTTCAATGGGTTTACTTATTAATAAGCTTGCTATAAAACCAATTAAAATTCCAACAATTATGCTAAAAATTGATGTATGGGTCCAGGTAATTTGTGGAAATAGATAAATGAATAAGTCCGGTAAAAAGTTATACCCAATACTTCCAAATACTAACACAATAGCTAAACCTATTAATTTTGATAATGAAAACATTTTATTCCTCCTTTCAAAAATATAAATTTCTAAGATTCTTCTTGCTTTTTTATAATGCTTGATTAATTACATCTTGTAATGTTAAACAACCAATAACTTCAATACCTTTAGGGACTGTCCAGCCTTCTAAGTTATTTTTCGGAATAAAGATCCGTTTAAATCCTAACTTAGCTGCTTCGTTAATCCGTGTTTCAATATTTGAGACACGGCGGATTTCCCCGGTTAAACCGATTTCTCCCACAAAACAGTCTGTTACGTTTGTTTCTGTTTCTCGGTAACTGGAAGCAATACTTACTGCAATCGCCAAGTCAATCGCTGGTTCATTTAGTTTAACTCCACCAGCTGTTTTTAAATAGGCATCATAATTTTGTAACAATAACCCTACCCGTTGTTCGAGTACGGCCATAATTAATGACACACGATTATAATCAAAACCACTTGCAGTCCTCTTCGCGTTTCCGAAGGCTGTGGGTGTAACGAGGGATTGGACTTCAACTAATAATGGACGTGTTCCTTCCATCGCTGATACCACCGCAGAACCGGATGCTCCTTCTAGACGTTCTTCTAAAAATAATTCTGAGGGATTCAGAACTTCCCGCAAGCCAGTATCTCGCATTTCAAAGACACCAATTTCGTTGGTTGATCCGTATCTATTTTTAACGGCTCGTAAAATTCGATAAGATTGGTGTCGCTCGCCCTCGAAATAAAGGACGGTATCTACCATATGTTCTAACATTCTAGGCCCTGCAATATTTCCTTCTTTGGTCACGTGGCCCACAATAAAGATGGTTACATTATTTGTTTTGGCTAGCTGCATAAGAAAGGCAGTTGATTCTCGAACCTGTGACACGCTTCCGGCGACGCTATCGATTCTTGGATGATACATGGTCTGAATTGAATCAATAATGATATAGTCTGGTTTTAGTTTTTCAATTGTCTCTACAATTAGGCTTAAGTCTGTCTCTCCATAAATGTAAAAATCTGTCTCAGAAATAGTTAACCGTTGGGCACGCATTTTAATTTGACTGGGGCTTTCTTCACCCGTTACATATAATACGGTGCCGCCAATTTGATTTAACTCAGCTGAAACCTGTAAAAGTAATGTGGACTTTCCAATTCCTGGATCTCCACCAATCAAAACTAAAGAACCTGGCACAACGCCTCCACCAAGTACACGGTTAAATTCATCTAAGCCTGTTTGAACTCGTCCCGTTTGTTCAACTTTAACGTCTTTTATTGTTTGTGCTTTAGAAACTTCTTTTGATAAGGAAACCCGGCTTCTAGTATCTGCTTCTTGGGAGATCTTTTCTTCAACAAATGTATTCCATTTACCACAAGAAGGGCATTTCCCCAGATATTTTGCAGATTCATACCCACATTCTTGACACATAAATACCGTTGATTTCTTTTTTGCCAACTCGTTTCCTTCTTTCCTTAAAATTAATGCAATGTACATTCCTTACATAAACGGCATCACTTATTATAGCATATTTTAAGCTTTTCCGGTTGCTTTACGTACTATTCTTTGAAATATTTCATGCAATTTTCACTAATTTTTCCCAGATGAACCAAAGCCACCTATGCGACTTCCTAAATTCCCCGTTTCACCATCCGCTGTATAATAAGGCGTGAAAATACCTTGCGCAATTCGATCGCCTTTTTCAATGGTGTAATCTTCTAAACCATAATTAATTAATTGGACAAAAATTTCTCCTTCATTGCCATTATTATTGTAATAGTCAGAATCAATAATTCCAATACCATTTGGTAAAGATAAATTATGTTTCAATGGGTTACTTGAGCGATTCACAAGCATTAAATATTCATTTTCTGGCATATACGCTTTGATTCCAGTTGGGACCAGCGTAGATTTTAAATAATGTTTGTTTTCTTCAACGACTTCTTCTTTTTCCATTGCTTTTACCCCAGCATTTTTGGAAAGGATATTCCAAATGGATGGAATGACTGTATCTTCAGCAGCTGCAATATCATAGCCTGCTGAACCTTTTGTCGCTCGCTTTGGTAATGATAAGTTTTTATCTACGTATTTCGTCACAATTTCAAATCCTCTAATTTTTTCCATGAACATCACCTTTACTTGAATTAATTTTTATAGGACTTTCCTATAAATTAAGCACCGATACTATCTTACATTAAAATTAAGTTTTTTGGGTTAAAGTCTATAGAATTTTTATAGAAATTATAATAAGTCAAAAAAGTATCTGCTCATTAATAGAGAACACTCTACGAATAAATGAACAGATACTTTATTTATTTTATAGCAAAAAATTATTTTTACAATTCAGTTCCATTGGTTTCAATGACTTTTATTTGAAAAGAAAATGCTAAAAAGAGACAAAAAAGCATCTCTCATGGTATAATTAAATCATGAAAATTTTAAAAATATTTACTTAATTGAGTACTAGTTTCTGTTGCCGCAGACCTAGTGCTCTTTTTTCGTCATATGGTACTTTGTCATCTAGAATCTTATAAATAATCCGTAGTAACTTGTGCCCACATGCCACAACTGCTTTTATTTTGGTTCCTCTGTTAGATATTCTGTGATATAACGATCCAAAAGCTGGATCACGTGACCTTCCGGCCATTCCACCACTCGTAATTAGGGCTGTTTTTAAATATTTATTCCCTCTAGTTACTCTCGAAG
>NZ_FQUF01000028.1 GCF_900129085.1 Atopostipes suicloacalis DSM 15692
ATGGTTAGGGTGTCGAAACCCAAAATTTTAAACACTTTATCTGTTACTAATTAGAAAAAATGCTCAAAAGTTTAAATTTCAAAAATTAATTATGGGGATTCCATCCTTTTATACGGCTATCGCTCTATTTTGGTATGCCTTAACGGCATTTTTAACGTTTATACCGCCGATTTTGAAGCCGAAGCACTGTTTTGAGCGCACTAATCCCCTGAAGGGCATACGATCGACAGAATATTTCCGCCTTAAAATAGAAGGGATGCCTTCTATGCCATTTCGAAAATGACTATACTGAAGAAAGGACACTTCTTTCATTTCTTTTGCTTGTTTCGCACGTTGAACCGCTTTGGGTGTGACAATTAAAACCGTCGTTTTCTTCTGTTTCTTTTTTGAACAGATGGAACAGCAACAATTTTCTGCGCTCTTTAAATCAAAGACAGCCCGATAAGTATCGGTTTCTGGATAATAACTGGTGGACAGAGGACGCAGTCCTCCCGGACATTGCACGATTGTTTTGGAATCTTCATCTAGGATGATATCGGCATAATGGATATTCGGTTTTTTTCCTTTTAGTTGTGTAGTAATCAACTGAACATTGTTTGCTTCTGCGAGTGCTTGATTATCATCTGAGTTATAAGCACCGTCCGCGATAAGAGTAGTTGATAATTCTTGCTTGCCCATTTGTTCAATCGCTGAATAACCAAAATTCACATCACTTTGACTGTTGATATCATAATCATAATCTGTAATGAGGGAGAGATCCGTACCAACGGTTTCTACAATATTTGCAGAATATCCAATATACCCTTTCCCAGCTTTATAACGATAAGTGGCGTCTGGGTCATAAGGCGTTTGTAAACTATTTGGTCGAATCTCTTTTCCCTTTTTTACAGCGGATTCTCCTTTTTCATTTTTTGTTGTTTGGTCATCTACCGCACGACAAAGAAGCTGAAAATCTGGGTGTTCAGATAATTCATCACTATACGTATCAATTAAAGTGTACGCATCTTTTATGAGGTTATGTAATTTTTCATTGTAAGGTGTGTCATCATGGTAGATAAATTGATTCTCTTGGTCTGTATTTAGATAATGCTTAAAAGCGGTAATATCAAGCGATGGATACGACGTATCCAAGGAATGAATAAGCTTTTCGATGCATGTGTAAAGTAATTCTAATCGAGAAAGCTTTCGTGTATTTGATGCTATCATCATGCTATCCATTCTTTTTTGGGTAGGACTTAAGTCGAAGTATTCAGCGATTTCCTTAGACAGTGCCAAGATCTCTTCTTCAATCAGGTCACGACCTGTTTCTAGTTGATAAGCATAACAGTTTGCACGAAAGCGACTAAATGTTCGATCGCTTACGGGTTGTTCTTTCATACTAGTTGAATGCAAGGCATACTGAAATCGAACATCGCAATGAAGAGACTCTGTTAATTCATCATCGGTTAAACCAAGGGTTTCTTTTAAAAGTAATGAACTAAAAATATAATTTATCGGCGTATTAGGACGACCATTGTCGTCACTATACAAAACAGAAAAACGAGCTTCATTAATCGCAGGAAAAATAATTTCAGCAAATGGTTTAGCCCAGGATTTCTCAACGATTTTCTGGACGCGTTTGGATGCTTGTAAATAAGAATCATCCATTATATTCATTTGTTGCGAATTGTTTTCTTTAAACATGAATAAACCAACCTCCATCAGTATATTTATACGGTTAATTATACCAAAAATGCTGTTGGAAAAGGAATCTTAGTAAGAAAAAGTTAAATTTTATAGGGTTTTGACACCCTAACCATATTATTTTTTGTTCTATATTACGTTACTTTTCGATTTGCTATCTCTAAATTTAATTTGAAGACAATTGGTCGAGAAGATAGGACACAAGACACACGTCTTTACTCAAAAGAAGATTATAAACTAAAGAAAAAAGAATCAACGGATGCACCACTTACTAAAGAAATTTCTAGGGATGAAGAGGAGTTTGGGGTAGCCCCTGTAATTGTTCAAGCGTTAGGCGGAAGTGAAAATATTAATTATATTACCAATTGTTATTCTCGCTTACGACTAACGGTGAATGATCCAAGTAAGGTAGATGAAGCTCTTTTGAAAAATGAAACGGGAGCCAGTGGAGTGATGATTAAAGACCAAAATGTACAAGTTGTGTATGGTTTAGAAGTAAATAAAATTCGACGTGCAGTGGATAATTATTTAGGACGAACTAATGAAGAATAAATTTGAGAATAAAACAAAAGATTTTTCAAAAAGCCAGCTATAAAGATGTCAAGGAATAACTTGAATGAGTAAGTAGTATTTTTGTAGGAAATCATTATGTGGAATTTATAGGGGATTTTAAAGAAAGGCAACGCAAATAAGCTCTTAAAAGACTATTCAAAAAAACTAAATCAATCGTCTATTAAATCAGGATTTATATGAATTTCATAAGGTTTAGCTTTTGTCCAAACGGCAAAAATAATATTGACCAGTTTACGACAGACCGCACCAACAGCTGTTCCGTGATGCTTTCCACGTTTTCTTAAACTTTGGTAATAAAGAGACAAGGCTGGATCGCGGTATGAAGCAATAAATGCCGCTTGCCAAATCGCTCTTCTAAGGTAAGGAGAGCCACGTTTAGATAGTTTATTCCGTGTGCCTGTGAAATCTCCCGATTGATGAACAGAAGCATCTAAACCTGCAAAGGCAAGGAGCTGATTCGGTCGCTCGAAGCGTTGAATATCACCAACTTCGGAAATAATAACAGCGGCCGTTACAGGACCAATACCAGTAATTGTGGTTAAATATTGGTCTTGATTTTCAACTAATTCAGCCATTTCTTCTTCAACTGTTTTCAGTTGTTCTTCTAAGCCAAGAATTTGTTGAAGTAATAATTGAATTTGCAGTTTATAAACATCTGTTGCGACTCGGATTCCAAAGGAATCTTTAGCGAGTTCTTTTAATTGTTGAACTTTCTCCGTTGATTTTTCTATGGTTAAACGACCATTGCTGGCTTTGTTCAGAAGTTCAATCAATTTCTTAGAATCTATCTCAAGTATATCCTCAGGTAGAGGAGATTGAAGCAATAATTGAGTGGAAGATTTTCCAAACATATCTGAAAAAAGTTTTTCATATTCAGGAAATACTTGGTCTAAAGAAGCAATCACTTTTCTTTTAAGATCAGAAGTTTGATCGACAATGCTATAACGGAAACGTGAAAGCTGTTTTAAACGGACAATATCTTCGGAAGGTAAATGGGCTTGATCGGGTAAATCCATACGAACCACTTGTGCGATTAATACCGCATCAATGGTATCTGTTTTTGTTTTACGAATATAGAAGTTCCGCAAAGTATCCGATTGAATAGGATTAAAAGGAATCACATTGAATCCCAAATCGATTAAGAAAGAAAAGACTGAAAGCCAATAATGACCAGTAGCTTCTAACCCAATCATAGAATTATCAGGTAATAGCTCATGGTTATTAATAAATTGTAGGAGCTTTTCACTGCCTGCTTTAGTGTTACTAAACCGAATAGGTTTACCCACTGGCTTTCCCTTTTCATCAATTATGGCTGCTTCATGGTTTCGTTTACCAATATCAATACCTACAAAAAACATAAGGATCAACCTTTCTATATGAAATTTAGATAGGGGTTACCCTCTAAGCTCTAGGGACGATATATCCTCGTGTGAGATTCAGAAACAATGTTCTATCTAGCTCATACATATACTGTCCGTAGAGAAGAGGCGTTAGTCTTTTTAGGAAGATAAAACTTCAAGGAGAAAAACTACGACCTCTATCTATACGAAACAATTATAACTCATAAGAGTTATAGGTTTAAGTCAGCCTTAAATGACAAATACAGAAATTAAATATGATTAGCCAATCAAGACTAATCTTATTATACGAGGAGAAAGATAAATATGACATCAAAAAAGTTTTCAATTGTAATTGCAGGTGGAGGAAGTACATTCACTCCTGGGATTGTGATGATGCTCTTAGAAGAAGCGGAACGTTTTCCATTAAGAAAACTTATTTTATATGATAATGATGAAAAGAGACAAGATATTTTAGGAGAAGCTCTGAAAATTTTATTAAAAGAACGTGCTCCTGAACTAGAGTTTATATTTACCACAGATCCAAAGGTGGCTTTTACAGATGTTGACTTTGTGTTTGCGCATATCCGTGTTGGAAAATATGCAATGAGAGAGCAAGATGAAAAAATACCATTAAAATATGGTGTTGTAGGCCAAGAAACTTGTGGACCGGGTGGTATTGCATATGGTATGCGAAGCATTAAAGACATGCTGGAACTTGTTGATTATATGGAAGAATACTCTCCAGAAGCTTGGATGTTAAATTATTCAAATCCAGCGGCTATTGTTGCCGAAGCAACACGCGTTTTGCGTCCTGATTCGAAAATCTTAAATATTTGTGATATGCCGGTTGGAACACTAAGAAGAATGTCACAAATTGTTAACACCACACCAGATCAGTTAGAAGTAAGTTATTTTGGATTGAATCATTTTGGTTGGTGGACAAGTGTTAAAGACAAAAATACCGGGTATGAATATTTAGATGACATTAAAGAGTATGTAGCTGAACATGGATATCTAACACAAGTGGAAGTAGATACGCAACATATGGATGAGAGTTGGCAAGAAACACACAAAAAAGCAAAAGATTTATTAGCAATTGAACCGAGATTTTTACCGAACACCTATCTAAAATATTATTTTTATCCTCAGGATGAAGTCGAACATGCAAATCCAGCTTATACTCGCGCAAACGAAGTAATGGACGGACGTGAGAAAAATGTTTTTTCAGCAGCTCAAAAAATTATAGATAGTGGTACAGCTAAAGAGAATAGTTTTGAAATTGATAGCCACGCCTCATTTATTGTAGATTTAGCTCGAGCTATTGCTTTTAATACCGGTGAACGAATGTTATTGATTGTTGAAAATAATGGTGCTATTGCAAACTTTGATGATGATGCGATGGTCGAAGTACCTTGTATTGTTGGCAGTGATGGACCAGAACCATTAGCGCAAGGTAAAATACCTCAATTTGAAAGAGCACTTATGCTACAACAAGTAACAGTTGAAAAAATGGTTGTTGAAGCTTATATTGAAAAAAGCTATCAGAAAATGTGGCAAGCTCTCACTCTATCTAAAATTGTACCAAATGCACGAGTAGCAAAAGAACTTCTAGATGATTTAATTGAGGCAAACAAAGAGTTTTGGCCAGATTTGAAATAATATATTTTTAAACATTCTATCTAATTTAAAATATATGTAAATGAATGGCATTGAATAATAAGCTTGATAGAAATTAATCCAACAAAATCAGGATTAATTTTTTTAAAGAATAAAAAATGGCTCTCCTTTTCAAAAAGGGAGGCCATTTTTTCTATTTAATGCACTGTACTTTCAGTGAGGTATCTTTTTAAGAAAGACTTGGTTCGTTCGTGTTCGGGATGATTGATGACTTGTTCTGGAGGACCGGACTCAACGATAACGCCCTCATCCATGAACATGATACGGCTTGACACATCACGCGCAAAGGCCATCTCGTGCGTGACAACAACCATAGTCAGTCCCTTTTCGGCTAATAAGCGCATAGTTTCAAGAACTTCACCTACTGTTTCCGGATCTAAGGCACTTGTTGGTTCATCAAATAATAAAATATCTGGATTCATAGAAAGAGCGCGAGCGATTGCGACCCGTTGTTGTTGCCCTCCTGAAAGATGATGGGGACGAGCGTCAATGTAGGGCTCCATTCCTACTTTTTCTAAATTTTCTAGGGCAATCTTTTCGGCTTCTCCTTTTGAACGATCCAATATTTTTACTTGGCCGATGGTGCAATTTTTTAAGGCATTCATGTTTTTAAATAAATTAAATTGTTGGAATACCATTCCAATTTTCGTGCGATATTCTGTCGGACTAAAGTCTCCGTCTAAAATAGAGTGGTCACGGTATAAAATATTTCCATTTGTCGGCTCTTCTAATAAGTTCAGGCAACGAAGTAAAGTGGATTTTCCAGAACCGGAAGAACCAATAATACTTATGACTTCGCCTGCACGCACTTGAAAATTAATATCTTTTAAAACAATATTTTCCCCGAATTTTTTTTCTAAATGTTGCACTTCTAAAATGACTTCATTCATTTTTAATTTCCTTTCTTTATGTTTGTCGGCATGGTCGTACTTGATTTATGCATGGTGTATGAAGCCGCACCGCCCATATATTTTTCAAGTAAAATGAGTAGACGAGTGGCAATAAACGTCATTACAAAATACAAAACGGCTGCGATAAAGAAAGTTTGAAAGGTCTTATAAGTAGACCCGGCGGCTGAACGTGTAATAAAGAATAATTCAGTTACGGCAATCACATTCAAAACAGATGTATCTTTAATATTGACTACGAATTCATTTCCAAGAGCGGGGAGGGTATTTCGAATCGCTTGCGGTAAAACAACGGTGGTCATACTTTGAAAATGAGTCATACCGATTGCTTTTGCAGCTTCCAATTGACCAGGATCTACTCCGATGATTCCACCGCGAATCACTTCCGTTAGATAAGCTCCCGTGTTAATGGATACAATAATTAAAGCGGCTATCATCGCACTTAAATCAATATTGAAAAATAATTTTGACCCATAGAAGATCATCATAGCTTGAACCATCATTGGGGTTCCACGAAAAATCTCAATATAAGCAATGATGAAAAATTCGAGAATTTTATAGAAAATATAAGTGACTGGCTTGTGTTTTCTGTTTATAGGAATCGTACGGTAAATAGCAATTAGCAAGCCAATTATGAAACCTACAAGCGTTGAAATAAAAGCAATAATAATTGTATTTCGAGCCCCAACTAAAAATTGGTGGCCATAAGTGGTCCAAATGTTTCGGACATCTGACCAGAAGCCTTCACTTTCCCCTTGTTCGTTTAAATCAACCATCTCTTCCATTAATTGATCTCTTGTCTCTTGAGAAATGGTTGCTAACGCATTATTAATGGGATCAATAAGTGGGGAATCAAGTCGGAGCCCTACCGCAACGGAAGTATCGACATTATCTGTTTCAAAACCTTGTCCTTCATCAAAAGCTACAAAAGTTAAATCTGAATTTGAAGCAACAGCTGCAAGAGCGCCAGGTTTTTCTGAAACATAAGCATCTGTTTTATCGGAAAGGACTGAGGAAATCATTGTAGGGAAGGATTCCATTGCGGTTTGTTGAGTGACATTTGGAATTTGGTCAATCAGTTCATAATGAAAAGTATTCAACTGAGCAGTCACTCGAGCCCCATCAAAATCTGCAAGAGAAGTTGCTTCTGCATACTTGGAATCTTTATTAACGACTAGTACCATATCTGATTCATAATAACTGTCTGAAAAAGCTATTTCTCTTTTACGTTCAGGAGTTGGCGACATTCCCGCAATAATGACATCAATCATTCCTGACTCTAATGCAGGAGGTAAACCATCCCATTCGAGTTTAATAATTTTTAGATCAAGACCTAATTCTTCTGCAAGTTGAGCAGCCATTTGCACATCATACCCATTTGCATATTCACCTGGGGAGTTATCAATTTCGACAGCTCCATCAGCAGGAGAGGTTTGAGACCAATTAAAAGGTGCATAATTAGCTTCCATCCCAACCGTAAGCACTCCTTCTTCCTCCAAACTAGAGTTAATGTGATCAAGATCGTAATTGTTTTCCTGTGCCTTTACCATAAAAGGAAATGAATAAAATATAGATAAAAATAAAAGAAACGAAAAAGCTACAGAAAAATAAGGTTTAAATATTCTCTTTTTCATAATGTTTACCTCCATATTAGTTGTTGCTATTTTACAACTTTCTTTCATAAATGTATAAATTTAAAGCTTTATATCCATTAATGAATAATAAGGTGACTTAATCTTCACTACTTAAAAATTCTTTAATAAAACATAAAGTTTACAATTTAATTTAACAATTATTTTATTTTTGTATGGTATCCTGTGTGAGATAAGGGAAATCTAAAAAGGAGACACATGTCATGTTACAGATTAAAAATATTACAAAAACTTACGATACCGGAGCCTTACAGCAAAAAGCTCTTGATGGTGTCAGCTTTAATCTTCGCGATAATGAATTTGTTTCAGTTCTTGGCCATAGTGGTTCAGGAAAAACAACTCTATTAAATATTATTGGAGGATTAGACCGTTATGATGATGGGGACATTGTTATTAACGGAATATCCACTAAAAAATATACCGATCGTGATTGGGATTCTTACCGAAATCATTCGGTCGGTTTTGTGTTTCAAAGCTATAATCTTATTCCACACCAATCTGTTTTATCCAACGTAGAATTAGCTTTAACGATCTCAGGAATTTCTTCCGGTGAACGAAAAGAAAGAGCGGCAAAAGCTTTGGAAGAAGTAGGCTTAACAGAGCACCTTCACAAACAGCCCAACCAATTATCCGGGGGGCAAATGCAAAGAGTGGCTATTGCTCGTGCACTCGTTAATGAACCAGATATTTTACTTGCGGATGAACCGACGGGTGCTTTGGATACTGATACAAGTGTTCAAATTATGGAACTACTAGAAAAGGTAGCTAAAGATCGTTTAGTGGTAATGGTTACCCATAATCCTGAACTCGCTCATAATTATTCAAACCGTATTATCGAATTACAAGATGGAGAAATTATATCGGATTCACATCCTTTGAATATTGAAGATGAGGATGCAACCGAACCAGAACATAAAAATATGGGAAAAGCATCCATGTCATTTTTGACGGCTTTGTCTTTAAGTTTTAATAACTTAAAATCTAAAAAAGGACGAACATTCTTAACGGCCTTTGCTGGATCGATTGGGATTATTGGAATTGCTTTGATTCTCTCCCTCTCAACAGGAGTTAATGATTATATTGATAATATTCAACAAGATACGATGACTGCCTATCCGATTACCATTGAAGCACAATCTATCGACTTAGATAGTTTAGTTGAAATTCGAGACGAAACCATTGGAGATTATGCAGCAGGTGAAGATTCAGATGCGAGTCATGACTTGGATAGTATCTATTCAAATCCGACAACACTTGAGCTTGTTAGCAGTACAACGTCAACGTTTAAAGAGAATAATTTAACGTCTTTCAAAAAATATTTAGACGATCCATCCAATGAAATCGATCCTTATGTCGGTGCAAATGGAATTGTATATTCCTATGATGTGAATTTTGATTTATTCACTTATGATGATGAAGACACGTTTATCAACACAGATGGTAGTACTTTTGAGGAAGAAGAATCACAAGATATGCCTGGTTTTCAAATTCCTGAAAGTCCTTTGATGCCTTCTGAAAGTAATGTAAGTGAACTAATTCCTGGCGTGGAAGGCAGTCTGATCAGTCAAGTCATTACCGATAATTATGATGTATTGTATGGAAATTGGCCTGAAAATTATGATGAAGTCGTATTAACGGTGGATCAAAATAACGAAATCGATAAATCAGCACTTTATGAGCTGGGAATTTTACCAGCGGATGAATACGAAGAAATTTTAGATCAAATCGACCAAGGCGAGGAAGTAGAATTTGATTCTCAAAAATTAGATTATGAAGAAATTGCTGATCAAGTTTTCTATCTACTACCGGCTAGTGATTATTACGTTGAAGATGAAAATGGTCATTTCGAAAGTATTGCAGATGATGAAGCAGCTGTTGAAAATTTAGTCGAAGAAGATGCGATTGAACTTAAAATTGCTGGGATTGTAAAACCTGTTGAAGATGCAACAACAGCAGCGATTTCAACACCAATTGCTTATACGAACGAACTGACAAAACATTTAATAGATTATGCAAATGATAGTGACGTGGTTCAAGCGCAAGAAGAATCACCAGAAACGAATGTTTTAAATGGTCTACGTTTTGATGCGGATAATGATGATCAAAAAATCGAAGATACACGCGAATACCTTTCAAACTTAACAATTAGTGAAAAAGCTGACTTTGTGCGCTCAATGCAAGAAAGCGATGAAGAATCGGCCCAAATGCCGAGTGCAATGCCAGACATGGGCGAAGAGCAATTAGCAGCCAGTTTTGATGGTTTAGTAGAAAATCTGGATTCAGAAACCTTGTTATCCATCTATGATAGTTCTATTTCAACGGGTAGCTATGATGATAATATGGAAGCCTTTGGTGTGATTAGTTTAGATGCGCCTTCTTCAATTAATATCTATGCAGATAATTTTGAAGATAAAGAAGCTATTTCTGCCGGAATCGATGACTATAATACCTCTGTAGATGAAGAAGAAAAGATTACTTACGCAGATTTTGCAGGACTTATTATGTCTTCCGTAACAGAAATTATTAATGTCATTACGTATGTATTAATTGCATTCGTTAGTGTGTCCCTTGTGGTCTCTTCGATTATGATTGGGATTATTACTTATATTTCCGTTCTCGAACGAACAAAAGAAATTGGTATTCTTCGAGCAATCGGTGCTTCCAAAGGAAATATATCGACTGTTTTCAATGCTGAAACTATTATTATTGGTCTATTCTCAGGATTATTAGGAGTAGGATTAACTTATCTATCTCATATTCCTTTAAATATAATACTGGAAAATCTATTAGGCGAAGGCGTTCGAGCAAGCTTATCTATAAATAGCTCGCTTGTGTTAGTTCTTCTAAGTGTTGTGTTATCCTTTATCGCTGGATTAATTCCTTCAAGACAAGCGTCAGAAAAAGACCCGGTGGATGCTTTAAGATCCGAATAATTTTATAAATGAAAGAATAAAAAAACACTTTCTACTTTTCCAAAAATATTGGAGAGTAGAAAGTGTTTTTTTGTCGTCTCTAAGTTTAAATCGCTTTTGTCATATGCCAATAAACATGTGAACTGAGAACAAGACGAGTTTTTCTTTCAAAACCGGATTTTTTATAAAGTTGGTAAGCTGCTTTATTATCAATATCGCAATTTAAAGCAATCATTTTATATCCAGCTTCTTCTGCAATCTGGGATGCTGCGTCCATCATTTCACGGCCAACCCCTTGACGACGAAAATTTGGGTGGGTAACTAAAGTATCTAAATACCATTCACCAGGAAGCGTCTCATTTTCTTTAGGTGTAGGTTCCAGCGGATAATCAAATTTCAACATAGAAGCTTGTAGCGGTCCATCAATTAAAGGTTCCCATTCACCTGGGTAACCAAAAAATGCACCAGCAATCTGACCATTCCGTTCACATACCCAAGCATGTTCATAACCGTAACGATAGTGTGGGCTATTCATAGCATCAACTATAATTTTTTCAAGGAGCTCTGCATTTATTTCATCTAATACAGGTAATTCCATATCGGATAAAATTTTAAAAACAAAAGGATAGAGCTCAGGCATCTCTTTTTGTTTTGCTTTTCTAATCATATTTTTCCCTCTTCTTTCAAAATACGCTAATCAGTATAACATGATGAAGGAATAATTTCGAATATTAAAAAAACTCATCGAAAAATTCGATAAGTTTGTGTAATTATATTATTTGATTCGTGTTTTGATAGAGAAGATTAGAGTTCTTTGGTCATATGAAAATGAGCTTGATCACCTAATAGTATTTTTGTGTGTTCAGCAAATCCTACTTTTTTGTACAAGTGATAAGCAATTTTATTATCTACTGGGCAATTTAAACCAATCGTTGTATAACCTGCTTCTTTTGCAATATTATCAATAATTTGTAACATACGATGTCCGATCCCTTTATTTCTAAAGGTAGGTGCGATCATTAGTTTATCCAAATACCATTCGCCCGAATGTGTTTCTGGATTTTGAATAATTTCAGATGAGGTATATCCACGTTCAGATAAGGCTACTTTTAAAGGACCATCCACTAAGGAAATATATTCTCCTGGATAGCCAAAAAGAACACCAGCTACTTGGTTTTCTTGAACACATAGCCAAGCATGCTCAATTCCATAACGATACTGTGGACTCTCCATTGCTTCAATCATTATTTGAGTTAATTCGTCTTCATCCATTTCTTCTAGAAGAGGTAAACCTAGATTGGATAAAATATTATACACAAAAGGGTATAAATGATGAATTTCCTCTTGCCTAACTTTTCGAATCATATGCTTCACTCTTTTCCTGATATTGCTTTAACTATAGCAGAATATTCAAAAATTAGATACATATTTTTCAAATGTTTGACTTTTTATATCCTTTTTAGATCTGTCTATTTAGGTGGAAAAGCGAGATTTTTTATTGAAGATTAAAATTCCTTCCTGTAGAATACAAACTATTACTTATTTCTTTGAGGTGCTGTATGGAAAGGAAACTATCAAAACAAGAATTCATTAGTATTAGTTTATTATTATTTGCTTTACTCTTCGGTTCTGGAAATTTAATCTTTCCACCGATGTTAGGAAATCAAGCAGGAACTTCTACAATTACTGCCTTGCTTGGCTTTGCGACGACCGCTGTTCTTTTTCCAGTCTTAGGATTTTTAGCTATTTCCAAATCAAATGGAGTGCAAAATTTAGGGAACCGAGTAGGGCTGAACTTTGGCATGATTTATCCAGCCATTATTTTTCTAGCGATTGGCCCAGGAATTGCTATTCCTAGAAATGGGAGTTTAGCATTTGAATTATCAGTGATTCCTTATCTATCACCAGATTTTTCTTTATCAGTGGCTCGCTTTATTTATACGTTTTTGTTCTTTGGTTTTGCTTATTATTTATGTTTACAACCAGGAAAATTAGTGGATCGTATTGGTAAAATACTAACTCCCATCTTATTGGCGCTTATCCTTGTATTTTTCATTGGAGCCGTTTGGAAAACACCAATCGAAGTCGCATTCCCGACGGAAGGTTATAAAAATGCTTTTACAACCGGATTTTTAGAAGGGTACAATACGATGGATACATTAGCGGCTTTAAATTTTGGCTTAGTGATTGCTTCTACGCTTAAGAGTAAACAAATTGAAGATGAGAAAAGTATTATTAAATATACTTCAGGAGCTGGTTTGGTCGCTGGAGGGATTTTATTGGCAGTGTACACGATGCTTGCTTATGTGGGCGTGATTTCTTCAGCTGGGAATCAAGAGGTAGCAAATGGTGGACATATTTTATTAGATATCACGAATCATGTCTTTGGTTCATTTGGAGCTGTGATTTTAATTTTGATTTTCACCTTGGCTTGTCTAACGACAGCGGTAGGGCTGCTTAATAGTGTCAGTGAATATTTTGCGGAACTGACCAATCATCGCGTTACTTACAAACAATGGCTTTTTATCTATACGCTAATTTCTTTAACGCTGGCGAATTTTGGTCTAAATAATATCTTAAAGTTTTCATTGCCCGTGTTAACTGCGATTTATCCGCCCGCTATTATGTTGATTATCATGGCTTTGTTACACGATAGCTGTCAGTTTAATCGACTTACTTATCAATTGACGATTTATCTTACGCTCTTTATTTCTATTTTGTCTGGATTAGGTTCTTTAGGGGCTGAAATTCCTATTTTTAGTGCACTCCTTTCAAAGTTACCCTTTTACAATGAAGGGTTAGAGTGGATGCTTCCAGCTGCTTTTGTATTACTGATTTTGACTGTTGGTTCAAGATTATTTGCTAGAAAGACAACTAGATAATGAAAAAACGCTGTGAAGGCATAGAGTAAACTCTATGACCACAGCGTTTTTATTTAATCTTTTATAATCTTTTCTGCAATGATTTCATTAACACGTTGTTGTTGTGCATTGACTACGGTTATTTCAAGGCCTTTATATTGTAGAGTATCGTCATTATGGGGAATTCGCTCGAATTGTTCAATAATAAATCCACTAACCGTGCTTGAAAGCCATTCATCTTCGTGTTTCATATGAAAGAGGTCGAAGAATTTGTCCAAAGCGTAGGTTCCTTGAATGAGATATTTTTCTTTGCCATCCAATTGTTTTACTTCTGAGCGAACAATGTCCGATTCATCCCAAATTTCACCTACTAATTCTTCTAAAGCATCTTCCATGGTTACAATCCCAATGATTCCGCCGTGCTCATCCACAACAATTCCGATATGAGTATAAGCTTGTTGCATCGAAGTTAATAGATCGGATAGAGCCATTGTTGGAGGAACGAATAAAGGTTTTGTTAATAAATTATCAAAGGATTTGAACTTTAGGCGACTTTTTTCTTTGGCATTTAAATAGCGATAGAAATCTTTGACATGAAGGGTACCGACTACATTATCGACATCTTCATCATATACGACCAGTCTAGAAAAAGGGGTTTGAGCAAATAAGGATTGAATCTCTTCATCAGAATCATGAAGATCAAAACCAATCAAATCCACTCGCGGAGTTAAAATACTAGAAACATCCTTATCGTCGAACTCAATCGCCGCTTTCACTAATTGGTGTTCTTCTAATTCAATACTTCCGCCAAGGCGAGCTTCATCTACAATTGAAAGAAGTTCGTCTTCACTAATGATTTGGCTATTAGATAGTGGAACGATTTTTTTTATGAGCTGTTGCCACTTGTTCAAGATCCAGACGATCGGTTTCAGAAGGGACATAATAGATTTTAAGAAAGGAGCAGTGGCTTTTGCAAAATCTTCAGGCGAAATCTTAGCGAGAAGTTTTGGCGTAATTTCGCCAAAGAGTAGTAAAAGAACGGTCGTTATAATCGTTGCAATACTTGCCCCATAAGTTGGTGATAATTTGATAAAAAATACAGTCGCAATGGATGAGCTTGCAATATTTACCAAGTTATTTCCAATTAAAATAGTAGATAATAAAGAATCAAATTGATTTTGTAATTTTAAAGCTCTTTTTGCTTTTTTATCTCCATTCTCTGATTCTGTTTGTAGTCGTATACGACTAGCTGAGGTAAAGGCTGTTTCTGAAGAAGAGAAAAAAGCAGAAAATATAATTAATACGATAAAAAATACCATACTATTTATCTGATTACTATCCATAAAGCAAAATTAACCTCCTAATATGTCGTTCTTATTTTACTGATACTAAAAAGAATAAACGGTTATAATTAACTAAATATTACCATAAATATGATATAAACAAAAACCTCGCACGGTCTTTACGAGAGAAATTTTTCTGATAGTGGGATGAAACCAAATAGATGCTTCTAATGATTGGAATGCCATTATAAAATTGCCTTAAAAGAGTCTATCGCACACAAATCGTAGAAAATTGCGTGCAAGGTGTGTCTATCCCGCACAAATCGAAGAAAAGTGTGTGCAAGTTGGTTCTATCCCGCACAAATTGCAGAAAATTGCGTGCAAGTTGGTTCTACCGCCCACAAATTTCGGAAAAGTGAGTGCAGGGAGTGTCCATCGCTCACAAATCGTAGAAAAGTGCGTGCAAAGTGTGTCTACCACGCACAAATTTCGGAAAAGTGAGTGCAGGGAGTGTCCATCGCACACAAATCGCAGAAAATAGCGTGCAAAGTGTGTCTACCACGCACAAATCGAAGAAAAGTGTGTGCAAGGTGTGTCTATCCCGCACAAATTATGGAAAAGTGTGAGCAAGGCGTGTCTATCCCGCACAAATCGAAGAAAAGTGCGTGCAAGGAGTGTCCGTAACACACAAATCGAAGAAAAGTGCGTGCAAGGAGTGTCCGTAACACACAAATTTCAGAAAAGTGCGTGCAAAGTGTGTCTACCACGCACAAATTGCAAAAATTTGCGCACAAGGTATGTCCATCCCGCACAAATTGCAAAAATTTGCGCGCAAAGTGTGTCCATTCCGCACAAATCGCGAAAAATAGCGTGCAAGGCGCGACATCACATGGAACGGCTATTAGAAACGAGCAGTCTCTCCCACGCGTAAAAAAGTTGTAGAAAATCGCTATCCCTTTCCGGTGAGAGTTTCCGATTTCCAGAGAGAGTTTCCAAAAAATAAAAAACCATCAAAACTTTTATAAAGTCTTGATGGTTTGATTGCTTTTTTATAGGATCGTTTCATTAAATTTATGCATTTTCAGAAGCGCCTGATACTCCGTCAACAGAACTCGTATCTACTTCAGGTACGGCTGGGCTAGTATTTTCAGAAGCGCCAGAAACAGCGTCAGCTTCCACACTTGTTGCAGAATCATTGGCATTTTCAGAAGCGCCTGAAACACCATCGACATTGTTGTCATTAGCAGAAGCACCTGAAACGCCATCTGTTTTACCGCCTACAAGTTCTTGGCCGGTTTGTTCGAGGTACCAATCAATAATCGGTTGGATATCTTGGACATATTCGTTAACGCCAATATACTGACCATTTTTATCTTTGATTCCTTTGTAACTGTGAACAACAAACTTGTCAGGACCATGAGTCGGAACTTTAATGCGGAACGTATCTATTTGACCAGCGCGTAGTTGTTGAATGACCCAGGCAACATTTTTATGAGCAGCTTCTGGGTGACAAGCAGCAAGTGGATTTCCAACTTGACTTGGATGTCTAGATGCTAACATGTCATCTTTCTCCATATGGTAGTTGTAATAAATAAATTGATTGTTGTCATCCGCAAAAGTTAATTCCATAGGCATTGAATTTAAGAAATGGTTGAGTTGGTCAACGGTTAAAATTCCGCGATCTAATTCAACATAAGTATCACCAGAGACAGCTTCTGTTTTTTCAGCAGCTTGTTCAACCCAATCTTCAGCATACATGTCGATGCCTTCGATAGTTGTTGCTCCTTTTCCAGTTGCATTTAAATCTTCTGGCTCAAGAACAGCAGGTTTATCTCCTTCAATTTGTTGGATGATATTGACAAAGCGAATAAATTTCTCGAGAACGGATCTTAAAAAGTCGACTGTTCCTTGATCTTTTAATTGATTATTTTCGTCAAAAGCTTCTTTAGCTTTACCGAGTAAAAATTCATTTCCAGGAAAAGCAAAGGCGCCTACACCAGGAGATTCTAAAATTTGACGTAAGTGCAATTGTGCTCGTGAGGTTCCTTGATCATAATAAGAAGCTCCTACAATAAGCACAGGTTTATTTTCTAGAGGATGAATTTTAAAGGACAACCATTCTAAAACACTTTTTAAACCTGCAGGAACTGTTCGATTATGTTCAGGTGTAGCGATGATGACCCCATCAGCCGCTTCGATTTTTCGATTTAAATTTTGAATCGGTTCTGTATGTGTTTGATCTTCACTTTGGTTAAATAAGGGAATGTTATCAATATCGATAACTTCTAAATCAATTAAATCACGATAGTTCTTTGCGATAAATTGTAATAATAAACGGTTATAAGATTTTTTTGCAGGTGAACCTACAATACCAACTAATTTCATATTTTTTGCTCTCCTTTTAGATATTTTCCCAGTTAAAGTTTTTAGCCGCTTTAACCATAGCTTCTTTTGAATGAGGAAGTTGTTGAATAATTTCAATAAAGATTAAGAAATCTTCAAAAATCCCATCGAGTTGTTCAGCTTTGTCTTCATAAACTAAATTTCCGTCTTGGTCAAAAGCTTGTAAAGAATTTCCAAGTAAAAATTCTGAACTAGGCATGGTACGAGCTTGTAATTCAGGTGCTTCTAATATTTGGAGTAATTGAAGCTGTGCTCGAGAAGAGCCTAATGTTCCATAAGAAGCTCCTACAACCATAACGGGCTTGTCCACAAATGGATAAACGCCATAAGAAAGCCAAGCGAGTGCATTGTTTAAAGCAGCCGTTGGTGAATGGTCATATTCAGGTGTTGCAATAACGACGCCATCCGCCGCTTCAATTTTATCTACTAATTCTTGTACTTCGGGAAGTACTGTATAATTTTCTGGTTTGTTGAATACAGGCAGTTGATTAATTTCAAGCAATTCAATCGTTGCCTTTTCTTCAAAATGTTGAGCCATGTATTGTAAAAGTTGACGGTTGGTTGATTCAGTGGAGTTGGTCCCACTAATCCTATAATATTTTTCATAATTTCCCTCACTATCTTTTATTTGTACTTATTTCACAAAAACAATTAAAAAAATGAGCAGGCTTTGATTGCTTAGCTGTTAAAGAATCCGCTCATTCATTCCTTCAGAATAAAAAACGTCTCCTTGATCATTAATGACTAAACCTTCAATATTTGGTAATTGATTGAGTGCATCGATGATTTCTTCAGTTGTCTTCCCAAATAAACGCGTCGTCCAAATTTCACCATCTACCGATAAGTCTGAAACAATCGTCAAACTTGCCGTGTCTGTTTTTACTGGGTATCCAGTATTTGAATCCAAAATATGATGAAAGGTTTTTCCATTCTTTGTTAAACTGCGTTCGTATATTCCAGAAGTTACCACGGATTGATCTTGCACACGTAAAATCATTTGCGAAGCGCCACGAGTCCTTACTGGATTTTGAATGCCGATTCGCCAATATCGATCGGAATGTTGAAGGGCAGGGCCCATAGTGACTAAGTTTCCGCCTAGATTAATTAGCGCGGATTGGGTGCCTACTGATTTTAAATAGTCTATGATGCGATCGGCTATAAATCCTTTGGCCAATGCGCCTAAATCAATCGCCATGCCAGACATCTTTAAATATACCGTATTTTCATCCAATAAAACTTGATCTAGATCAATAATTTGCAATAATTTTTTAATTTCTTCGTCTGTTACTACTTTTGCGTCGTCAAATCCGATTCTCCAAGATTGAACCAATGGACCGATGGCAATGTTCATATTGCTGTCGGGTGCTAGACTATGTTTTTTTCCAATTTGGATGAGTTCAAAAAGCTCGGGATGGACTTGTACCGGATGAATTCCGGCATTTTTATTGATTTCACTTAATTCGGAAGTGGGGTCGTTTGCACTAAATCGATGTTCATACATTTCCAAACGACGAACCACTTCGTCTAAAACAAGGTCCGGTGTTGGGTGGGTAATGGTTAAATCAATGACCGTTCCCATTAAGTGAACTTTTCTTTTTTCTTCTTTAATCTGAATCACCACATTCTATTTCGGATTGTAAAAAGTATTGAGATTTTACGCGTAACAGATTTAAAAATCAAGAGAACATTCAAATAGCTTGCTGAAAGAAGCCCTTTCAACAATAATTAAATAGAACAGGATTCCTTTCATCCTAAATCTAAACTCTAAGGAGGAACAATAGATGAAAACTTTTTATATTGGTTTAAACGATAAACTCGTCCTCATTAAAGAAACAACTACTGGTTATGATTTTAAAGAATGTCTTCATGAAAAACAACCAACTCGCTTAGCGTTCGATCCATTGAACCAAAATCGTCTCTATTGTAGTACCAGAGATGACGGACTTTGGCGCAGTGAAGACAGCGGGGAACATTGGGAGAAAGTGGGCGAGTCACATCTTTCGAGTGAAAGAAACATTAATCGAGGTCTTCCTTCTTCGAAAATAACATCTGTGGCAGTGAGCCCAGTCAGAAGTGTAGGTGGATATAGTGTGGTCTATGCCGGTACGGAACCTAGTATGTTATTTTATTCAGAAGATCGTGGCAGAACGTTTCAAGAATTTAAAGGGATTCAAACTTTGCCTTCTAAAAAGGATTGGGCTTTTCCGCCGAGACCTTACACCCATTTTGTGCGCTGGATTACACCAAGTTATTCGAAGAAAGATTATTTAGCGATTTCGATTGAAGCAGGAGCTGTTTTGCATACGAATGATCACGGAAAGATTTGGATAGATCGCCCAGAAAAAAGTCCAATCGATGCGCACACCTTATTAGCTCATCCGAAAGCTCCGGGACGATTGTATGCGGCCAATGGAGATGGAGCATCAAATAACGAACGTGCCTATGCTGAAAGTGAAGATGAAGGAATAACTTGGCAGTATATGAGTGAAGGATTGGAAGAACATCCCTATCTGTACAATATGGTCCTACATCCAGAAAACCCAAATGATCGAATCGTTTCCGCTTCAAAGAATGCTTCAGCGGCTCATGGTTCTCAACGTTATTCGACTGTTTATAGGAAAGTGGAGGATGAATCTTGGAAAGAAATAGCGGATGGTTTACCTCGTAAGCAAGCCTATACTCATTACTTAGCGAATGATCCAGATAAAATCGGCGCTTTTTATGCAATGAATAATTATGGGGTGTTTTATTTAGCAGATGGAGCAGAAACTTGGGAACAAACGTCCATTCCTTGGGAGGCTTATAAAGATCAACGAGCTTATTGCTTTGTAGTTAAATCTTTTTAAATTTTTTAAAGAATATCTGTAAATTTAAGTTGCATGGTGAAGAATAAAATGGACTTATTGAACAAGCATTAACTGAGGAAAAAAGCAGGAATCAAAGGAGAAGATAGCCCGGATTCTTACTCGCAAAAATTGTAGAACTGACAGAAGGCAAGAGTTTAGAAGCTAATATTGCACTTGTCTACAACAACGCGAAAGTTGGCGCAGAAATTGCCGTTGCCTATGCGAATGAAATGTAGAGTTCAAATTTAAAAGTGATTGATATTTTAGTATGAATATTATAGAGAAGAAAAGCACTGAAATCAGCGGATGATTTCAGTGCTTTTCGTTTATAAATTAATATGGCTTTGCTGAAGCACCAGAGACGGCATCTACATCCGCATGCTTATGGCTAGTCGGTTTTTGGGTAGCACCTGAAATTCCGTCAATAGGCATAGCATTCGAGACCCTATCCTCTCCATTATTAGGCACCAGCTTTTGGCTGGTCTGTTTTAAATACCAGTCAATAACCGGTTTCAAATCCGCAACATATTCATTGACTCCCAAATAATTTTCTTCCTTATCTTGCATACGCTGATAATTATGCACCAAAAACTGCTCACCATCAGCTACTGGATGCCCAATGCGTACCACGTCGGTCTCACCAGCACGTAGTTGTTGAATAATTTTCTGAACATAAGCCGTAATATGTTCCGGATGCAACGATCCCAATGGCTGGCCCACACTCTCCGGATTGCTAGGCGCCCACATATTTGCAGCATCTTTTTCATTATTGTAATAAATAAATTGATTATTGTTGTCAATATAAGAAAATTCTAAAGGAATCGAATCCAATAACGCATTAATTTGCGTAACCGTCAAAATCCCACGATTCAATTTCACGTAAGTATCGCCCTCAACCGCTCCAACTTTTTCAGCTGCTTGCTCCACCCAATCCGCAGCAAACATATCCAAACCCGTAATCGTTGTGTCCACTTCACCCAACTCAAACAACCCCTCAAACCCAAAACTTGCCCGTTCATCTATCATCTCAAAATCTTCCTATCCATTAAATGTTAATCTCTCCCGTATTCTTCGGAAACACGACAAAGAAATCTCTCGTCATGAAGTCGTTGTCCTTATAAATAAAAAGCAATTGTATTTTATTTCACAAATAGATATTCTTTATCATACAAAAGGAAACACTTAAAGTAAAGAGAAAATTTACGTACTGTATTTTGACCATAAAGGTATTCAATCCGATATAGCATTATAATTATTCTATTTCTGATCGATTTATAGAATATTTAAAGTATTTTTTGTATGTTATTACATGAAAAAAGAAAAGTATGCTAAAATTATCATCGAAGGTCAAGCATGTAAAATTAGACATTCATTTAATTAAAAAATATAAAATCGAAAATTAAATCAATTTGTGAGGAGAATCAGAATGAAGATTTTTTTACTGTATGGAGGAAAAAGTGCGGAACATGATGTTTCAATTATTTCTGCCTATCATATTTTACAAGAAATTTACTATGAATATTACCAAGTCGTTCCCATTTATATTACCCATGAAGGAGAATGGCGCAAAGGGAATGTCATTAAAAACAAAGAAGAAGTACCCACTCTTTCTGACTTAAGGAAAGTAAGTGAAGAAGTTTTTGATTTTCAAGAATTAAAAGAAGAAGAGAGTGTTGCTTTCCCAGTTCTTCACGGTCCAAACGGAGAAGATGGAACGGTCCAAGGTTTATTTGAAGTATTAGGTGTACCTTATGTAGGAGCAGGAGTTTTAGCCAGTTCAGTCGGAATGGATAAAATTGTCAGCAAAGTTCTCTTTAAAGATGCAGGCATTCCTATCGTCCCTTACGAAACAGTCACTCCAACCGACTGGGAAGCTAGACCAGAAGAAGTCCTTGAACGAGTAGAGGAAAACTTGCCTTATCCTATGTATGTAAAACCAGCCAATTTAGGCTCCAGTGTAGGGATTTCTGAAGTAAATGATATTGAAGAATTAAAGGCAGGAATAAAGGTCGCTTTTGAATACGATCAACGGGTATTAATTGAACAGGGTATCAAAGGAACAGAAGCAGAAGTGGCTATATTAGGAAACGAAGACGTACATACTTCTGTTGTTGGAGCGCTTGTTAAAGAAAACCAATTTTATGATTATGACTCAAAATATTTAGATGAAGGAGTCGCTCTACAAATTCCAGCAGAATTTCCACAAGAAACATTGAACAAACTACGCGAATATGCAACAAAAGCCTTCATTGCGATTGATGGAAGCGGACTTGCTCGAGTAGACTTCTTTGTAACCGAAGATCAAGACATCTACATCAATGAGATTAATACATTCCCAGGCTTTACCCCAATTAGCATGTACCCTAAATTATGGGAAGAAACCGGTTTGGCTTATGGAGATGTCATCGAAGAATTGTTACAGTTAGCTATCCAAAGACATGAAAATCGTCAAACACGATACGGAAAGCAAAGATAAACAGAATGAAAAATAAAAAAAGACAGGAGTGATTTCTTTGATCACTTGGAATCTATTCGATATAGTGAAAGCAGTAGGGGGAGAATTAATAAATGCCCCAGCTGAAGATATTGAAATATCAGGTGTTTACCATGATTCTAGAGAATTAACAAAAGGGTCCATTTTTGTCCCCATTATTGCTGAACGAGATGGGCATGATTTTATCCAAGATGCAATAGATAAAGGCGCAGCTGCTTCTTTTTGGAGTGCTGATTTAAAAAATGCTCCCAAAAATCTTCCACTAATTAAGGTAGAGGACACAGAAGAAGCGTTTAAAATGTTCGGTCATTGGTATTTAAAACAAGTGAACCCCAAAGTTGTGGGCATTACAGGAAGTAATGGGAAAACAACCACTAAAGATATGACAGCTGCTGTGTTAAGTCAAAAATATGAAACCCACAAAACAGCTGGGAATGAAAATAACCAACTAGGGGTTCCTAAAACAATCCTATCCATGCCACGGACGACAGAAATGCTTGTTTTAGAAATGGGCATGAGCTCTCCTGGTGAAATTACCGTACACTCACAAACCGCACATCCAGATGCAGTAGCAGTAACGATGATTGGTGAATCTCATATTCAAGCCTTTGATGGATCTCGGGAAAAATTAACCGATGAAAAAATGAGTATTTTAGATGGCTTGAAAGAAGATGGCTTATTTCTCCATCCATATCATGAGAAACTTATTGATGAACGTTTGGATGAATCTATTCGAGATCAAACATTTGGCTTTGATGAACAAGCAGATATTTATGCCTTTGATATTGTCGAAAAAACTGAAGAAACATCTTTTTCTGCAACTCTGTCAGTAGATGATGAAGAAAAAGAACTAGAAATCACCATCCCCATTCCTGGAAAATATAATGTGAATAATGCCTTAATGGCAATTTTATTTGGGTTAGAGTTCGGAGTGTCTTTAAAAGAAGTGAAAGAAGGTTTGGAGCACTTTGAATTAACCAAAAATCGTTTAGAGTGGATAGATGGTGTGAATGAAACCCACCTTTTAAATGATGCATACAATGCCAGCCCAACCTCTGTAAAAGCAGCACTTTCTTATTTTTCAGGCATAAACACAGAAGGCGATCGAATTGCTGTACTGGGCGATGTATTAGAATTGGGCGAGCAGTCCAAAGAATTACATGAAAGCATGGCTGAAGCAGTAGATTTAGAAAAATATAAAGCAGTTCTGCTTTATGGCGAGGAAATGGAAGCTCTCTATCATGTTTTAAAGGCACGTAAAAAGAGTGATCACGTCGCTCATTTTTCTGGCGACAAGGAGCCATTGATTAAAGAACTTAAAAAGCTTGCTGAACCAGAAGATATTATACTCTTTAAATCAAGCAACGGCACAGATTTATTGTCCGTTGTCGATCAATTAAGAGCAAAAAAATAAAAGGAAGGTGTTTGAATGATTGTAGGAACAGGGATTGACCTAGTCGAACTTGAACGAATTCAATCAATCCTTGCGCGACAAGAGCGCTTTTACATGCGCGTTCTAACGCCAAAAGAACAGGAAATCTTTCTTACCTTACCCAAGCACCGGCAAATAGAATTTTTAGCGGGAAGATTTGCAGCTAAAGAAGCTTTCTCAAAAGCGATGGGAACAGGGATTGGCAGCGAAGTTACCTTTCAGGATCTAGAGATTCTTCCAGATGCTTTAAATAAACCAGTAGCACAGTCTAAACGATTTACCGGGAATATTCATTTATCAATTTCTCACTCCAAGCAATACGCAATGGCCCAAGTCCTTTTAGAAAAAGACTGAAAATCTTAAAAGCCTTAACCACTTATCCAGGTACTTTCATAAAAAGAGTCTAAAAAAGTGGTTGAGAAACTTCCCTTATATGCTAAAATAGAAGGTAACAAAAAAGAGTTTAGTTTTTTGGGAGGCCAATGGAAATGTCAGAAAGAAAAAAAGAAGTCACTGTCGAAATTGATACCAGCCTTTACTCTGCAATTGAAGAATATTCTGCTTCTGCAGGTGTTAGTGAAAGAAATGTGCTAAATTATTTAGTCAGCAATTCTTTAGATGAATTTTCAAGCAATTATTATCACTTAAAAAAAGGATATATTGAAATGGGGAAAATCAATTTAGAAATCAGTAATGCTTTTACTGCCTCCGAAAATGAAGCACTCATTTATATTCAGGAAGAGTAATGCTGAATTTCTGATTATGTAAAGGGGAATCCGAACATATGATGAAAAGAGGAGACGTCTATTATGCAGATTTATCACCGGTTGTAGGTTCCGAACAAGGAGGAACACGACCTGTATTGATTTTGCAAAATAATATAGGAAATAAATACAGCCCGACAGTCATTGTTGCAGCCATCACGAGTAAGATCGGAAAAAGCAAAGTTCCAACACACGTTTTAATTGGTAAAGACAAAGAACTCACAGAAAACTCCGTCGCATTATTGGAACAAATACGGACCATTGATAAACAAAGATTAACAGACAAAATTACGCACCTAAGCGATGAAATGATGGAAGATGTAGACAAAGCATTAAAAATCAGCTTAGGAATTACATAAAAAACATTAAAAGCCCGCTTCTCGAAGCTAGGCTTTTTCTTAAGTTTAAACATAGAAACAGACTAGAGAAGGATAAAAATATGAAACTATCAATCAGACAACTGACCCTAAATGCTATGATCGCTGCTATTTACGTAGTAATTACTATTTTTTTGCCCTCATACGGCCCCTTGCAATTGCGATTAACCGAAATGTTTGCTCACCTACCCATGTTTAATAAAAAATATTCAATAGGGCTCATTTTAGGAGTAGCCATCGCAAATATTCGCTCAGAATTTGGAATTTATGATATTATTTTTGGAACCTTACATACCGCTTTATCTCTACTCATTGTCTTTTTCATTATAAAAGAAAGCGATAGTCTAATGAAAAAGATGCTGATCAATACAGCCGTATTCACAGCCATGAGTTTTATTTTAGCGCTAATGGTTTCTATTTTAACAAACGAATTATTCTTTTTCTGGGTAAACTACGCCAGTTTCGCAGCTAGCATCGCCATTGTTATGCTAGTAACCATTCCCGTCATTTTATTTTTAGATCAACAAATTCATTTCAATCAAACCATGGAGCGTTAACCCTCGCTTCGCAAATGACTAAAACATACTTTTATAAATAGAAAAAAGTTTTATAAAACAGTAAACTAGAATCCAACGTCTATTTAATCAATAGAGATAGATTCTAGTTTTTTATTTAAATGGGCAAAACCCGAGGTGAAAAGTGCCAAAAACAAAAATCAATGCTATGATAAAGCCAATAAAACGCATTTTTAATAAGGAGGATTTTTAATTATTATGAAAGCTTGGACAATGAAGCAACCTGGTGGACTAGATCAACTCGTCATCGAAAATCGTCCGATTCCCACTCCATCAAAAGATGAAGTTTTAATTAAAGTAGAGAGTACAGCTATTAATCGAACCGACATTATTACGAGAGAAAACACGGCCCTAGAAGCTCCTTACCCTATTTTAGGAGTGGAGATTAGTGGAATAGTTGAAAAAGAAGCGCCTAATTATCCAAAATTAAAGAAGGGAACACGAGTCGCAGGACTGGTAAATCGGGGAGGCTATGCAGAGTATACCGTAATGCCGGCAAACCGGGCAATCATAATTCCTGATTCTATGTCTTTAATCGATGCGGCAGCCATTCCCGAAGTCTTTTTAACGGCTTATCAAACCATGTTTTGGCTGGGAGAATTAAAACAACAAGAGACTATTTTAATCCATGCAGCAGGCAGTGGAGTTGGCACCGCAGCGATTCAATTAGCGAGTCGGAAAATAACCGATGCAAATATTATTGCTACAGCAGGATCGAAACATAAACTTGAGATGGCAAAAGCCTTAGGAGCTCAGCACACGATTAACTATAAAAAAGAAGATTTTGCCGAAAAAGTTTTAGAATACACAAACGGTCGTGGAGCGGATGTTATTTTAGATTTTATAGGAGCCTCTTATTGGGAGCAAAATCTAAAAAGTGCCGCAATCGATGCAAAATGGATCTTAATCGGTACGCTTGGTGGAGCAGAAGTAGAGAAAATGTCTATCGGTGGTTTAATGCAAAAACGTTTATCTTTAAAAGCAACCCTTTTAACGCCAAGAAGTGATGACTATAAAGCCGAGTTAACGCAAGAATTTTCGAAAAGAATTATTCCATTCTTTGAAGAAGACATTATTCAACCGATTATTCACTCAGTCCTTTCGTTTGAAGACCTGCCAGAAGCACATCGCCAGATGGAAGCTCATGAAAATACAGGTAAAATTGTTGTACAAATTGCAGAAGATTAATCTAAGCAGCTGAAAAATAAATAGAATAAAAAAGACTTCCTTTTAAGAATCAGGAAGTCTTTCCAAATAAAATGACTTAGAAATAAAACTAAAAATACAAAAAGTAGCACTTAGTGTTTTTCTTTAAGGTTTTCAACTTGGATGACCCGGAATCCGCGACGATCGAGTATTTTTGAAATGTTTTCAACATCTTCATCGGTAGCACTTGGCTCCAAAGTCATAATGGTTCGTCGAATAGGTCCTTCTTCAACATCCAAGGTAATACAACTCATAATATCACTATATCGATTGACGAATTTAGCGATATTTGCTAAGTCACCTTTTTCACCTGCTGAAGCAATCGTTAAAACATAGCTTCCCTTATCTAATTTCCAAGATTGTTCGAGTAAATTAATTAAGGCACTATGTGTTAAGATTCCATAAAAATGATCATTCTCATCAAGTACCGTAATATAAGGCAAATCTTTAATCATAAAGAAAATACTATAAAAAGAAGAAGAAGTATGCACAAACTTTGTCGCATTTTTTAATAAATGAGTCACCGGAAGAGTCATATCTTTCCCTTCTGATTTATGCTTATAAATATGCATACGGTAGATGTTTCCACGGTAAATACTCCCCGATTCATCTAAGATAGGGACACAACGATATCCAAATTCTTCCAATAATTCTAAAGCTTCTTCTAATGTGACTGTTTCAGGAACAGTTCGAACTCTAGTTTTAGCAAGAGATAATTCTTTAATTAACATTAAAACGCTCCTCTCCCATAAATATTAAATTATAATTACATTATAGCAAAAAACTCTAATAATAAACACATAAACTGTATTTTTTGTAGAAAGAAGTGTAAAAATGACCAAAAGAAATGAAATGATGGATCGCCCAGTCATTAATAAAGAGGTACGAGATTTTTTAAGAAAAGACCAAAAACAATTATCAGGACACCTAAAAGAATTACAAAATATCGCAAGTGAACGACGCAATCCCGTTATTCCGCATGAAACAGTCTCTTATTTTATCTGGTTGCTGGATCAGTTAAAACCAAATAAAATTTTAGAAGTAGGGACAGCTATTGGTTTTTCCGCCAGCATCTTTGCTGAATATACAGAAGCTAAAATTCAAACCATTGAACGTAATCCTGAAATGATTGAACGAGCGAAAGCAAACTTTGAAGATTTTGGTCTTACCGATCGAGTAGAAATACTTGAAGGACAAGCAGGAGAGTGGTTAGAAAAATTACCAGCAGATACCTTTGATTTTATTTTTATGGATAGTGCAAAAGCAAAATACTATGATTTCTTTCCTGACTGCATGCGAATTCTTCAAACAGATGGCGTCTTAGCCGTCGATGATGTCTTGCAAGGCGGGACTATTTTACAACCCACCGAAGAAATTCCACGAAGAGTACGGAAAATTCATAAAAAACTAAATGCTTTCCTAGAAGTTGTCTTAGACCATCCCGCACTGATTTCGACAATCTTACCTATCGGAGATGGCTTATTGTTGATTACTAAAAAAGAAGACTTTGATTTTTCATTTATGAAAGAAGAATAATAAATAATTAAATAGGATTGGGTTATTATTTTAAAGTTTAGGTATTAATGAATCGATTTCGATTTATTAATACCTATTTTTTTTATATGAAATAAGTAAATACATTTGAAAAATTGAAATAAATCACGTGAAATATAATTAAATGTATAGAAATGTGCTATAATATAATAAAAACAAAGTGGAAAATTAGAAAAAAATCGGTTTGTTTTTTTATTAAATAGGAGGAAAATCAATGGAAAAAATAGTATTATTAATCTTTTTTATATATGGTACAATCTTTGGTTCTTTTTTTAATGTTGTTGGTCTTCGAGTACCCAATAAAACATTATTTAAACAACAACGCTCCTACTGTGATCATTGTGGTCGAACATTATCATGGGTTGAACTTATTCCTATTCTTTCTTATTTTATTTTTCATAGGTGTTGTAAAGAATGTCAACAAAGAATTTCACCACTTTATCCGGTAATCGAATTCTTAACTGGAATTTTATTTGCTTTTACATATTACAGAGTAGGCTGGACTCCTACTTTAGCTTTAGGCTTACTATTAATTTCATTAGTTATTCCTATTACTGTATCCGATGTCATATATCAAAAAATCCCAAATAAGATATTACTCTTCTTTATACCTTTATTTTTATTATACCGTTTAGTTAATCCGTTAACTCCATGGTGGGATTCACTAGCAGGAGCTTTCTTTTCTTTTTGTCTTATATTTACAATACTTATTTTAACAAAGGGTGGAATAGGTATAGGAGATTTAAAGTATTTCACTTTACTAGGATTTATATTTGGTATATCTCGTTTTCTTCTTTTGTTATTCTTCTCTTCACTATATTGTTCAATAGCAGGAATTATTTTACTGAAAAGGAGTAAGAGTAGCTTGAAGACAAAAATATCATTTGGTCCCTATATAGGATTGGCAACATTAACTGTCTTTTATTTTGGTGAAGACATCCTCCAGCAGTATCTTCAACTGCTCTATAAATAGAACTATAATTGATAACTAGTAATATATAGATTTAAGACGGTAGGCAATAGTAGATGCTTTAATTTAATTAAGAATCTCTTATACAAAGGCACTAAACATCAGCTTCTATAAAATTTTATAAAAAACTATATGATTGCTTCGCAATCTAAGCCATGACAGAAAAGAGAGAGTATCCTATAATTAACATAGGAAACATTAATCCGAAGGTTTAATGGGTTTTGCCGAACCTGTATAAAAAACTGGATGAACATTTTATCTTTTGCGATAAGCCGAATACATCTTAGAATGTGAAAATAAAATTACAATATTTTATAGAATGTTCTGTTTCCTAAATTATTTGATGGAGGTTTTCATCATGGAAGTTATGATTGAGACATGTTGTGGAATCGACGTTCATCAGAAGACAATT
>NZ_FQUF01000029.1 GCF_900129085.1 Atopostipes suicloacalis DSM 15692
TCCATCCCAATGACAATTTGATCGATGTTCAGCTCTTCCACATAATGCAGAATAAAATTTTTGATTTGGGTGGCACTAATTTGATCATTTTCAAAACTAGCTTCCTTCAGCACAGGGAAATTATCATCATCTGTCAAAAAGCAAACATCCAATTCTGTTGAGCTAACGTCTAAACCTACAATTAATTTCATGGAAGGAACCTCCTTTCATTCATTATTTGGAAAAACCTTGGTTACTGTGGGATATCCCTGAACGCCATGCCCCACAACACCCTTGCCTAATCGAATTTAATCACTTTTTCCAAAGCCGCCGGAATGAACTACTACACATTCCGTAGGAAAGAAGTGGAAACAGCTAGTGAGTTGGTTGTTTGAGGGCATGGGTCGGGTCACAGACTTAACATCGTAGTCAAGCTACAAGGAGGAATAGTGTTTTCCCGTAGTCCCTTCCTAGACTAATTATTCAGGAATATTTCACAATAACCAAGTAAAACTATTAATATTCGGGTTTAAAAGATCTCTCCCATGAACTTAAAAGATCTTTAACTATATATTACAAGGAGGATAACGATGAGTGAACAAGATGAGAAAAAAAGAGTTAGTATCTCGAAACGAGATCGAATGAACGTTTCTTGGAGATTAACTTTTGTTCAAGCCAACTGGAACTATGAAAGAATGCATAACGTGGGCTTTGCTTATACGCTAGCTCCTATAATTCGAAAGCTTTATTCATCCAAAGAAGACCGTAGAGACGCTTTAAAACGACATTTAGAATTTGTAAACACTCACCCTTATGTCCATGCTCCTATCGTCGGAGTTGTCCTTGCTTTAGAAGAAGAAAAAGCAAATGGCGCTGAAATTGACGATATGGCCATCCAAGGGGTTAAAGTAGGAATGATGGGACCCTTAGCAGGTGTCGGAGATCCAATCTTTTGGGGAACTTTAAGACCAGTTATCGGTGCCTTTGCCGCTTCTCTGGCATTAACGGGAAGTGCACTTGGTCCGCTATTATTCTTCTTAATTTGGAATGTAATCCGTATCCTCTTCACATGGTACACCCAAGAACTTGGTTATGTCTCCGGTTCAGAAATTACGAAAGAACTTGGCGGAGGTATCTTAAGAAAGCTAACAACTGGTGCTTCTATTCTGGGAATGTTCGTTATGGGTGTTTTGGTTCCCCGATGGACGGAAATGAACTTCCCCGTCGTGATTTCAGAGCTTCAAAATGACGCAGATACTATTGTAGATTTTGAGGGGCTTGCCGAGATGGCTAACAATAATATACTAACAGCGGATAAGCTTCGAGAAGTGGTTTCCCAATTGACCGGAGGCGGTAATCTTTATGAAACCACTGCTCAAACGTTAGGGGATATCTTTAATGAATTACTGCCTGGCTTAATGCCCCTTATTTTAACTTTAGTCGCCATGTATCTTATGAAGAATAAAAACGTGAGTGCTATTACATTAATCTTTGCTATTTTTGGTTTAGGTATTGTGATGTATGCACTAGGAATTATGGGTTAAACGGTCATGAATGACGAGAGTATGTTAAATAATGAAATAGAATTTATGACAAGAGCAAATTCAAAACTCAATCCCCTATCTCCGCAATCAGGGATTCTTTTAATTGGAGATCAAGGGCTAGAGTTCCGTTCAGAAAAAAGTCCAGGATATGTTCAAATTCCTTGGTCTTCTATCACAGAAATTCGCGTTCAAATGTTTTTTAAAGGGCGGTACGTACGGGGATTTTTTATTGAAACTGATGAAAATCAAAATTTCGAATTTATCGTAAGTGATGCTAAAGAAGCCTTGCGCAACATGAGAAAACATTTAAGTCGGGATCAATTTGTTCGAAATCCAAGTAACCTTACCCAAGTTTTCAAAAAAAGAAAAGAATAAAAGATAGAGTTTAGGTTAAAAGCCTAAGCTCTATTTTTATTAATTGGGATTTTATTTTGTTAAATTAGAGGTCAATTCAGTTTCTCCAGCGAGCACGCTATCATAATAAGCTTGCTTATTATCAATGAAAAGAAGCGATTCTTTAACTCGGGTAATCTCACATTCTAATTTCTTTCGAGTGTCTTCTAACATCTCTTTTCTTTCGTTAATGGAAGCTTCCCCTTTATAACAAAGCTCCATATATTTTTTCATATCTTTGATGCTCATGCCACATTCTCTTAACTTAGTCAGACCTTTTATCCAGTCCACATCTAAATCATCAAAGATACGATAATTGTTCTTATCTCTTTTATGATTGGGAACAAGGCCTTCATTGCAATAATACTTTAACGTCTCATAAGTGATTCCAACTTCATCACAAACTTCTTTCATTTGGTATTTTTCTGTCTGTAGCATTTATATTATCCCCTTTTTTCTTGACCGGTAGTTACCCCCATGCTTTACACTAATAGTATAGTTAATGGGTTTAAAATTTACAAGGAGGAATAAAATGAAATCAGTTTACCTTATTCGACATGGACAAACTTTATTTAATAAGCAAAAGAAAATCCAAGGTTTTAGTGATTCTCCTTTAACAGAAGTTGGGATTAAACAGGCAGCCATTGCTGGGAAGCATGTTTTAGATTTAAATTTAAAATTCGACGATGCTTATAGTTCTACCTCAGAGAGAGCCAGTGATACCCTTGAATTGATTGCAGATGTTCCTTACAAACGGATCAAAGGATTAAGAGAGTGGAACTTTGGTGATTTAGAAGCTGAAGGTGAGCATCTAAATCCACCCCTCCCTTATAGAGATTTCTTTGTACAATTCGGTGGTGAAGACGAATTTGACTTTCAGCACCGTATAAATACAACGATTACTCAATTGGCCGAAGAATCCGATGGCGAAAATATATTAATGGTTTCTCATGGTGCTATGTGTATAATGTTTCTCGGAAAGACAAATAAAGATTAGTAGACAAAAAGAAAGAAGACCTTTATTCTAAAATCACGACAAAATCAGAATGAGGTCTTCTTATGGATAATATTATATCAGAAATTGTAGAGATTATAAATAACAACCAGTCACTTATTGGCATTGAAATGGTAATAGAAACCTATTTTACGGAGGTTCTTAGTCAATTATTTTCCAAAGCTTTAGAACGGATAGACTTAGAATTAATCTTGGAGTATAAAGAAAAAGGCTTTGAGATTGATCGAATTGAGGAGCGAACCGTTCAATTTAGTTTTGGACCTGTTGTATTAAAAAGACGACGTATGCGAAAAAAAGGTGAAAAGAGTGTTGTTCCTTTAGATCTAGCGATTGGTTTGGAAAAACATAAACGATACTCACCGTTGGTGGAAATGAAAGCTGTCAGTTTAGCTTCAGATTCGGTTTATCGAAAGGCTTCAGATGCGATTGAATTATTGACTCCTTTATCGATCAGTCATGGAGCCATTCATTCAATGACTCAAAGAATTGGAGAAACGATTCAAAACTGGACAGACGAGGCACCCCTCCACGACGAAAAGCTACTCAGAGACAAAAAGAAAGTCCCCGTGTTATTTATTGAAGGTGATGGGTTATTACTGAAAGGTTCTAAAGAAAAGCGCCCTGAATTGCATCGTGTACAGATCCACGAAGGGGTCATCATGAACCGTAAGCGTCCTGAATTAAAAAATCCTTTACTATTTGAAAGTACAGAGTCTAGCCGTAAGGCTTTTGAACGGGCTGGAAAATGGCTTGAGAAGGAATATGATTTAAGGGATACAATCGTCATTTCAAATAGTGATGGTGGGAGTGGTTACGAAAAGGATAAATTTGATGCGATTATTGGCCAAACGAAGCGACATGAGCACTTTCGAGATACTTACCACGTAAACAGAAAGATTAAAGAACGACTAAGTTTTGATAAAAAGATGGCCAATTTAATGATTCAAGCGGTTCGTTCGTACGATCAGAGTCAGATTGACGCGATTTTACATACGACCTTATCACGAATAGAGGCTGACGAAAAAGAAGCAGCTTCCATTGAAAATGTTTATAAGTTGGAGAAGTATATTCAGCGCAATTGGAACAGTATCAAACCGCTAAAAATGAGAGGTTTACCTGTCCAAAAGGGCTTAGGTGTTTGTGAAAGTAATCATCGCCCCTTTAGTTATCGTATGAAACACCAAGGGCGTGGGTTTACTAAAAAAGGTGCCGGAAACCTTGCAGCTGTGATTTCAGCCCGTCGAAATGGGACATTTTTAGAGATCTTAACGACCGAACTCCCAGCATTTAAAGAGGAAGTAACCGATCAATTTAGATCTGCTGTACGTAACGCTTTGAAAAAAGGACAAGTTCAGCCTTCGCAAGGAGCTGTTTCAGGAAGAATCGCTAACTATGGCTCCACTTCTAGTCCTATGGGACGATTAGCAGAGATATTTAGATGATGAGCCTTTCCCATGTATTCATTCGCTCTAGGAGCGAATGAATACATGGGAAAGGAGAATGAATTAAAAGTGAATAAGGTCTTGTTTTTTAAAAAATAAGTTTCCGAGGAAATATTGACACATACCTCATGGTGCGGCCATTGCACAATTTTATAGATCTTGGTTAGAATATAGTGATGTAAGACGAAAAGGTCGTATTCAAAACTGTTCCATCTTCCATTATCATTTCAAAGATGATGTATTTGTCTTACAAGAGATTATCGAGCATGATTTTAGCGAACTTGAGATTTAAGCAGTTTATTAACTTTACTTCGAGATTGTATCATTCGATACTTTCTCGAAGTTTTTTTATTTTAGTAAGGGGGTTGCTCTGGAAATTCCAAACAGGTTTAAAAAATGATAGAATAGATAAAATAGCAAGTTTATTTTTAATAAGGAAGGAAGTGTTCTATGAATAGAAGAAACTATACAAGGTCAGTAAACCCTCAAAATTCGTATTTCGACGGTGGTTTACCGAGCTATGTTGGGCGAGTTATTTTTGGAGCCATTTTAACTATTTTTACCTTTGGTTTAGCAGCTCCTTGGGCAATTGTAAATATGTATCGTTGGGAAATTAACCATACCGTCATTGATGGGAAACGTTTGGAATTTGTGGGAACGGGTTGGAGACTTTTTGGACAATGGATTAAATGGTGGTTTTTAACTCTTATTACTTTAGGTATTTATGGATTTTGGGTACATATTAAATTATTAGACTGGAAAGCTCGTCACACTTTTCTGGTCGATGAATTTTATGATTTCTAATTTGGGGAAAAATTCATTAAGGAGTGTTTAGTCATGATAAGTAAACAAGACAGGCGATATTTAAAACGATGTGTGGAGCTTGCTAAGACGGCGATTGAGAAAGGTGATCAGCCTTTTGGTTCCGTGTTGGTTTCTGAAAATGGCGAAATATTATTTGAAGATCATAATCATGTTTCTGGAGGTGACCACACGCAACACCCTGAGTTTGCGATTGCTCGCTGGGCAGCTAATCACTTGGCTCCTGATGAAAGAGCCAAAGCAACGGTCTATACATCGGGTGAACATTATCCAATGTGTTCAGCTGCTCATGGTTGGGTCGGTTTAGGTCGAATTGTCTATGCTAGTTCTTCTGCTCAATTAGTGGAGTGGCAAAAAGAAATGGATGTTGAGCCTTCTCCAGTTAAACCTCTTCCGATTCAAGAAGTGATTCATGAGACAGAAGTCGATGGTCCTGATGACGAACTTGCTGAAGTGATCCGTCAATTACATGTAAAAGCAAATCAACGATGACATTCAAAAACTCACCTATTCTAGATGAATTTGGGTGAGTTTTTGTATTTTTATAATTTTATTGACCAATCTTAAAGGTATATTTATGGCCTTGTGACATACTATGGTAAAAGCCTTCACCTTCATAAAGTTGAAAGACTTGGACCCCTTGACGGTCGCTCTCTTCTGGATAGACTTGCTCGACATAAGGATTTCCTTCTAATAAATCTTCTAATCTCTCTTTCCCAATTTCACGAACTTTTCCAGTGATGCGAATGACTTGAATTAAATAGGTCTCTTCACGAAGAGCGGTAATCGCGATATTGGGATTATTCTTAATTTGTTTATAAAAATCTGTTTTAGGGTTCGTCATGAAAAAGACGCCCTCATCATTGGCTACACCGATATGTATATGACGAGCATGTGGGTTATTATTTTCATCGATAGAGGAGATTACGGCTACTTTCATGTCTTCTTCTAATATTTTCATAATGTCTTCGATTTTCATTTACTTTCCTCCCTTCTTCCTTGTGATTTATTTCATAAACTTTAGTATAGTATAACAGATGTTCTTTAAAATTTAAATAAAGCTTGTTTATTTTCAAACTGACCTTATCACTATTCATTTTCCCTTGAAAGTGAATGAGTTGGTGGAATAGGTCTCTAAAATAGGTGCTCGCGTGCGGAGGAGATTCCCCGCACGTGAGCGAGGTGAGCTCGAACGCGGGGCTGAGCGTCGGCACGCGAGCTCCATAAAAAAAGGGGAGCTCACACGCGGAGAAGGTTGCCCGCACGTGAGCGAAGCGAGCTCGAGTGCGGAGCGGAGGGCCGGCACGCGAGCTCCACTTTGAAGTTCTCTGTTTTTCATATTAGCTTTTTTGAGAAAAATTTTATCCTTTATTTATCGCCCAATCATTAAATTTCCCCATGTTTCATCCCACTTCTTATTCGTCATCCGTTCAACATAAACAGAATAATAACCACTATCCTTTTGATAAAATGGGGTAGGTTTTACTTTCATTTCAAATAAGTCGTCTAAGCCGTAGGGCGCCATAATCTCCAGTTCTCCCTTATATATCCGTGCAGCTACAGCAGTTGGCGTTTCCGGAAAATGTGCAATCCCATCGTAAGATGAATTAAAAGGATCAAAATCATTTTTCTGATGCATTCGTGCTTGATTTTTAACGGACCACGGTCGGTTTGGACGCAAAATCTGTAATTTTTTTTCGAGAGATTCTTCTGCCGCCCATGAAGTATCTGAAGAATCAAAGTAGATGACATCAATATCGTTGATTGGCGTGGTTACATCAGCTAATAGATCCCAAACTTTATTTCGAATCAGCCCTGCGCATATCCATGCATCCTCTAACCCTAACTTTTCCACAGCTTTTAAAGAAGTCAGGATATATTCGTCATTTTTAATCACTTCTTTTAATTTTTGAGTATGATTCATTATCTTTATTGTCTCCTATTCATCCAACACATCAAACATTTTCAGATAATATTCACTCAACTGCTGATACTTTTCAAAATGACGTTGATAGAATTGATAGTCAGATTCGTTGGATTTAATTCGTCTTTCCATTGGAATCATAAGGTTAAGTTCAGAGAAATCTTTGATTTCTCCAAGAGCATACAAGCCTAAAATAGTTGCGCCTAAACACGCATTTTCGGAAACTTCCGTAACGACAAGATCCATACCAAAGATATCAGCAATCATTTGGAGCCAAGTGTCTGATTGCGTAAAGCCTCCTGTAACTAAAATCTCTTGGGCATCCGCACCAATCACTTCTGAAATAGCGGTGTATACTGCATATAGATTCATATTGATGCCTTCCAATACGGCACGCAAAAGATGTTGGTTTTGATGATGAATATCTAAACCAAAGAAACTCCCTTTCGCATTCGGTCGCCAAATAGGAGACCGTTCGCCCACTAAGTAAGGATGGAAAAACAATTGATCGGCGCCGGGTTGAACCGAGGCTATTTGATCCATCATTTGATCATAAGGATTTTTTTCTGAATCCATTACACCATCAGAGTCCGTTGATTCTACAAATCGGTTCATCGCCCAATCCATAACCACTCCCCCATTGTTGACCGGTCCTCCAATGACCCAAAGATCTTCCGTTAATGCATAACAAAAAGTGCGTTCATCCTTATCCGTAAGTGGTCGATCCGTTACTGTACGAATCGCCCCACTTGTTCCGATAGAGAGAGCCACTTGTCCTTGACCTATCGCATTGACGCCTAGGTTTGCTAGACAGCCATCACTTGCGCCGATCACAACGGGTATCTTCGGATCTAAGCCTAAGGTTAAAGCTACTTCTTTCTTCATTCCACGAAGCACTTCTGTCGTTGGAACTAAATTGGGAAGCTTATTTTCGGAAATATCGAGAATCTCTAAGGCTTCTTTATCCCAAGACAAGGTATGCATATTAAATAAGCCGGTAGCATTAGCTAGGGAGTAGTCGGTCACGTACACGCCAAATAACTGGTACAAGAGAAATGTTTTCACTCCGATAAATTTGTCCGCTTTTTGCATCATTTCATGGGAAGATCTTTTAAGCCCATATAGCTTCACAAAAGGAGACATTGGATGGAGAGGTGTCCCAGTTCTGTGATAGAGAGAGGGATTGGTTTTGTTTTTTAAATCCTTTAAATAAGGTTCAGCTTGACGGTCCCCCCAAGTGAAAACAGGAGAAATTGGTTCTCCCTTGGTGTCTACAGCCAATAAGCTATGCATAGCTGCACTAAATGAAATGAATGAAATTTCCCAGCCACTTTTTGCGCATTCAGCAGTGCTTGCCCGGATAACTTGAAACGTTTTCTCTTTAATTTCATCAGCAGATTGGGTAGCCGCCCCAAATTCATCGGTATGTAAAGAATACGTCGCCGATTTTACAAAGCATTCTTCCCCAGAAAAAGTATATAAAGCCGCTTTAATGTTGGTCGTTCCAATATCTATCCCTAACATGTATTTTTCCACAGTTCCACGCTCCAGTTCCTTCTTGGTTTCTCTATTTTATTGTACCAAAAATGACGGATAGGATTTAATTGTTTCCTTTCATCTAGATTTTTCGCTTCGCAAACACGACGTATAATAGCGCTTTAAAACTCATTTGCCCGCTATCTATCCCCTATTGATTATGCTATAATCAAAACAATAAATGAAAAGGATCGGTCGTCTACTATGTTAGAACAACTACAGACAACACAAAGAAAAATTGATTATTTAGAACAACACACTTACACAAATTCGGATTTAGGAATGAGCTTTTCTAAAGGGGTTTATACATTTAAAGTCTGGTCGCCTCTTGCTAAGAAGGTTTATTTGAAGCTTTATCAAACAGGAATATTAAATGAAGAAACACTCATTAAAAAAGTACCTATGGCGCTTCAAGATAACGTTTGGATCCTTTCTCTTAAAGAAGACTTAGATGGTTTATTTTATACGTATGAATTTGAACATGAAAGCGTCGTTACAGAAGCTCCTGATTTATATTCTAAAGCGGTTGGATTAAATGGCGATCGCACAGCCATTATTGATTTAGAAGAGACGAATCCTAAAGATTGGGAAAATGACCAACATGTCATGCAAGAACATATTACAGATGCCGTCATTTGGGAAGTTCATATGGAAGATTTTTCGGGAGATGGTTCTTCTGGAATTTCCTCAAAACATCAAGGAAAATATCTAGCTTTTACTGAAGAGAACACCACATTATATCAGTCCGGTGAATTTCCTACAGGGATTAATTATTTATCTCAACTTGGCGTAAATTATGTGCACCTTCTTCCTGTATTTGATTTTGATAATGAGGAAGAAACCTTACAATATAACTGGGGCTATGACCCTAAAAACTATAATGTCCCTGAAGGAAAATATGCGACCAACCCCCGTGATCCCAAAGTACGCATCAAAGAATTCAAACAAATGGTTCAAAGTTTGCATAAACATCATATTGGTGTTGTCATGGATGTCGTCTATAACCATACCTATAAAACAGAAGATTCTTGGTTCCAATTCACAGTACCCAATTATTATTATCGTCAAGATGCACACGGAAATTTTTCAAACGGATCCGGTGTTGGAAATGAAACAGCCAGTGAGCGAACCATGATGCGCAAATATATGATTGATTCCATTCTTTACTGGGTGGAAGAATATCATATTGATGGCTTCCGTTTTGATTTGATGGGTGTTCATGATACAGAAACGATGAATCTTATTCGAGATCGTTTAGATCAGCGAGGCTATGAACACGTCATTTTATATGGTGAACCTTGGGCAGGTGGCGAATTGGCCTTAAAAGAACCTTATAAACCAGCAGGTCGCAATAATGTACACGACTTTTCCGACCGCATTGCTCTATTTAATGCTGAATTTCGGGATTCGATTAAAGGGGATGTCTTCACTGAATACCATGGTGCTTTCTTGCAAGGAGCGAATATCGAACGAGTCAGCGACTTTTCAAATATCGATTTAGTTGCTGCGATTATGGCCAATACTCAAAGAGATGCGGGAGAATATCATCTTCCAGAGCATAAAGCTTGGGCACGTACGCCTACCGAAGTGATTAATTATAGTTCGGCGCATGATAATTTAACTTTATACGATAAATTAGTACTCTCGACAGATAGCCCCACGACTCAAATGCGACATGAAGAAATTATTGAAATGAATAAAATAAATGCAGCCATTTTATTCACTTCACAAGGCGGAATTTTCTTCCAAGCCGGTGAAGAGTTTGCCCGTACTAAATATGGAAACCCCAATAGTTACAATGCTTCCCTGGCGATTAACCGTTTAGATTGGGCGCGAGCGCGCGAGTATCAGGACTTGGTTCATTACTATAAAAATATGATTGCTATTCGAAAAGCCTATGCACCTTTAAGAGATGCAACCAAGCAAACAGCTTCGATGATTTATTTTAACTATTTACCAGAGAATATATTAGCTTATTCCATTCCCAATGTTTTCGATACTCAAGGCACATGGAAAAGTTTATTCATTGCCGCCAACACCAGTAAACATCCTTATATGCTTGATTTACCTAAGGATAAAAATGAAAACATCCAAACATGGAGAATTTTAGCAAATAATCAAGAAGCGGCGATTGAAGGTTTGGGAAACATTTCAAGCTCTTCCATTATTTTAAATCCGAGAGAAGTATATATTTTAGCAATAGATAATCATTAAATTTCTCTGTAAGCTGTTTAGACTATGGATGATTATGCAGGAGGTATTTTTTTGATTCAAAATAAATATTATGAAATTTATCTACGCTTAAAGCAAAAAATCACAGAAGGCATTTACAAAAAAGCAGAACTTCTTCCTAGTGAAAATACGTTAGCTAAAGAATATGACGTCTCTCGCGAAACTATTCGGAAAGCTTTAGATTATTTGAGTCAAGATGGGCTCATTCAAAAGAAACAAGGAAAAGGCTCCATTGTTTTAGATGCTCAATTATTTAATTTTCCAATTTCTGGCTTAACCAGTTTCAAAGAGTTAGCGGATGCGCAACAGATGGACGCTCAAACCATTTTACTTTCCAATCAACGAGTGACAGTTGATGGACAACTACAAAAAAAGGTACCTTGGTCACTTGGTTCAGATCTGATTCTGACGGAACGCATTCGAAAGATTGATGAACAAAAAGTTATTTTCGACACAGATTATTTAGATCCAAAAATAACAGGCGATATTCCAAAAGAACGCTTAGAGGATTCTTTATATGACTATTTAGAAAATGATTTGCAACTTCCCATCGCTTTTGCGAATAAAGAAATTTCCGTTGAAAGTGTTACGGATAAAGACCGTGCAAATCTGGATTTACGAGATGAGGATAATCATTTGGTGGTCATACGAAGTGCAGTTTATTTAGAAGATGCGCGAAATTTCCAGTTTTCTGAATCACGTCATCGGGTAGACCGTTTCCGCTTTATTGATTTTTCTCGCAGAAAACATACCCTAAGTGAACACGATGGCTTTAGATAGCCCCAGATAAGGAGAGTGAATCGAATGAATAACAGACAGACACTAATTTTTACCCTCTTTTTACCCTTTCTTTTCTTGATTACCGCCTGTTCCTCGCAAGAGCGAACTGCCCCTATGGATATGAACAGCGAAAATATGACAACGGAAGAATTTGTGAGCGAAGATGAAGCAAGCGTAGAAGATGCAAAAAATGCTGATCTAGATTTAGGCGATAAAATTATCCGGACTGCTTCCTTAACTTATGAAACGATTGCATTCGATGAAGCCGTCAACTTTGTCCACAAACAAATGGATGAATTCCAAGCTCAAATAGAACATTCCAGCCAAACAACAAATACAAAATATGGCCAAGAAAATGGCGAATTTATCCAGTTGACCATTCGGCTGCCCCAAGACCAGCTGGATGCTTTTATCGAACGTTTGGATAATTATGAATCTTTATACGCTCAATCTCAAGAAATTGGACGCTCAGATGTTACAAAAGCTTATCGTGATAATGAAACACGAATTAATGTGCTGAAAGAAGAAGAAACCGCTTTGAGGGATATGTTGCAAGAACAGGGATCGTTAGAAGAGATCCTCCAAATTCGGACACGACTTTCTGAAGTCATTTCGGAACGGGAAATTTACGAAGATGAGAATCAAAATTATGAAGAGCAAATTGACTTTTCGACCATTTACCTCAGTATTCAGCAAACGGATCGAGCAAGTGATCGAGATGTGAGTGGTTTTTGGAATCGATTGGTCAATGCCTTTGGTGACTCTTTTTATCGGTTTGTCCATGTGATGCAACAAGTATTGATTAACTTGGTTTATCTTTTCCCTTACCTTGTGATTCTTGTGGTTGTGGGAATTCTCGTTTATTTCGTTTGGCGCCGGATTCGTCGTTAAGGCTAAATGATTAAAAAATTATTATTAAAAAAATAGGCTCACTTGTCAGCATGATGCAATTTGCTTGGCAAGTGAGCCTAAAAATTAAATTATTTGCTTGAAGCTACGATTCATCCGCTATTTGAATAAAACTTACGGCTTCATAAGGCGCGAGTTCCAACGTTTTACTGAATGCTTTCGCCCCATAATTCCCCAGTAAATATTCCCAAGCCCCTTCTTCTACTTTTGATGACAGATCTAGAGTGATCGGTTCGCCATAGAAATTACTAAAAGTAATTAATTCCTGATTTTCATAGCGCCGACGATAAGCCCATACTTGTTCGTGTTTTAGAAACATGGGTGCATAGGAACCTTCTTGGATAATTTTCATTTTCTTACGCAACTGAATTAATTTTTGATAATATTTAAAAATCTCGCCATCTTTTAATTCATTTTCGACGTTAATTTCTTTATAATTATCGGCTACTTGAATCCAAGGTGTCCCTTTTGTAAATCCACCGTGTTCTTCATCATTCCATTGCATCGGCGTTCGACTGTTATCACGAGATTTTGCTTGGATAATTTCTAATGCTTCTTTGTGTGTTTTTCCTTTTTCTTTTAGATTATAGTAAGCATTATGACTTTCGATATCTTGGTACTGATCCATTTTGGTAAAATAAGGGTCGGTCATTCCGATTTCCTCACCTTGATAAATAAAAGGAGTGCCATGTAAAAAATGCAAGACATGCCCCTGATTCGTAGCTGATTTTTCTCGATACTTCTGATCATCCCCAAAACGAGTTAGTGCCCGTGGCTGGTCATGGTTATTCCAAAACAAAGCATTCCAACCCCCGTTTTCACTCAGTCCCAATTGCCAATCATTGATAATTTTTTTAAGTTCTAAAAAATCAAAAGGTGCTTTGGTCCATTTTTCTTTATTGGGATAATCCACTTTTAAGTGATGAAAGTTAAAGGCCATATTTAGTTCATCATTTTCTGGTTGGGTATAGGCTATACAACTTTCAATGGAAGTCGAACTCATTTCACCCACGGTTATAAAATCTGGATCTTTTCCAAAACTTTGATGATTTAATTCACGTAAATAGTCATGCACAATCGGCTTATCTGTATATAAAGATTTTTCTTGATCAATATCACCAACGGAGTTGACCAACTTCTCGTCTTTTCCAATTAAATTAATCACATCTAAGCGAAACCCTTTAATTCCCTTATCCATCCAGAAATTTACAATCTCAGCTGCTTCTTTACGAACTTCTGGGTTACGCCAGTTTAAATCGGCTTGGGTAGGATCAAATAAACTTAAATAAAACTTCCCTGTATCGCCAAATGGTTCCCAAGCAGAGCCTCCAAATTTCGAGACCCAATTTGTCGGAAAATCTTGCCCTTCAACTGGATCTCGTAAGATATAGTAATCTTGATATTTCTTGTCACCGGCTAGCGCTTTTTGAAACCATTCATGTTCAGTGGATGTATGGTTAATGACCAAATCCATCATTATACCAATATCATGTTCCTCTCCTACCCTAACCAGTTCTTCAAAGTCATCCATTGTTCCAAAAAGAGGATCAATATTATTATAATCTGCAATATCATAGCCATTATCATTTTGCGGAGATGGATAAAAAGGATTAATCCATACAATGTCTACCCCCAATTTATGAAGATAGGGAATTTTTTCCGTAATTCCTTTAAGATCTCCTATTCCATTTCCATCGGTATCATTAAATGATTTAATGTATGCTTGATAAATGACACTCCTTCGAAAGTCCAACGTTATTCTCCTCATCTATTTAAAAATTCTTACTTTTCATATTTAATTTATTTCAAAAAGAGTGGTTGAATGATCTCAACCACTCAAAATAGTTTTCACTTCTATAAATCACCAATCATTGGGGTATCTTCATCAACTGTGCCCTCTGCTTGAGCAAAAATACCTTGTTTTTCAAAAAAGGCGGTTGCGACAAACGGGACCACTATCGCAATGACCATAGCAATCGCGAACATTAACATGGAATCTGTTTGAATACTTAAGATTCCTGGCAAACCTCCAACACCGATTGAATTGGCTGTAACGCCTGTAGCTACAGAAAACATTCCAGCAATTCCTGAGCCAATCATCCCGGCAATAAATGGATACATATATTTAATATTAATACCAAACATTGCTGGCTCTGTAACACCTAAATATGCAGATATCATGGAAGGGAAAGAAACTTGTTCTTCTTTTTTATTCCCACGATGCATCCACCAAATAGCTAGTACTGCTGATCCTTCAGCAATATTGGATAAAGCAATCATTGGCCATAGAATGGTTCCACCATAATCCGCTACTAACTGTAAATCTATCGCGTTTGTCATATGATGGAGCCCCGTAATGACCAATGGCCCATATAAAGCACCAAAGACTGCACCAAATAACCAGTTAAAGGAACTAGTTAATCCGGCCATAACCCCTTGAGAAATCCACTGACCGAGTTGCCAACCAATTGGACCCAATACTACGTGAGCAATAATAACTGTAGGAATTAAAGCAAATAGTGGAACAAAAATCATCGAAATAGATTCTGGAATGACTCGACGGAAAAACTTTTCTAAATATACTAAAACTAAAGCAGCTAATATCGCTGGAATAACTTGCGCTTGATAGCCAATCATATCTACTTGGAAAAAACCAAAATCCCATTGTGGAATATCAGCGGCCGCTGTCTCTGCGACTCCATAAGCATTTAATAGCTGTGGAGAAACCAAGGTAATTCCTAAGACAATTCCTAAAATTTGAGTTGTTCCTAATTTTCTAGTAACTGACCACGTAATTCCTACTGGAAGGAAATGGAAAATCGCTTCAGCAATTAGCCATAAGAAATCATTCACCCCTGCCCAGAATTGATTCACATCTACAATCGTATTATAAATAGGAGTCCCAGCTGACGTAAATTGGGGAGCGCCATCAACAACTAATTGTCCTAATGCTTGAAGCTCAATACCTTCTAAAATATTACGAAAACCTAAAATTAACCCACCAACAATAATAGCTGGAATCAAGGGAGAAAAAATTTCTGCCATAACAGAAGAAGCTCTTTGGAACCAATTTTGGTGCGATTTAGCGGCTTCTTTTGTTTGATCTTTTGATACGCCCTCTATCCCCCGATATTTCAGAAAATTCATTATAAAAGTCCGCTACCTGATTTCCTATAATCACCTGAAATTGCCCGGATTGCGTAAATGTTCCTTTTACTGAAGGGATATCTTCGATTGCTTTAACGTTCGCTTTATCTTCGTCTTTTAATACAAAACGCATACGAGTTACACAATGAGAGACTGCATCAATATTGTCGGCACCACCAATTTCTTCCAAGAGTTTCTGTGCATCTTGTGTAAAATCAGCCATTTCTGTTCCTCCTTATTTTTCACTTGCATGTTTATACCCAACTTGTACATACAAGTTGTTTTATTAAAATAACTATAACTGTTCTATTAAATTTTTGCAAGCGTTTCATATTATTTGTAAAAAGAATTTTTCTTTAAGTTTGAAAAATAAACGTAGCGTTCCCACTATTCTAAAGTCATTTAAGCACATTTTTCTTTATTTAAACAGTGATTTAACTTTCTTTTAAAATTATTGTTGCTATCTTTAACAAAGACGGGGCTTGCGTTAAGTTATTTCGATTTTCTTTAACCTAGACGCTTCTCACGTCAAGACATTTTAATTATCTTTAACCTAGACACTTCTCACGTTAAGTTATTTTGATTATCTTTAACCTAGACGCTGCTCACGTCAAGACATTTTAATTATCTTTAACCTAGACACTTCTCACGTTAAGTTATTTTGATTATCTTTAACCTAGATGCTACTCACGTTAAGTTATTTCGATTATCTTTAACCTAGACACTTCTCACGTTAAGTTATTTTGATTATCTTTAACCTAGACGCTGCTCACGTCAAGACATTTTAATTATCTTTAACCTAGACACTTCTCACGTTAAGACATTTTAATTATCTTTAACCTAGACACTTCTCACGTTAAGTTATTTTGATTATCTTTAACCTAGATGCTACTCACGTTAAGTTATTTCGATTATCTTTAACCTAGACACTTCTCACGTTAAATTATTTTGATTATCTTTAACCTAGACGCTGCTCACGTCAAGACATTTCGATTTTCTTTAACTAAGACGCTGCTCACGTCAAGACATTTCGATTTTCTTTAACCAAGAACGCTGTACTAATAAGAATCAGTTACTTAGTCGCATTTAACTCGCTTTTAACTGCTAGAAATTCCTAAAATTGGATCCAAATAAATGAGGATAGAATATCTTGTGCCATAAAATATGTAAAATCGAAAACAAATTCATTTACCGAATGAGTGCTTCTTATGGTAAACTTATAATAGATTTACAAAAGAGGAGTGATTATATGGCTAGAGGCGGTGGTCGCGGTGGTGGCGGCGGTGGTCGTGGAGGCGGTAGCTTCGGTGGAAGTCGTGGAGGCGGACGTTCTTTTGGCGGAAGCCGTGGAGGTGGACGTCGTTTAGGCGGTGGTTCATCTCGAGGCCGAGGTGGTCGTAATACATCTAGTGGTAGAAGAACAACAGGTGGAAGCGGTGGTGGCGGATATAGACGCCCAGGTGGTTTCTTTGGTCCCAGACCTTTCTTTGGAGGTTGGGGTTATGGTGGTGGATATGGTTATGGAAGAAGACCTTACAGACGTGGAGGCTGTGGGACAGGTGGCTGTGGATGTTTGCCAAGTCTCATCCTCATTCTCGTTCTTTTATCCATTTTTAATTTTGCTTGGAGTAGTATTCCCGGATCCAACCACAGTACAGTAATAGAAACTGTGCGTGTTAATTCTTCAACGATTGAAAGAGAGCCTATCGATGCTGGTTTAGTCAATGAGACTGATTATTATCAAGATAATCTCGATTGGATTAGAGATCCTGGTGAGTTAGAAGATGGATTAAAACATTTTTATAACGAAACCAATATCCAACCTTTCGTCTACATCACGGATAATATTGATGGAGAGGCTAACCCCACTCCTGATGAAATTGATGCCTTCGCGAATGACTTATATGATGAATTATTTACAGATGAAGCCCATTTGTTACTCGTTCATTTTGAAAACTATGATTTTTATGATTATGAGTATTCTTATCATTTAGTGACTGGTTCTCAAGCAAAGGTATTGATGGATTCTGAAGCAGAAAATATTCTTTTTGATTACTTAGATTATTATTATCCAAAAGATGTAACTGAAGAAGAATATTTCTCCGAAGCCTTTAAAGATACAGCGGATCGCATTATGACAGTGACTAAGAGCCCATGGATTCCTGTCCTTCTCGTCATAGGTGGAGCGGTTATTTTGATTGTCTTGTTTAATTGGTGGAGAAGTGCTTTGAATAAACCAGATAAAGAAAGTGAAAAAGAAAAGCCTGAAAAGGATAAAGAAGACAAAGAAGATCTTGACGATTTTGATTTTTAAAGACTATAAAAAGCTACATCTGATGGATAATCTTATCAGGGTAGCTTTTTTTAAGTGTCTATTTTAGGAGGAGCATATCAAATAAATCTTTTAGCTCCCTTTTTTATTCGGCAGCTTTTTCCCAAGCTCGCTCTAATCTTTCGACATTTATTTTTTCCATTTGTAAAAATTCTTCGGTTACTGCATTAATTTGTTTTCGAGTTCCGGTACTTAATAATTCAGACAAATTCATGGGGACAATTTGCCACGAAACGCCAAATTTGTCTTGCACCCATCCGCATTGTTCTGCTTCTATCGCTGCTGATAATTTATCCCAATAATAATCGATTTCTGCTTGAGTGACGCATAAAATCATGAGGGAGACCCCTTCATTGAATTGATAATCTACCGTTTCGGGATGATCTGCTGCAATCATTTCAAGGCCCATTATTTCAAAAGTCGCATGGGCAATTTGTGCTTCTTCTGAACTTGCTTGTCCACTCTCATATTCATGCACCTCAAATATTTCGCCATTTTGAAAAATATTGGTGTAATAAGTGATCGCATCTCGCGCTTTCCCTGTGGCTGTTCCCGAAAACGTGAGGGAAGGAATAATTTTTTGCTTATCATTCTTTCCTTCTGTATAAATGAGCTGCCAAGACAACCCATAGCGGTCTTCCACCCAACCATAAAACTCGCTAAAATCATATGCTTTTAGAGGCATTAAGATATGGCCACCCTCTGCTAGCTCATCCCATAACATTTGAACTTCTTCCTTCGTTTTACCATGGACCGTCATGGAAATCGAAGAGTTCATCTTAAAGTTAGGTCCTCCATTGAGTGCCGCAAAATGTTGACCCGCTAAGTTAAATTCATAGGCAACAGTATTTTCTCCTAACGGGGTTCCTTCTAATTCCTGCACAGTGCGTATTTCTGAGTCCTCAAACAACGACATATAAAAATCAACCGCCTCTTTTGCATCCGTCTCAAACCAAAAATGAGGGACAATTTTTTCCATTTTTCTCTTCCTTTCAATTTCCTTGAGTAAAACACGAAATAGAATACAATATATGATGAAGAAAAATGTTTCATACACTTACCTGTCTAAATAAATTTTACCATAGCTCCCTTGGAAATGACCAAAAAAATACTTACTTTGAGGAATCTTTAGAATATTGGTAAGCATTTCTGGGATCCCCATTTTCTAGATAGATAATGCCACAATACTCGAAGCCTAATTTTTTCACGACGTGTTTCATTTGTTCATTCTTCTCATGGGTATCTATTCTTACATTTTCATATTGATTTTGAACCCATTTAATCATCTGTTGGCCAGTCCCTTTTCTCTTACCATTTGTTGCAATTCGATGAATTGTAGCGTAAGGTTCTTCATTTAACCAAGTGCCTTCGATTTCTTGGTAGGTTGGATCTGGCGTTGTAAAAACTGAGAGCACTCCCAGCATACGACCTTTTTCATCCTCACAAACATGTGCTGCTTTTTTGGAAATATCCGCTAAGATTAACTCTTCAGAGGGATAGCCTACTTCCCATTGATCCAAGTTTCCACTTTCTTGTTGAACTTGACGTCCATAATCAAAAATTTCTCGCATTTTTGGAATATCTTCTTTTTGAGCTAATCGAATGTCCATATTTATCCCTACTTTTTGTCTTTTATATTATTAAAATGGTTTTGATTTATCACCATCGACTGAATATCTATAGTATATATAAAAAGAAGTTGCCGAATCAATAGATCCAGCAACTCCTGATTTCAATTATTTTTATTCGGCTATATTCGCCAGCTCTTCGTCAACCAAACGTTTATCATACATTTTCAAGAATGGATAATAAATAGCAAAGGCGACTAAGACATTAAATACCGCTAAGACAATCGATTTCCAATCACCTGCTGTCGCAATAAAGGCACCTAAACCAACAGGAGCTGGCCATGGATTTTGCGCAATAATTGGATCAACTAAACCAATATTAATAGTCACATAAGAAATCGTTGCCGTAACCATTGGTGCAATAATAAATGGAATGGCCATAATTGGGTTATAAAGAATCGGCATCCCAAAAATGACAGGTTCATTAATGTTAAAGATCCCAGGGACAATAGAAACTTTTCCTAAAGCTCCTAATTGTTCTGATTTTGCACGGAAAGCCATCCAAATCGTTAAGCCAAGAGTAGCTCCTGAGCCTCCTGAGTGGATAAAGACATTCCAAATATCTCCTGCAAAAGGAATAACTGCTCCTTCAACATTTGTTTGCATATTCGCTAAAGTGATAGGCGCTACTAATGATGTAATAATGGTTCCTCCATGAATTCCTACAATCCATAAAGCATGAAGTAAGAAAACAACAAGCATTAATCCAGCCCAGCTATTTGCGATGTTTGTGACAAAGCCAAAAGGAATAGCAACTAATTGGAAAATATCTGTTCCAAGGGCAACTAAAATTCCTTGTAAAATAATAATGACTAAAGCGACAAGAAATGCTGGAATCAATGCGGTAAAAGCTTTAGAAACTCCTTGAGGAACAGCTTCCGGCATTTTAATTGTCCAATTTTTTTGGACACTAATTCTATAAATTTCAACAGCCACGATAGCCATTATAATCCCTGAAAAAATACCCATTGTACCTAATCGGGTAATTCCATCCGCACCAATGTCCAAACCATTTATCACTTGAGAAGAATCATCCATTACATTGACTAAAGTCATATAGCCATCTTCGAAAACAATTTGAGGGATGACCATAAAGAAGGCCATTACGGATAATAGCGCACCGTTTAAAGGATCTAAATTTAATTTTTCGTCTTGTATATAGGTTTTTGTATATTCATAACCTAAAATAATAACGAAAAATAAGGCTAAAATACCCATCGTTGCTTTGTTAGCCAACATGTATAAATCACTAAATCTAAAAAATGTTGCATTAAAGAAACCTTCTAGAGCTGGAAAAGTCATCGGTAAAACATTCAACACTAAAAACATTGATCCAACAATAGTAAAGGGTATGGTTGCCATCCCAGTATTCATGATTGCTCTAACAAATTTCGTTTGAGAAAAATTTCCTAAAGGCCCCATAAACTTTTCTTCAAGCGCATTCATAAAATCATTTGCTTTTTGATTCATAGTTTCCACTCTTTCTACATTTTGAAATAATTACTTTTCATATTTTAAATAATACTTATCTTTATTCATCGAAACGTTTTTAATTCTTTTTACGCAAAGAAGACATAATAAAATTCCCAATACATAAGAACCTCCCAGTATGAGTCTTAGACGAGAATTAAAAACGAAAAATGGGAAAAACCAATTAAAAACTCCTTGATGAAACAACGAAAGAAATAAAAAAATCATAGTCACTAATTGTACTGAAAAATATACTTTGTTTCTTGACAATAAAAATTTATCCTGTTTACTAGTTGCAAACCTTAATTGTTCACTATATGCAACGCCTGAAAACATTAATAATGAAAAGGGTATAATAGCTCCCCAGTGTTGACTCAGGATGGACATTAAAAACCAGTATAGGTTTATAAAAAATAATCCGACTGTATAATAGCGAAGTATAAATATTCGATTATAGCGTCTGGATACATTTTTAGTTTTTTCTTCTACCTGCTTTTTACTCATTTTTTGGCTCATAACATGTATAGGCTTTGTTCAGTTTCTCGTGGTTTACTCTTTCAATTTGCTTTTTTATATCTCTTATATTGCTCAAATTACAAAATATATTTCAAATCTTCTGAATAAACCATTCATACACCCCCTATTTTTTTCACTCCCTTTCTTAAATTTTCCCGGAAATATACTCTAACATATGTAATCGATACCGGACAACACGAATACGCAATTTCCTGTTTCATTGAATAAAATAGAGAATTCCTTATTTTATTTATCTTTATCGCATTTATAATTTAGAAAAAAGAACGAGTGCGACGAACACATTTGTGGAAGGTATTTATAGGGGCTATAAGGAATCTGTATTTCACATCATCCCCTAGAATTGGTAAATTACTTCTAAAGGAGAGAAAAATCATGAAAGAAAATAAGTTATGGAAACTATTTACCTCAACCTTTATGCTGAGTGCTTTTACGTTTGGCGGAGGATTCGTCATTGTATCACTTTATAATAAAAAATTTGTAGAAGAATTGGAATGGCTGGAAGAAGAAGAAATGTTAGATATTACAGCAATCGCCCAATCCAGTCCCGGTCCGATCCCAGTAAATGCTAGTGTGATTTTAGGGTATCGAATGGCTGGAATTTTAGGGAGTATCGTTGCCATCCTTGGAACAATCCTTCCCCCGTTTGTCATTATCTCGTTAATTTCTGTCTTTTATACTCAATTTAAAAGCAATCAAATCATCGCGATTGCTTTGCAAGTCATGCGTGCAGGCGTAGCCGCTGTTATTTTAGATGTGGTTGTGGATCTTGGAAAACATGTATTAGATACGAAAAACATTGTCTACATCGTTGTTATGTTGTTGGCGTTTATCGGTACATATTTCTTTAATGTAGGCGCAATGTACATTATTTTTACTTGTCTTGCGATTGGCTTAGTGACCGTTTATTTGGACTTGAGAAAGGAGAAAGACAATGGGACTTCTGTGGACTCTATTCGTTAGTTTTATACAAGTTGGGCTTTTCAGTGTAGGTGGGGGTTATGCTGCCATCCCATTGATCCAGGAACAAATTGTCAACACTCATCAATTAATGACAATGTCTGAATTTACAGACTTGATTACCATTGCTGAAATGACACCTGGTCCGATCTCAATCAATTCCGCAACCTTCGTTGGACAACGAGTCTATGGTACGATTGGAGCAATAGTTTGTACCATTGGCGCTATTATTCCAGCCTTTATAATTTGTTTGACACTTGCTTATTTTTATTATAAATATAAAAATTTTTCAGGCGTTCAAACAGTATTAGGGGCACTTCGCCCTGCTGTAGTAGCATTGATTGCTAGTGCCGGAGCTTCCATTTTGGTTTTGGCTCTATTTAACACAGATTTCACGCAAGCAACATTCAGTCAATTCAGATGGTTGGAGTTTGGACTATTTATCGCCGGGTTCTACATCCTTCGAAAAAAGAAGCCCAGTGCCGTCAGTGTTATTCTCGGAACTGGCGTAATCGGAACCCTTCTGCAAGTCGCTTTGAATGCAATGTAATACACCTTTAATCAAAGGATCTTTTTCAACATCTTTTCGATAAATGGCTCGAATGGAGCGTGGACAATGATAGTCAGCAAAACTTAGTCTTTCTAGGTTTTGCTTTTTTTGTGCCTCTTCAAAAGCAAACTTTGACAACACAGCAAATCCATATTGATGCTCAACAGCCTGTAGAATGGTATCCAGATTCGTTGCGCTAAAGACAACTTTTGGATGAATTTTTCTCTCTTTCAAATCCAGTTCAAATTGATTCCGACGATGGCTACCTTCTTCTCTAGCAATCCAGGGAAGCAAATTTAAATCCTGCAACTGGGTAATTGGCTGTTCAATGGGATAATCCGCACTTAAAACAGCGACTAACTCGTCTTCTTCCAGATCAACTTGACAAACTCTTGAAGATTCAACAATACCCTCTACAATCGCAATGTCCAAATGATTTGCAAGAATGGCTTCTTCAATACTTTCTGTATTAGAAATCATTATATCAAAATGAAGATTTGGCATCGTTGTTTTCACTACTTGTAAATAGTTATCCAATAGATAATGTCCTACTGTCACACTACTGCCAATACGTAAAGAACGTTTTTGCGAAAACATTTGTTGATTCATTTCATTTAAATCATGAATAATTTTTCGCGCAAAGTGTCCAAGTTACTTCAAACAGGGGTTAATTGCAGACCTTTTGACGTTCGATAAAAAAGTTTTGTACTAAAGTAATCTTCTAACTTCATAATCATCATAGAAACATTTGGCTGTGAAGTAAATAGATGTTCCGCTGCTCGGGACATCGTTTGATGATCAATTACAGCGATAAAGGTTTCTAACAATTTAAAATTCATTTAATTTCCTCCAACTTTGTATCCATTCAATCCATTGTATTAGAAAAAGTACTCCCAATTGAAATGAGAGTACTTCATTATAACAAACTAATCGGTCTCAGACATCTCTTCTTGATAGTCTTCTTTTGACATAAATTCTTCTTGATTCGATAATATTTCCTCAGGTAATGGAGCTTCTTCGATTTTCTGTTGATTGATTTTCTTCGTTAAGAAACCACCACGAATATACTTTTCTTCGGATGAATAATAAAAAGCAGTCGGGTTAAGTTCATCAATTTCTTTATAAAGACGTGCTTCTGTAGAACGCGGCGCGATAACTGTTAAGATAAGCCGTTCTCCATCTCGTCCATAACCCGATTCTATTGTCACACCATACCCTATTGATCGAAGATTGTCAGCAAGTGAGTGATCGACGGTATTTGTAATAATATGAACCACAGAGTAGCCTAGGGCCAAACGGTCTTCAATCATCATTCCTGTATAAATTCCCACGCCAAATCCTAAAGCATACGCAACCAAGTAAATAGGATTTGATAAATATTGCATGACCATCGATAAACCAACCGTGTAAATAGTCACCTCAATAACCGCAATTAAGGGAGCCACTTTACGATAACCCCGCATCGTCAAAATGACCCGAATCGTGTTTAATGTGATATACAATAAATTAATCAAAAAAATCTGACCCAGCAATAACCAATTCATAGATAAATGAGCTTCCTTTCTTTTAACCATTGTTAAACTAACAAAAACAAATTTTTCATACAAGAAAACAGATCCAGAATAAATCAAATTATTCATTACCTAAGAAATCGATTCTCTTTAGGAAAAGGAGCAACAACGATTTGATCTAATTCATATTATAATATTTTATCATTTTTTACTAGATTTTCTATAATATTAAGTTTATATTTGGCAAATAAGTTCTGGTAAAGCTTTAAAATAAATCCATATTAAAAAAGTACTCCCTTAAAGGAAGTACTTTTATGAGATCTATGTGTTTTATTTACTCTCCAATTACACGTACACGTTCACTGTCTTCGATATATTCTTTTTCTCCAGGATCGCCTTCAATAGAGCCAAATGGCATTTGAGCTTGCATTTCCCAGTGCTCTGGTAGTCCTAATAATTCTTTAACCGATTTATCAAATCCTTGTTCATAACCAACATTCATATGCTGTAATGTTCCACCTAAGCCCATTTCCGTTAAAGCTAACCAAGTAGCATATTGGACATTGGCGTCGTTATTTTGTTTGTAAACTTCTACTCTCGAAGGACTTGTTGGCATTTCTCTTACTGCTTCAAGATCTTCAAAAAAGATAATCGTTCCAACGCCATTTTTAGCACCTTCCATAACACCAGACATTCTTTCCCACATGTCACCTTGTAAAACGTCTTTTTGAACATCTAGGATGTGATCCCATAATTCAACGTTTTTATCTCCAAATACGAAGGCGACTCGAGTAGTTTGGCTATTACTTGCTGAAGGAACTTCTCGAACAATTTTAGTAATACGCTCAACAATTTCTTCATTTGTTAAGTCCGTATTATTTCCAATCACATACTGTGAACGACGATTTTTAGTTAATTCTGTTAATGCTGACACTTAATCATTCTCCTTTTAAATTATAAATTATTCTTTATTTCTTAAGTACAGTAATTATTATATCATCTAGTTATCTCGAAATCAAAGTAAATATCTCGAAGCAGAGGTTTATTTGCTTTAAAAATATATTTACGAGTCTTTTATGCTTTTAATTTACCATACCAATTTTACTTTGGAGTATTTTATTATATCTTTAAATAGTTTCCTATACATTGAGTTTGTAACACTCGGTACTGGAATAAATATTTTTATTCATTAGGTTAAAAATAAGCTTCAAAAAAATGTTAGATACCCTTAGCTGCTACAGTCATTTTTTTAGACTTTAAGCTACCTATTTACTTATTTTCAAAAATAGTTTTCAATATCTTCAATCGTTTGGATTTTATCTACTTGGTTGAGTCTTTCACCATTAGGCCGGTTGATAAAAGTAATATAAGATTTATGGTAGCTCTCTTCCCTCAATAAATTCATTAATTCTAAAATGGTCTCATCTTTTATTTCACTTGAATTCACGAAAGATATCTCATGGATAAACTCTGTATCTGCTTGATCCACTCGATCCTTCAATGTGGACTCCACAAATACTAGATCTAACTCTTGTATTTTTTCAATTAAATCTTCATCAAATTGATGATTTAATTTAGCAGCAGTTAACGTAGAATTTAGTCGATCAATCACTTTTCTATCTTCCTCATAAGGAATTTTTATCTCTGCTTCTTGTTCTGTAATCGAATGCTCTGCCTCTCCTTGAGCTTCATAAGAACGATAAGCTTTGACAGGTAGCGTTAATTCTAATTCAACGGTTGTATCAATATTTTCTAAAATTTCCTCAGACAAGTCAGTTAGCAACTGATATATTTCTTCCCCATTGAAAGTTTCATTTTCCGATTCGATTTCAAAGTTAATCAATCGAATACCTTCATTATATAATTTATATTCATGACCTTCAGTTGCCTTCTCAACTTGAATTCCCATTTCAAGTAATTCATCTAATTTATTTTGGTAAGTTTCACTGCGTTCTCTAAGTTGTTCATCTTTTCTTAAAATATAGTTATTATTTCTTAAAGCTAATTCACGATTATTCACCCAGCCAGTCATCTCTGTAGAAATAGAATCTCCTACTTCAATCTCTACATCATAATTTTTCCCGTTAAAGGCTCTATCTAAAGCATAAACTATAAAAGGTACATTTACTTTTTCTTTTTCTATTGAAATCACATTCACCTCTGTAGTATTATATCCTTCATCTAAATATCCAGCGGTAGCTTCTTCAATTTTTGTTTCAGTAGAACTACAACCTGTCATGAATAAAATAGCAAAAAGCAATGTGAAAAAACGCTTCACTACATCCACTCCTCTTTAGTTGTTTGTGGCAATATAAAAATACAGAAGATTGCAACGGAAAAGTACATAACCTAGAAATAAAAAAAGGCCTTGTTAGCCTCCCAATAATCCTCTAAAGTTTAAGTTACGACGCTTAACTTGGAGGTAGAAAAGGATGCTAACAATGACCGACATTAAGACTATCAAAAATCTACGGAATAATCACGATAAATCAATCAATGAAATTTCTGATACCTTAGGTATCAATTGGCGCACAGCTAAAAAATATGCGGATAATGCAATCCTTCCTGAAGAAAAGATACCGAAAAAATCAGGGATGATGTACGATGAAGGATGGGGAGATATCGTTTCCTTATGGTTAGAAGAAGACTATCGTCTTACTAAAAAGAAACGAAGAACCAATAAAAATTATTATAAATCATTAAAAGGTCTAGGTTTTTTAGGATCTTATCGGACCGTTTGTAATTTTGTGCAGGAATGGAAAAGTACACATCATAATGATTTGCCAAGTGCTGGCTACGAACGCTTGGAACATCCCCAAGCTGAGGCTCAACTTGATTTTGGAACGATGGAAGTTGAACATGAAGGGTCATTTAAGGACGTTAAGGCGCTAGTACTGAGTACACCCTATAGTAATGCCGGATTCGCTGTAGCTTTACCAAGCGAAAACCAAGAATGTCTATTAACGGGGATGAAACAACTTTTTAACCAAATGGGTTGTGTGCCTCGCAAAATTCGAATTGATAATATGACAACGGCTGTTGTTAAACCAAAATCAAAATTTGAGGATCCCATCTTAACGGATGAATTCCAACAGTTTGCGATGCATTATGGGTTTGAAGTACAGGTTTGTAATCCTGCTAGTGGACATGAAAAAGGTAGTGTGGAAAATAAAGTCGGCTATGTGAGATATAACTTCTTCTCGGAGACACCAAAAATGAAAGACTTTACTTCTCTCAATCATGATTTAGAAGAAAAAATGATTGAGAAACGTCAAGAAAAGCATTACGAAAAAATACAAATAATTGAAAGTTTGTGGCAAGAAGAAAAACAAGTTTGTCTGGCATTACCTGATGAAGATTATCCAGTATTTAAAGAAATTATGATACGCGCCAATAAACTAAATGAAATCAAACTGGATAATACTTTCATACATATTCATAATTCATGGCGCCATGGTAACTTATATGCTTATCTCACGTGGGATAAGTATCGTATTGTCACTCAAAATGGAGAATTAATCCAGGAGGATTTCCGTTCATATTTATATAAAAAACGAGCGATTGACTGGCATACAATCCTTAAGGATTGGAAACAACGTTTATCTAAAATAACTTATTCTCGTTATTGGAAATATCTTCCTGGTAGGATTCAAGCGTATTTAAGAATTGATGATTTCCGATTACTTTATCAAAGAATTAATCGATTATTGGAGTTACTTGTAAATCACACGATGGTAGAAGTAAACGAACGGTTCTATGAGCTCGTTACTGAAGAAAATGAAGAAAGTATTAGTGATGTGAATTGGCAAGGATATGATGCCTTGACGCATTCTCCTTCTAAGGAGGTGAGCGTATGAGTCATACCCTAGAATCGGTTTGCCAAGAATTACGATTAAGTCGTGTACCTAGTCTTATTGATTCAATTGAAGATTCAAATAAAGAAGAATGGTTACTTAAATTATTGATTCATGAAGTAGAGGCAAAGGAACAGCGACGAATCCAGCGTTTAATTAAACAGGCAAAGTTTTCAAATCATAAGACATTGGAAATGTTTGAATGGCATGATCAAATTCGCGTACAAGATAATCAGACGAAGGAGCAGTTAACTTCATTAGACTTTATTCAGTCAAATCAGAATGTTGTCTGTATTGGTGCCCCAGGCACCGGAAAAACGCACTTAGCGAGTGCACTTGGTTACAAAGCTTGCCAAGAAGGTATTGAAACAAGATTCTGGCGTGTTAGTGATCTTGTCATTGAGTTAGAAAAGGCATGGAAAAATGGACAACTAGAACGATTTAAGAAGCGATTTAATCGTGTTCAACTGATCATTCTGGACGAGATGGGCTATGTACCGTTTAATAAAAATGGTTCAGAATTACTTTTTCAACTGATAAGTGATTGGTATGAGACAAAAAGTATTATCATTACATCAAATTTAGAGTTTAGCAGTTGGAATAAAGTATTTATCGATCCGCGCCTCACATCGGCGCTGGTGGATCGCCTTATTCACCACGCGCATATACTAACCTTTACAGGAGAAAGCTATCGTTTGAAAAATGCTTTATCTAAAATAGAATAATTAAATGGAAAATATTGGGTGGCAACATTGTGTACTTTTCGTTGCAAAACTATGTACTTCTCTATTGCAAAACACAT
>NZ_FQUF01000033.1 GCF_900129085.1 Atopostipes suicloacalis DSM 15692
AAGTTCGCTGGTCTATTCTGGCCGCATAAGCAATCCGGAAAAATGAAATCAGACAATACCTATCTCGCCAAAAGGGGTAACCGCTACTTACGTTATTACTTAGTTGAAGCCGCCAACTCCGTAAGACGTTATGAGTCCGATTATCGGGCATACTATCAAAAGAAATACGATGAAACCCCTAAACATAAACACAAACGTGCCATTGTCTTAACCGCAAGAAAACTTGTGCGTCTGGTGGATGTCCTACTACGCAACCACCAACTTTATGCGCCACCAAAGGAGCGGATAAAGTAAATAACACGAATGTTATTTGACGACTTCCTTTGAACGTTCCTAAAAAAATTGCTTTTTTAGGGGCTTAGTTCAGTGCGCTCAAAATTCACTTTTCTTGGCAAATATTTATTGTTTTTCCACTTGACTATATACCACTAGACTTAATAATCTTCTAAAATATCATCTAATTGATCATCAACTGAACCGCCACTGCTGCCGCCTCCTCCAGAACCTTGATTAAATTCTGGTGCGATTTGAACGTAAATAAAGGCTAAAGAAAGTCCGATAATTCCCATAGCAATTAAGTTAAGTTCCGTAACGGCTGCTAAAGCGAAACCGATAAAGAAAAATGGCCAAGTGGTTTTTGAAGCCATCATATTAATAACCATGGCATAACCTACCGCAACAATCATTCCACCGCCAACGGCCAGTCCACCAGTTATCCAATCAGGAATAGCTTCAATGGCTGCTGTAACGGTTTCTGCAGGAACTGCAATAACCGCTGCAGCTGGAAGAGCTACACGAAGTCCTTGTAAAAGTAATCCCGTCAAGTTCGCAACTTCCACACCACGTATATTTCCTTCTTCAGCTTTTCGATCGGCATAATGCCCTAAACCTACTGCCATTGTACGAACAAAAATAGTAAGAACTTGCCCAGCAATGGCTAGAGGGATCGCAATAGCAATTCCTTCAGAGTTTGAAGCTCCTTTAACCAAGACTAAGATTGCAGACACAACACCAGCAATCGCTGCATCCGGTGCTTGAGCTGCTCCGATATTCATCCAGCCTAATACAATCAGCTGAAGGGAACCTCCTAAAATTAATCCAGCGGTTAAGTTTCCAGTAATAGCCCCGATCAACGCCCCGGTAATAATAGGCTGATGGAGTTGAAAAACATCTAACACACTTTCGAATCCAGCGAATAATGCCACAATTAAAATAAGCAGTATTTGTATAAAGTTTAAATCTACCATGTGATTGCCTCCTTTTAGATTAAGTCCTCTTTACGCAAGAGTGAATCGAGATCTTCTCTTGAATCACCAGGTAAAATACGAACATCAAAAGTAACTCCGTGTTCTTCTAAGGCTTTAAATGTTTTTACATCTTCTTCATCAACAGAAAGCGCTTTGTTGATCATTCGTTTACCTGTTGCGTGTGCCATAGATCCTAAGTTGACTTCTTTAATGTCGACACCTTGTTCAACGGCTTCCAAAACATCTTGAGGATTATCGAATAATAGCATAGCTCTTGTAGCGCCAAAGCGTGGATCATCATTAATTTCAACAAGCTTTCGAATAGGAATCGCATTTGTTCTGACCCCTGGTGGTGCGGCTTGTTGCAGTAATGTTTTTCGCATTTCATCTTTGGAGATGGTGTCATTCACAACAATAATACGTGTAGGGTTAGTTGCTTTATTCCAATTAATCGCAACTTGCCCATGTAATAAACGAGTATCTACACGAGTGAGAACATAATCAATTTTTCCGTCTCCAAGTACTGTACCTGGCTCTAACGACCCCACGGCTTGTTCTTGTCCATCCTCTGTTTCTGTGGCAACTTCTTCCTGAGGCTGTAGTTCTTCAGGTTTTACACGAATACCTATCGCTTCTTTTGAAATGATGTGACTAGCGAGTTCATGTGCAGTTTCCATTCCCATCCGTGCGCCTAGGGCTTCTAATAACATCGGGAGATTTAAGCCGGCGACAATCGCAGATTTTTCGCCTAAATGATCATAAAGGATATTGGTTTGGTTAAATGGCGTACCTCCCCATAAATCAACCATAAATAATATCTCGGCATCTTCTCCAAATGAATCAACGGCCTCATCCAGCTTGGCCTTTAAATCATCTGGTCCTTCATTTGGCATGAGTGTTGCTGCTACAATTTGTTCCTGTTCGCCAAAGATCATCTGTGCAGATTGTAAAATACCTTCTGCAAATTCCCCATGGCTTGCCAAAATGATATTTACCATAAACGTTCCTCCTTCGACTGTTTATTTGTACCTATAAAAATTTTAACACATTATGTTTTTTACTCAAACGAAACCGATTAAAAACTCTCCTAAAATAAAACACAAAAATAGAAATAAAAGTCTGTAAATAAATGAATATTCTTTCTTTTGTATAGAAAACGTAAAAAAACGCTTTGAAGAAAGAGTTCTTCAAAACGTTTAGAAAGAATAAATTTCTAAATTAAATATTTCACTGAATAAGTTTAATGAAATTTTCAGGAGGTCTTACTGTATATTGAACAAGTTGATCTGTCGTTGGATGGTAAAGAGACAGGGTAGTAGCATGTAGACCTAATCGGCGAATAGGGTTTTTAGTCGCACCATATTTTTTATCGCCTACCACAGGATGTCCGATATCTTGCATATGGACACGGATTTGATTTTTTCGGCCTGTTTCCAGTTCGACTTCTAATAATGAATACGAAGCATTCCCGCCTACTTTAGTATAATGGGTCACTGCATGTTTCCCTTCTTTTTGATCAGAAGTGGAGTAAACCTTCATGGCTTTATTTTCTTTTAACCAAGAAGAGATGGTGCCCTCGGTTTTTGTTACATTTCCTTCAACCACAGCAGTATACATTCTTTTAGTTACTCGATCTTGCCAATGATCTTGCAGCTTGTTTTTGGCAGCTTCTGTTTTAGCATAAACCATTACGCCAGAAGTGTCTCGATCTAATCGGTGCACAATATAAATCCGATTATTTCTATTGTATTTTTTTACATAATCCGTCAACTGTCGATAAGCATCCCAATCTTTTGAACGACTGGTGGCCATAGATAAAAGTCCTGCTTCTTTATTAATGATAATAAGATCTTCATCTTCATGTAAGATAGTGATGCCTTCGAGTTTAGATAAATGAATAGCCGCTTCATTACTTAATATATTGACGGTTTGTCCTGGAAGGAGCGGATGGTTATGTTGTGTAATGGTGTGACCATCCACACTCACTTGACCCCGAGTAAGAATAGATTTAACGGCATTTCGGCTTTTGTTGTTTAACGTTTTTATTAAAAAAGGTAATAATTGTATTGGCTCTTCAATGGTATAGGAAGACATTTGATTTCCTTTGATAGAAAACACCTCTTTCTTTTTATTTTCTTATCCTTAGTTTAGCATAAAAATCTTTCTTCGTAGTCATAAAGCTTGAAAAACGTAACCTTCTAGGGGATTAAGAAAATAGATTGGAACAGCAGAAAAAAGAAATAGATGAAATAATATTTGACAGAATAAAAAATGAATGGTAAAGTTTCAAACAAGTTAATAATTTGTTGAAGATTAAGAGAGTAGATTTTGAAAGAACCCAGCGAGATAGGACAGAGTGGAAGCCTATTGTTCAGTCATTATCGAACCGCACTTAGGAGACAGATTAGTGTAATCACTAATCCCGCAATCAAAGCGGTTAAAAAAGAGTGAATTAAAAGCAAACATTAAAGTTTACACGGTGTTACGCGGAGATTCATTAGAGTGGTACCGTGGGAGAAGTCTCGCCTCTATGTCGAAAGATATAGGGCGAGGCTTTTTTTGTTTTCCATTACAAAATTTCAAAAAAGAAGAAGAGGGGTCAAAAAATGATTATAGGGAATTCAATTAATATTGATTTTAGTCGCGTGTGGGAATGGATGCCTACATTCTTAGATGGTACCATCGTTACGATTGTTTTATCGTTAACGACCGTCTTTATTGGGTCTTTAATTGGACTTTTGGTCGTATTAATGAAAATGTCGGATTTTAGAATTTTAAACTGGATGGCTAACATCTATACAAATATTGTTCGAGGAACGCCTGTGCTTTTGCAATTATTTTTATGGTTATATGGTTTTCCAATGCTTGGTATTAGTTTTACGGGTCTTAAATTTTTAGGTGGAACGTATGGTTCACGGGAATTTATAACAGCGGTTATTGCTTTGGCCATCAATTCGGGCGCTTACGTTAGTGAAATTTTAAGGGGAGGACTTGAGGCAGTAGACAAAGGACAGATCGAAGCGGGACGAGCTTTAGGGCTAAGCCAAAGTGAAACCATGTTTTCCGTCATCATTCCCCAAGCAATTCGAACGGTTCTTCCAGGTCTTGGAAATGAATTTATTACTATGATTAAAGAGTCTTCGATTGTTTCCACAGTTGGTGTCTTTGACGTCATGTATACCAGCAATATTGTTAAAGCCTCCACGTATTCGATTTTTGAACCATTAATTGTGGTTGGAATTATTTATTATGCTTTAACGTATTCACTTAGTTATTTGATGAAGCAATTAGAAAAGAGGTTAAACAGATATGCTTAACATTCATAATCTACAAAAAAGTTATGGTGAAAATGACGTGTTAAAAGGGATCTCCACAGAAATAAAAAAAGGAGAAGTAGTGGCTATCATTGGTCCTTCGGGTTCTGGGAAATCAACTTTTCTGCGCTGTATGAACCTCATGGAAATGCCAACGGGTGGAGAAATTTCTTTTAAAAACCAACCGTTAACAGATAGAGCTTTGAAAGATGCTCAAATTAATGAATTACGCGAAAATATAGGAATGGTTTTTCAACAATTTAATTTATTTCCTCATCTAACGGTTCTTGAAAATATTATCTTAGCGCCTATTAAAAGAAATAAACAAACACCTGAAGAAGCGATTAAAACAGCAGAACAATTACTTGAAACCGTGGGCTTAGCGGATAAAATAGATGCTTTTCCTAATAATTTATCCGGCGGTCAACAACAGCGAGTAGCCATTGCACGAGCATTAGCGATGAATCCAGAAGTCATGTTGTTTGATGAACCGACTTCAGCCCTTGATCCCGAAATGGTTAAAGAAGTTCTCCTTGTCATTCAAGACTTAGTAGAAAGTGATATGACAATTGTGATCGTCACACACGAAATGAATTTTGCTAAAGAAGTCGCTACACGCGTCCTATTCATTGATGAAGGGGTAGTTGTTGAAGAAGGCACACCGAATCAGATTTTTAATCATCCGCAACACGAACGAACAAAGGTCTTTTTAGATAAAATTGACTATTAAATAAAAGATAGAGTAGAAGGAGAAGGATTCCTATGAAAATAAAAAATAAACAATTAATTTTCCCATTCGTAGCTTTGTTATTTAGTTTTGTACTAGTTGCTTGTGGGGGAACTGGCCAATCAGAAGGTTCAGGCGATAAATTAGAAGATATTAAAGTAGCGGGGGAATTAACGATTGGAACATCCCCAGATTATCCACCACTTGAGTTTTATGTCTTAGATGAAAATGGAGACCGTCAAATTGCAGGAAGTGATATTGCGCTCGCTCAAGCTATTGCGGATGAAATAGGGGTAGACTTAAATATTCGAGCTACTGATTTTAATGGAGTCATTGCCAATGTTCAATCTAGTTCGGTGGATATGGGAATTTCTGGCTTTACCTTTACAGAACAACGAGCGGATGTCATGGATTTTTCTGAAGGATATTTGCAAGAATCTACGTTAGGTTACCAAGGCCTTATGATGCAAAAAGATATGGCTGAAAAATTTGATTCACTAGAGGAAATTGAAGAAGCCGATCTCATTTTTGGCGCTCAAGGAGGTTCTATTCAATTTGAGTTAGCGGCAAACTTAACAGAGGAAGCAAACATTAAACAATATGGTACCTTAGATGTTGGTCTAGCTGCTCTAAATGAAGGGGATATTGATGGAATGGTCGTAGCTACCTCTTCAGCTGAACCGATGCTTAAGAGCTTTCCTAATTTAATGATTTTACCGCAAGCAGACTTTGATTTAGATCCTGAACGATTATATAGCACCAACGTTATCGCGTTTCCGAAGGGAGAAGAGTACCAGTCGTTGATTGAACTTGCCAATAAAGTCATTACGGAAAATAAGGAAAATGGAAAGCTTGAAGAGTGGCATACGGATGCGGTTAATTTATCTAAAGATGCGATTGAAGAATAAAAAATCCAAAGGTTAAAGAAAGCGTGGGGTTAAAATGGAGACAAAACAAATAATTGTCGATTCGGTGAAAGATCATTTAGAAGGGTATATGGAGATTGTGCAATCTTTATATGACCATCCAGAAATAGGAAACGAAGAATTTGAATCCATGAAGTTATTGGTTCATTATTTGAAATAAGCAGGTTTTGAAACGGAAGCTGGCTATGTTGTTCCTACAGGTTTTTTGGGTACTTATGATACAGGTAAACCAGGTCCGACAATCGCATTTATGTGCGAATACGATGCTTTGCCAGAAATTGGCCATGGTTGTGGACATAATTTAATTGCTGCGATTGGCGTGGCGGCGGGTGAAGCTTTAAAAGAAGTGATTGACGAATATGGTGGAAAAGTTTTGGTCGTTGGAACGCCGGCAGAAGAGAATTTTGGCGGGAAAGTATCGATGGCTGAAGCGGGTGTCTTTGATGAGGTTGACGTAGCTCTGATGGTTCATCCAGGAAATGAAAATGGAGTGGGCGCACGTTCTAGTGCTTTGATGCCGTTGAAATTTGAGTTTTTTGGGAAGTCAGCTCATGCGGCGATACCTTATGATGGGATCTCTGCGCTCGATGCGGCAGCAATGAGTTTTGTGCAGATTAATTTATTGCGACAATATATTAAACCTCATACGTCCATTCATGGCATCATTAAAGATGGAGGCGAAGCGGCAAATGTGATTCCGGATTATGCTTCGTTAGAATATTATTTCCGAGCACCTACCATGAGTTATGCCAAAGAAGTGAGTGAAAAAGCGACTGAAATGGTTAAAGGGATAAGTGAAGCGAATGGAACACGAGTAGAAGTTTCAGAGTATGAATGTCCATATGAAGATACAGTTATTAACTACAAGTTGGCCAATCTTTTGACCGAGAAATATCAAGCACTTGGCGTCGAAGAAATTCGTCCCGTAAATGAAGTCGCTGCTGGTTCAACGGATGTAGGGGCTGTCAGTTATAAATGCCCGACCATTCAAGGAAACATTAAAATTGTTCCTGATAATATTGGGGCTCATACGAAAGAATTAGCGGATGCAACGATTTCTAAAGAGGGAGAAAAAGGACTTGTCCATGCCGCCACGGGAATTGCTTTAGTTGCCTTAGACTTATTAGAAAATCCTGAGTTACTTGAAGAAGTAAAAGCAGAACAAGAAAAAACTTTAGCTAAATTATCTTAATGGAAAAATGAATAAAGGACGAGCGATCTTGGAAAAGACGTTCGTTCTTTTTCTTGTATATGAGGAAGTGGCTGGGGATAGTTCTCCTAGAAATATACCTTATATTGTAAATATGTTACTATTATAAGAAGAAACAGGTCAAAAGGAGAATTTGAAATGGATCAGACAACCTTTGATGAGATAGTACAGCAATTTAAAGAAACGGTAGATAATGAAAAACACCCTTTAAAGATGAATAATTTAATGATTAAACAAAAGGATCAAGAATTTTTATATTCTTTTAAGGCAGAAAAGGGCATGAGTGACGTTCGGAGTTTGAGTAAAACGATTCTGACTGTTTTTTTAGGCGTCCTTATTCGATTATCTGAAGAAGGAAACTATCCTGAGATTCATGAAGAAACCTATATTTACCCGATCATTAAAGAAGCAGTAAATCTTGAAAGTGCTGAAAATCTTGAAAAGTTGGAAAAGGTGCAGATTAAGCATCTGTTAACTCACACCATTGGCTATGACGATGTGTTATTAATGCGCCAAGATATTGAAGGGATGGAAGATAAAGACTTTGTCAATTTTTTAGTCAATTACCCGATTGTCCATGAACCAGGTGAATATTATTTATATTCCAATGCAGGTTTTTACTTATTAAGCGCCGTTTTACAAGAGTTTTTGCAAGAAGATTTGTTGGCAGTTATGGAAAGAGAGTTGTTTCACCCATTAGGAATTGAAACATTTATATGGGAAAAATATGGCCCTTATCTTGCAGGAGCCACTCGCTTATGGTTGTTGCCAGAAGACTTAATGAAATTTGGTGAGTTATTATTAAATGATGGAAGACTGGAAGGAAAAGACCTCTTAACGAAAGATTGGCTTGAAAAGATGTTGACCCTTAGAGTTCGTACGGAAGAGGAAGATATGCCGAACCGTTTATTGAGAAGGTATGGCTATGGTTACGGTACTTGGTTAACTAAGTACTCTATTTTCTTTGGTCGGGGAACAGATGGTCAATTTCTCATAGTGATTCCTGACAAAGAAGTAATTATTCTTACGCTCGCTGAACAGTCGGATATGGTGCCTATAGAAAACATTCTAGATTCTGTTATAAGAGGAAAATTATAAATACATGGAGGATGACTTATGTACAAATTAATTGCTTGTGATTTAGACGAAACCTTGCTAAATTCTGAAAATAAAGTTTCTTCAAAAAATATTGAAGCGATTCAAAAAGCGGATGCTCAAGGGGTCAAATTTGTATTAGCTACTGGCCGTGGCTACGCTACCGTACAAGGAACACTTGAAGAAATTGGTTTACAAAATAAAAAGGATGAATATGTGATTTCATTTAATGGAGGGGCAGTGACTGAAAATAAAGATAATCACCTGCTTCATTTCCAAGGAATCTCGTTTGACCTTGCTTCTGAATTATATAAAAGAGGCCAAGATTATGATGTAGCGATTCATGTTTATACCCAAGAAGACGTTTATGTTTATAATTTAGTCGAAGAAGAAAGAAAACATCTCGAAACTAAAATGGAAGTCATTGAAATCTCTGATAAAAATATAGATTTTTTAAAAGATCAAGCCATCGCAAAAGTTCTTTATATGAATACCGATCGTGATTACCTCAACCAAATTGAAGAAGATTTAAAAGATATCACACAAAATAGTGATATCACTTATTCCAGCAATCGTTATATCGAATTTAACGATAAAGGTGTAAATAAAGGTGCAGGAATTACCTTCTTAGCAGACCATTTGGAATTAGACATCAGTCAAACCATCGCCATAGGAGATAACTTTAACGATCTTCCAATGCTTGAAACAGCTGGCTTGGCAATCGGTGTCCAAAATATGGTTCCTGAATTAAAAGAAAAAATGGATTATGTTACTGAAGCAAACCATAACGAAAGTGCCATTGCCGAAGTGATTGAGAAATTCATTTTAAATGGAGAAGAATAAAAGGAATAATTTATTAAATAGAGACATTGCAGCTTTAGAGATGTGATGTCTTTTTATTTGGTTAAAGGTGAGAAGGAAGCGAGGGCCACTGTCCCTAAAAAATAAATTTGAAGGACGGAAAAACGCATCCGCCTAAAGGGTATAATAAAATGTGAAAATAGTAAGGATTCCTTTAAATAATGCTAAATATTTAATGTCTTTTGAAAACGTATCATTCAAAAGACTCTTCTGGTAAAATAGTTTTTGAGAACAATTAATTTTAATTCTTTAAAAGGAAGGAAATAAGATGACCAGACAACTAAATATTAAATATATAGCGAGTCAATTCTTTTATTTTTCAATGTTTGCCTCGATGTTTGCTTTTGTTTCTGTATATTTACTACATAAAGGATTTGACAATGCCACCATTGGGACGGTACTTTCAATTATGAGCTTATCGACCATTGGTATTCAAACGCTGTTGGCAAATTATATTGATAAAAATAAAGAGATTCGGCTACAAGATGTGATTTCCTTTCTAGCTTTAGGAGTTGTTGTAGGATCGATTGTTTTATATTTTATGCCGATTGAGTTGGCGATTTTAATTTTAATTGTTTTATTATTGGCCATCGCTCAATGTTTATTAACATTTGTTAATTCGTTAGCTTTTATTTATGAAAAATTTGGAATCCATATTAATTATGGCGTAGCTCGAGGAATGGGATCCTTTGCTTATGCGATTATGACGATGGTCTTGGGGCAAGTGGTCAAAGCAACCACTCCTGATATTTTACCTCTGTTTTATTCCGCTTTTGCCTTGCTCCTCCTTTTATCTGTTCGTTCTTATTCTTTACCTAAGACACACAAAGTCATTGTCGAAGACGAAAGGGTAGAAGAATCGATCGCTGAACAAGTAGCGGTAGAGCAGAGTATTTTTTCGTTTTTCTTGAAATATTCTCGTTTGGTGTTACTAATGGGCGGCGTGGTTTTTTTATTTTTTGCCCATACCATTATTAACAACTTTTTTATTCAAGTGATCACACCAATTGGCGGAGATAGTGGTGTAATGGGGACAGCGGTGTTTGTGGCGGCGATTGTGGAGTTGCCGGCGATGATGAACTTTGAACAGTTATCAAGAAAGATTTCGATTGATCGTTTGTTGAAAATTTCTGCGGTCTTTTTCTTAGCAAAGCACGCGTTAACATATTTGGCCCCCAATATGTTTGTCATCTATCTGGCACAATTTTTACAAATTGGCGCATATTCCGTAGTCTATCCTGCCTTAGTAGAATACATTAAACTAAATGTAGATTTGGAAGACTTGGTGAAAGGCCAGTCCTTACTAACCACGGCGATTGCTTTAAGTAGCGTGTTTGCTAGTTTCTTAGGTGGGATTTTGTTGGATACTGTAGGGGTGTCGCAAACTCTTTTTATCGGAGTGATTACAACGATTATTGGACTCGCGATTGTCTTTGTGACGGTTGAAAATCCACAAAAACATAAAATTCAAACAGAAAAATATAACAAAAAAATGGGTTTATAACAAGGCAATGAACGAAAAACTCAAAGAAGTCTATAAAACACATTAAATTTTAGCAAGAGATATTGTAAGATGGTAGGTAAGGAGATGTTTGAATGAAAATGAAAGAAAAAAAGAATCCGCATTATCCGTGGCGAGGTTTTTTCCTTTTTTTAGGAATGTACCTCATCACCTTGGCGGTTCAATACCCCGTCACACGTTTGCAGGCACAATCATATCTTGAAATTTTAGAGGATGCTTTTGCATATACCCCTAACCAATTCGCCTTGTTGGCACTGTTGCAACCTTTATTCCTGGGTATCATTGCCATTTATGGTGGCTTTCGCTACGCGCCACGTGTGCACCTACACTCCCTGACAAGTGAAAACTTAGAAAACACGAAAAAATCGACCAAAGACAATAAAAAATATACTCTAAAAGAGAGTATCCCCTTTGTTGTTCTCTTTGCTTTTGGACTCGCTCTTTTAAATTTAGGCTTTGATGTCGTGTTTCAAAATGGGTTGCCAGAAATGTATCAACCACATTTTTCCATTCCAACGATCAGTCAAGCTCTTGCCCATGTTTTATATGACGGCATAGGCCAAGAAATCCTGTTGCGTTGGGGTGTAATGACCACCATTATTTATGTGTTGAGTGCGAAAGGCCAAGATCTCAATCGCTGGATTTACATCATAGGGATTGTCTTTACCGCTGTACTCTACGCATTTTCTCAATACAATACAGCCTTTGCCGCAGGAGATTTTAATGTTCTTTTAGTCTTGCGTATCCTTTTATTAAATGGTTTAGATGGCATTTTATTTGGTTGGTTGTATTATAAATTTCACTTTGAAGCGGCAGCAATAAGTCATGCATTAATGAATGTACTGATTATTTTCGGAAATATTTTCATGGTTGCTCTCTTTTAATTTCAAAATACGACGAAGAAAGGAAGTTATGAATGAAAAAAGCCCTTAAGATTTTAGGTCTGCTAATAGCAATGGTTGCGGCGGCTTGGCTGGTTATTTTTATGTGGCCAGTAAAAGCTCGACCAGAACGAGCCTTTTATCGGGCAGATGACCCTGAAGTTTTAGTTATCGCGCATAGAGGCGGTCGAGGTTTAGCCCCTGAAGGAACGCTCACGGCTTTTGATCACGCCGTTTCACTAGGTGCGGATGTGTTAGAATTTGATACGCATTTGACAAAAGATGGTCATCTAGTCGTTATTCACGATAATACGGTGGACCGCACCACAAACGGGACAGGAAAAATTAATGAAATGACGCTTGAAGAAGTTCAAGATTTGGATGCCGGTTATCAATTTACAAATGAAAAAGATGAGTATGTTTTTCGAGATCAAGGTATTTATATTCCAACTGTTGAAGAAGTCTTTCAAAAATATCCGAATATGCGTTTTTTAATTGAATTAAAAGATACAAATGCGCCAGAAATGTATGAGGAAATGATTCAGGAACTGTGGCATTTAATTCAAAATTATCAGATGGAAGACAATGTGATGGTTGGCAGTTTCGCCCATGAAATCAACGAGCGCTTTGAAGAGGTATCTAAAGGAAACATCCCGATTGGAGCTGGAGAAGAAGAGGTCCGTGACTTTGCGACAAAACACGTTGCCCGCTTAAATGGTTTGGCTGCTTCTAATGTTGATTCTTTACAGTTACCTACTGAAGGCGATGGCTTTGATTTGACGAGCAAAAATATCATACAAAGCGCAAAAGCTAGAAATATTTCGGTTTATTATTGGACAATCAATGATAAAGAAACCATGAATGAACTCATTGATAAAAAGGTGAATGGAATTATGACTGATTATCCTGATTTATTAATTGAAGTTTTAGAAGAAAGAAACGAGTAATTTTAAAATAAAAATATAGAGAAGGAGTAAGGATATGGCAAATTTTGAATATGAGATTATGGAAGAACTTGGTGTTTTGTCAACGAATCAAAGCGGATGGACGAAAGAGTTAAACTTAATCAGTTGGAACGGTCGCCCACCAAAATTTGATATTCGTGATTGGAGTCCAGACCATGAAAAAATGGGGAAAGGACTCACATTTTCAAATGAAGAACTAAAAGAACTTCAAGAAATAATCAATGAAATCGACCTTTAAACAGTTATTCCGGAGGGAGTTTAAAAGCGTCTTTAGCTAATTGATCGGCCAATTCGTTAAATTCAACACCAGAATGGGCTTTGACTTTTACAAATTCAACGTCGATTTTTGGAGCAAGTTTTTTGTACGTTTCGGCATAATCTATCGAAACAGGCTTATTGGTTCGCCATTCACCCAACGCCCATTTTTCAATTCCTAGATAATCATAATAAACGATAATTTTTTTATATTGGTGATTGATGGCCCAAAGAATGGCATGTAAAGTCCCAAACACTTCGCCGGCAATTTGCCAACTGTCTTGATATTTTGGATTGTCGCCCGCACGCTGAAGGGTTTCGATGACTTCACCATTTTTAATGATGGCGACCCCAAAGCTATAACGATTACTTGCCTTATGAAAAGAACCATCGACATAAGCTTCAATAGTTTTTGAATTAAGTGGTTGCTGAATGTCAACAGATACGTGGGCTTCTTTTGAAGAATGCACTTCGTTTTTAACGGAGACGCCTGTTTTATTCATAAACATTTCAGCTTCCCGTAATGTTTTAAAGGATTTATAGACAGCCTTTGGATAGCCATCCACTTGCTTTTTAGCTGCGTCCCAACTTTGATAAATTCCAGGTGTTTGTCCCACACGAACGGCATAATATTTTTTACTCATAATGACCTCCCATATTTTATTTAACTGTAAGCAACAAAACAAAAATTGTCAATTTGAAATCAAAAAAATCATTTTTTATAAAAGAAAGGATAAATTTATGTTACTCGAATTTTGTGCAGAAAATTTTACCAATGTTCCAGCAGCCATCCAACAAGGCGCCCACCGAATTGAATTATGCGATAATCTAGCAGAAGGAGGAACCACTCCTTCCTATGCGGTAATCGAACAAACTGTTAATTATGCCAATCAGCATGAAGCTACCGTTATGACGATGGTACGACCTCGAGGCGGAAATTTTGTTTACTCAACAATTGAACACGAAATGATGAAAAAAGACTTAACCATTATCAAAGATTTAAATTCTCATGGCGTAGTGTTTGGAAGCTTGACTACAGAGAATTTAATTGACCGATCAAAGACCAAAGAACTTATTGATTTAAGCGAGGGCATGGAAACGACCTTTCACATGGCCTTTGATGAAATTCCGCAAGATTGTCAAAAATCCGAGTTAGATTGGCTCATTGAACATAAAGTCACACGCATTTTGACCCATGGAGGGCGAGAAGGAACCGTCTTCGATAATATCTTTTGGCTTAAAGAGTTAGTAGACCATGCTGCCGGACGTATAGAAATTCTAGTTGGTGGCGGTGTTACCTATGAAAACTGGGAGCAGCTTGCAGAAAAATTATCCACTAATCAATTTCACGGAACAAAAATTGTTCAACTTGAAACAACTAAATAGACATCAAAAAAGATTCTAAAGTAAAATTTAGAGTCTTTTTTTGATGCACCATTCTCATCGGTTGTTTAAAATAGAAGAAGTTGATCCAGACAAGATACGTTCGTTCACAGAAATTTCATAATGAATATGTTAAAATAAGCTTGTTGGAAATTTCGCGAGGATTCTTTGAAGGAGTACAAAATGACGGATAACAAAATTTATATTTATCATACAAATGATATCCATTCAAATTTAACCTTTTGGCCTCGGATTGCCCAAGAGCTACAAAACAAACGAGCCATTCACGAAAAAAAGGACGAGGACGTTTTTGTCTTTGATATTGGGGATGCGACGGACCGAGCAAATCCACTAACAGAAGCGACCAACGGCCAAGCAATCACAGAGTTGCTGAATGAAGGAAAATATGATGGAGTCACTATTGGCAACAATGAAGGCATTACAAATTCTAAAGAAGAATTAAATCATTTATATAAAAAAGCCAATTTCCCAGTCATTTTGACCAACTTGTTTGACTTAGAAACAAAGAAAACTCCTGAGTGGGCTACACCTTATCAGATTCTCAAAACTAAAAAGGGTGATCGAATAGGCGTTTTTGGCTTAACCACGCCCTTATATGAGACCTATGAAAAATTGGGTTGGAAAGTCACTGATCCAATCACTCAAATCCAACAGTTCTTTGTAAAACACGAAGAAGAAGCAGACTTTTGGATTTTATTAAGTCATTTAGGACTTGAAACAGATCGTTTAATCTCGAAAAGCTTTCCTATTTCACTCATTATTGGTGCACATACCCACCATGTATTATTAAATGGAGAGCGTTCCGCTAATTCTATATTAACGGGAGCTGGCCAGTTTGGTCAGTGGATTGGCGAGGTAGTACTCACTCATAAGCAGGGTAAGCTAAAAGTAGAAACGGCGGAATTAATTAATGTTGAAGCGGATGTACCTGCTCCTCGCGCAGAAACCAAAGTGGTCAATGACTATATAAATTACGGGCATCATTTATTAAAAAATGAGACCATCGCGTACTTACCCGAATCCTTATTGACTAACTGGTATACACAAACTGACTTAGCAGATGTGACCTTAGAGGCCATTGCTGATTTTGTAGGTGCCGATCGAGCCATTTTAAATGCGGGCTTATTTATGGGCGATTTAAAAAGAGGGGTTGTGACAGCGGATGATCTGCACCAATGTTTACCGCATCCCATTCGAGTGATGCAGTGTAAAATAAAGGGCCAGCATTTGCTTGAATTTGAGAAAGAAGTTTACCAAGTGAATCAAAAAATGAGCCATCAACCTGTCCGTGGCTTTGGTTTTCGAGGAGAAGTTTTTGGAAAGCTGTGCCTTAAAGGATTTAATCAAGATGAACCTATAGATCCTGACAAAGAATATAAGTTGGCAACCATTGACTACTTTTCATTTCTTTCGTTTTTTGATATTCTTAACACTTATAGTACACAAGAGATTATTTTCCCAGACTTTTTACGGGGAGTCGTTGGCGATTATTTAGCAAAAACTTACCCGTTAAAGAATAAATTTAAACAGATATAATAATTAGGAAAGGAGTAAGAATATGGCTGAAGAAGAAAAAAATGTTGATTCAAAAGAACTACTAGATAAAGCTCTGAATGAAATTGATGTTATCCCTGATGCGAACCAAGAAATCGTACGAATTGATTCCGAACTTTTTAAATTTAGCAATGTAGAATTTAAATTAATTGAAGATCATCAAGAAGCCTTCGATTTAGAAATGATGGAGAACCGTTATACAGACTATTTATTAAAATATGATTATATAGTGGGCGATATTTCATATGAGAAATTACGTTTACGAGGCTTTTATGAAGATTCTCGTAAAGGAATTCCTATTGATATGAAGATTTCGAATTTAGAAGATTATTTAGTAGAGTATTGTAGTTTTGGTTGTCAGTATTTTGTTTTTGAACGAGTAAATAAAGTAGAAGCGGATCCAGAATCCTATTTCAAAAAAGATAAAAGTAAACGGTCGAATCAAGGGAAGCGTTCGAATCGACGAAAGGGTAATCGAAACTCTCAAAGTTCGAATAAACAAACCCCTCAAAACAAGTCGAAAAATCGTCGAAAACCAAAAGGGTCTTCGAATAAAAAAGCAAACACTTCATCGAAAGAACAGAAAAATTTCCAAGTAAAGAAAAAGGAAACACAACAAAAGAACCCAAAAAAGAAAGAAACGCAAAAAAATAAACCAGCAACTCAAAATAAAGAGAGTGCAAAGTTTAAAATAAGAAAGAAAAAAGATTAGGCGGTATTGGATAAAATGCATAAAGAATATGAAGGTTATTTAATTGATTTGGATGGAACAATGTATAATGGAAACGAAAAGATTGAAGAAGCGGCAGATTTTATTGATCGCTTGCGAGATGCGGATAAGCCCTTCTTGTTTTTAACGAACAATTCAACCGCAAATCCTCAAACAGTTACCAATAAATTGCAGAGCGTTTCTGATGTAAAGGCTTATCCAGAAGAGGTTTTCACAAGTACGGAAGCGACGATTACTTACCTTCATAAAATGAATGCGAAACGAATCTATGTCATTGGCGAAGCAGGGTTGTTGGAGGGGTTACAGGCGGAAGATTTTGTGTTGACTGATCATGAGGTGGATGCGGTAGTGGTTGGTTTGGATAGTCAGGTGGATTATTCCCAGCTTGAAAAGGCGACGTTGCTGATCCAAGGAGGGGCTGCATTTATTGGAACGAATCCAGATACCAACTTGCCGACAGAACGAGGGCTTGTTCCTGGAAATGGCGCTTTGATTGCCTTTTTGGAAGCATCAACGGGACAGAAAGCGACAGTAATTGGAAAACCTGAAGCCATTATTATGGAAGCTGCACTCGCAAAAATTGGATTGAAAAAAGAAGATGTTTTAATGGTCGGGGATAATTATTCAACGGATATTCAAGCGGGGATTCGTAACGGGGTAGACACTTTACTTGTGCTTACGGGCTTTACTCGTAAGGAAGATGTAGAAAACTTGCCAACACCTGCGACACATGTGATGGATACTTTAGAACAGTGGAAAGTGTAGTTGAGGTGGATAATGGGGACGAAGACACGTGATTTTTTTGGCATAGCGAGTATTTTTATCTTTATTCTTACAGCTGCCATTGTTTTAACGATTTGGGCGATTCCTTTATATCAGTGGACGCTGCAGCATTTTGATATTCCCCAAAAAATGGGATTATCGTTTGAACGTATTTTAGAAAACTATTATGCTTTGTTAAAATATTTGCATTTCCCTTGGATAAAGACTCTTTCACTACCAGACTTTCCTGTTTCGGTAAGCGGGGCCTTTCACTTTCATGAAGTGAAAAACTTGTTTTTACTCAATTATGCATTACTATTCCTATCTTTTTCCGGTTCTTTTTTATATTTACGAAAACTAAAGCAAATTAAAGGTTTTTGGCGGTTAGTTCAGCCATTTAAATTGGCTATATTTATTCCGTTTATTTTACTACTTGTTTTAGCGATGGACTTTGATTGGATGTTTGTGATGTTTCATCAGCTTCTTTTTAATAATGATGCTTGGTTGTTTAATGCGGCCACAGATCCTATTATTTTAGTCTTGCCTCAAGAATTCTTTATGTATTGCTTTATTCTAGCTTTTGTTTTGATTGAGACTTCTTTTATTAGTAGTTACTTTTATTTCAAGAAAAAAGCGATTCAATAAATTAAAAATAAGCCTTTGGATGATCTACTGATTTAGTAGTCTCCAAAGGCTTTTGTCTTATAATTTTTTAAATTGAAAGGAATATTTAAAGTTCTAGCTGCGACTCATCCACAAATTTATCATCAACTTCAGGTTGCGAATGAGCAATCCGACTTGCTGCTGCAGCAGCAATGGCACTGACAATATCATCTAAAAAGGTATTAACCTCATCTTCTCTGTCTTTATGTGTGTCTAAACGATTAATAACTTTTGGTTTTAATTTGTCTAGATAACCAAAGTTTGTTAGCCCGATAGACCCATAGACATTCACAATCGATAGAGCTAAAACCTCATCAATTCCAAACAATCCCTCATCATTATGGATAATTTCTTGGAGGGGACTCGTTAATTTGCCTTCTTCTGTTAATACATCTAACTCAATCCCTGTTAATACAGCATTTTGAACTTCGCGTTTTCGAAGAACGGCCTTTACATTATCTAGACATAATTCCATTGTTAGATTGTCTAAATAAGGAAGTTGTAAATCATAAACTAACTCAGCAATTTCTTCTAGTGTTACATCTCGTTCCAAAAGTCTTTTCATTGCAGCTTTTTCTAATTTTGATGTTGATTCAACCATATTGCATCCCTGCTTTCTAATGTTGTTTTTAAAGATTTAATTTGGGTCTGAAAAATGATCCGAAAATTTCTCTGCCATGTCCGCACTGAGAGGAGCTTGAATAAAACTTTCTGGGTTTAGGTATTGAATAATGCTATTAATCGCTGTGGGTGCTTCACCAAAACCGGTGGCAATTAATTTGACTTTTCCGTCATAGGTGGCAACATCCCCAGCCGCATAAATTCCTGGAATATTTGTCTCCATCCGCTGTGAAACTTTCACACTAGCATGTTCTGTTTCCAAACCCCATTCTTCCAATTGACGATTATCTGAAATAAATCCATAACTAACAATGAGATAATCGGTCGGTAAAGTAAAAGTTTGCTTTCCTCTGGTTTCTTGGAAGCGAACTTCTTGGATTTTTTCCCCATCTCCAAGTAATTCAATCGGACGATAGGGGGTAAAAATATCAACTGTCGAATCCTTCATTAAGGTCACTGAAGCTTCTAAAGCCCGAAATTTATTCCGACGATGAACAATAGACACAGACTTTGCGACATCTTTTAAAGTCAATGCCCAGTCAACCGCAGAATCTCCGCCTCCGCAAATGACCACATTTTTATCTTGATAGGTTTTTAATTCTTTCACATAATAATGAATGTCCGTCTTTTCATACTGTTCATTGTGTTCAAGTGTTAATTTTCTTGGATCAAAAGAACCTTGTCCGGTCGTAATTAAAATTGTTTTCGCATAATGAATTCCCTTATTTGTCTTTAGAAGAAAGTAGTCTTCTTTCTTAATGACTTCTAAAACATTTTCTTCTAAACAAATGTCTGTTTCAAAAGGAGCCATCTGCTTTGAAAGTTGTTGAATTAAGTCGCTCCCTTTAATATAAGGAAAAGCTCCAATATCAAAAATATTTTTCTCGGGATACATTACTTCAATTTGGCCTCCGAGAACCGGTAATGTTTCAATAATCTTTGTTTTTAATTCACGCATGCCTGCATAAAAGGCTGAAAACATTCCGGTTGGACCGCCACCAATAATGATTACATCATAGAGTTCATGTGCTTGCATTCAAATATAAGCCTCCAAATAATAAATAATTCTGATTATGCATAGAAAATGTAATAGATAAGAATAGATAAAAGAATCCCATAAAGAATTCCAAAGAAAACTTCAATTGGTTTATGTCCTAAAAATTCACTAGACTGCATCGTTCCATTTTCAATTTCTTCTTGTAATTCTTTATCTAAATCCCCAATTGTAATAGATTTAGTTAACAAATGAATTTCGCGAATTAATTCATTGATAATAATCCCATGTTCTCCACTTTGTCTGCGAACGCCCATTGAATCAAACATAACAAGGATTCCAAAGGTCCCTGCGATGGCAGTAAATGGCGAATCAAAACCGTATTGAATAATAAACGCCGTAACTAATGCCGTTACTCCAGCTGAATGAGAGCTAGGCATCCCTCCAGTCGAAAACATCAAAGTAATGGTTACAGGGCGTTTTAAAAAACGAGCCACGGGTATCTTAGTAATTTGTGAAATTAAAATAGCAGCCATTGCTGCAACTAACGGATAATTATTCAGTATAGACATTTCACTCATCTCTTTTCCTGCGAGGTTGAAACCATTTTAACATTTAATTGGTAGACTTGTCACTTTTAAAACTATTCAATCCAAAGAGAATTCCATCGCGCACGAAAAGGAATTAGAAACGTGCTGGAGCAATTTACCCTAGTACTCATAAGAAAATCGTAAGGATTGTGAGAAAAAATAAATTTTTGTTTAATCTTTCTCATTTTCCACTTATAATAAATAAAATAGGAAAAAACAAAAATAAATTTGAAAGAGCTTTAGATTCGTGTAGAATTAAAGAATACAAAAAAATTAATGGAGGAAACAATATAATGAATAATTTTCCGCAAATTGATAGTGATGGAACAAAAACAGTTGAGGCGGTTATGCACACCAATAAAGGAGCAATTACCTTAGCCTTGTTCCCTGAATTAGCACCTAAAGCGGTTGAGAATTTTATAGGACTAGCAAGAGAAAACTATTATAATGGAATTATTTTTCACCGTGTAATTTCAGATTTTATGATTCAAGGAGGAGACCCAACAGGAACAGGAATGGGTGGAGAAAGTATTTGGGGCGAACAATTTGAAGATGAGTTTACTTCTTCTTTATTTAATATTCGCGGTGCTTTATCAATGGCGAATTCAGGTCCCAATACGAATGGAAGTCAGTTTTTTATCGTAACCGCATCAAATGTTCCTAATCAAATGATTGAGCAGATGGAAGGAGCCGGTTACCCTGAAGAAATCATTGAAGCCTATAAAGAAAAAGGGGGAACTCCTTGGCTAGATCAACGACATACTGTCTTTGGTCATGTTGTTGAGGGAATGGATATTGTGGATGCGATTGATACAGCAGAAACAAACCCTTCAGATCGACCAGTTGAGGATATCGTAATAGAATCTATCGACATTAAGGAATAATTAATATCTTATAATTGAAGGATGATCATTTATTATGCTAGGAGCAATTGAAGCTGGAGGTACAAAATTTGTATGTGCAGTCAGTGATGATGAGTTAAATATTATAGAAAAAATTTCTATTCCAACAACAGAACCTGAGGAAACCTTTGCGCAAGTTTTTGATTTTTTTGATCAGTTCGATTTAAAAGCAATCGGAATCGGCTCATTTGGCCCGATTGATACCAACAAAGAGTCTTCGACCTATGGCTACATCACTTCTACACCGAAGTTGAAATGGCAAAACACGGATTTTCAAGGTGCTTTTGTACGCCGTTATCAAGTGCCGGTGGGATGGAATACAGATGTGAATGCAGCTGCCTTAGGCGAAGTGAGTTTAGGAGCGGCACGAGATAAGAATTCTTGTGTCTATATAACGGTTGGAACAGGAATCGGTGGAGGAGCGTTTATTAATGGCGAACCTTTGACTGGAATTAGCCATCCGGAAATGGGTCATTTCTATCCACCAAAACATGCGGAAGATACGTATGAAGGGTGTTGTGATTTTCATGGAAGCTGTTTAGAAGGTTTAGCTTCCGGTCCGGCCATTGAAGGAAGATTCGGAATAAAAGCCGAAGAATTGGGGGAAGATCATAAGGCTTGGGAGATTGAAGCACATTATCTTGCGCATGCAGCAATGGCTTATACCACAATCCTCAGCCCATCTTGTATCATTTTTGGTGGCGGGGTTATGAATCAAACCCATTTAATAGAAAAGGTTCGTCAGAAATTTGATAAACTTTTAAATCATTATTTACAATTACCTTCGCTTGATGAATATATTATTTTACCTGGCTTAGGTAATGAAGCAGGAATTAAAGGAAGTTTATTACTCGCAAAAAGAGCTTTAAATGCATAAATAAAGTTAAAAAGCAGGTGTCTAAAATTAAAGATACCTGTTTTTTCAACTTAAACATCCAAAAGGGAGAAATGATTTTTCTAAAAGCGTCTCTTGTAATCGTATTCATAGAAGAAATACTTTAAATACATTCAAATTAAATGTTACAATAGGATTAATATTAACATTCTTGAAAATAGTGACCGTAGTTTCGCTACTTAAAGAGGTGAAAGGATGGGCTACAAAGATTATAAAATAGGAAATATAGTAAATGTCACGGTGACCGGGATTCAACCATATGGTGTTTTTGCAACACTTGATGAAGAAACCCAAGGATTAATCCATATATCCGAAGTAAAACATGGGTATGTTGAAAATTTAAAAGAGCTTTTTGAAATTGGAGAAGAAATTGAAGCGATGATTCTAGATATTGATGAATTTGATGGAAGAATCAGTCTGTCCCTTCGTACATTACAAAAGGCAAAATATCACCCTTTTTCAAATCAAAATAAAAATCCCAGATATGGGAAACAAACAGGTATAGGTTTTGAAACACTGGAAGAAAAGCTTCCCCTTTGGATAGAGGTGGCACTTAATCGTATTGAGGAAAAACATGAGAAGTAACTGTTATTTGAAGAGTCATTAAACCAATGATTGTAGTAAAGGAGAGCAATGGAATGTCAGAAAATAATCCATGCGTAGCATATACAGTTATTACCAAAAGAGATGATGGGAAATTAATGTTTCTTGTAAAAAAAGATAAAACAGAGTTTGCTTTCCCATTAACAACGTATGAAAAACATAGTACTGGTCTTGCTTCCGTGATTGAAGAAATAAAAGTAGCATTAGATTTAGATATTGAACAATTAGAACTTGCTGAATTAATCAATACAGTGATGGCGGGAGAAAAAATTCCACTATTTGTATTTAGTTATCAAGAAGATGGCGCAAAACTGGATAAACTGGTAAAACCAACTTTAGCCCTTCAGTGGCAAGTTTCTGATAATTTTACGGAAACATTAAACAAATATGAAATCTCTGGAGTCCCTAATTTTGATCAATGACTCTAGGGAAATTTAGTATTTAAGGCTATTTTTTTACGTAAATTTTAAAATATAAATTATGTATAGAACCTTTTGCGAAATTCTTGAATTCATAAGGGTTAATCCTATAAACTAGTTAACGAATAAAAGAGTTTAAAATTAGATAATTTTGGAGGATGTAAAAATGACACATTTATCATTTGATTATTCAAATGTTGTAGACCAATATGTCAGCAAAGATGAATTGGACAATATTCAAGCTCAAGTAACTTTAGCTGATAAAGATTTAAGAGAAGGTACAGGTGCTGGAAACGACTTCTTAGGTTGGATTGATTTACCAAAAAATTATGACAAAGAAGAATACGATCGCATCAAAAAAACAGCTGAAAAAATCCAAGACAATTCAGAAGTATTAATTGTTATTGGAATTGGTGGTTCTTATTTAGGTGCGCGCGCAGCGATTGATTTCTTATCTCATTCATTTGTCGATCAGCTCGATGGAGACGCGAGAAAAGCGCCAAAGATTTATTATGCTGGAAATAATATTAGTTCAACTTACTTAGCCGACTTAGTAGAAGTTGTAAAAGATAAAGACTTCTCGGTAAATGTTATTTCAAAATCTGGAACAACTACAGAACCAGCGATTGCTTTCCGAATTTTTAAAGAAATATTAACTGAAAAATATGGAGAAGACCAATTAAAAGATCGTATCTTTGTAACAACTGATGCTGAAAAGGGCGCTTTGAAAACATTAGCCGACGCTGAAGAATATGAAACATTTGTAATTCCAGATGACATTGGCGGACGTTTTACAGTCTTAACCCCTGTTGGTTTATTGCCAATTGCCGTAGCAGGTGGGGATATTGATGAATTAATGCGTGGTGCACAAGATGCTCGTAAAGCTTATGCAAGTTCTGATTTATCAGAAAATGAAGCTTATCAATATGCGGCCATCCGAAATATCTTATACCGTAAAGGAAAAACAATTGAGATGCTTGTAAACTATGAACCACGTTTACGTTTCTTCAATGAATGGTGGCGTCAATTGTTTGGTGAATCTGAAGGAAAAGACCAACGAGGAGTCTATCCAACGAGTGGTAACTTTTCAACGGACTTACACTCTGTCGGTCAATACGTACAAGACGGACGTCGTGATTTAATGGAAACTGTCGTAAATATTAAAAATCCAGCTCGTTCGATTGATATTCCTAAACAAGATGATGATTTAGATGGTTTAGGTTATTTAGAAGGAAAAGATGTAGACTTTGTCAACGACAATGCCTTCCAAGGAACCTTACTTGCTCACGTAGATGGTGGAGTGCCAACCTTTGTATTAAATGCGCCGGACACATCTGCTTATACTTTAGGACATTTGTTCTACTTTTTTGAAATTGCTGTGGGAATCTCAGGTTACTTAAATGCTGTAAATCCTTTTGATCAGCCAGGAGTAGAAGCATATAAAGAAAATATGTTTGCTTTATTAGGTAAACCAGGATTTGAAGAACTATCTAAAGAGTTACAAGATCGATTAAATAAATAATACGTTATATATAGAAGAGCTGTAACGAAATGAATTCGTGCAGCTCTTTTATTATGGAATGAATCATCTGATAAAGAATCGAATGTAAACAAATCATTTGAAAACAAGAGCTGTTTTCATCTATAATTAGTTGTGGAAAAGGATAGAGGAATATTAAGTGAATTGTTTCATTGAAAAGTATGAATGAAATTTTTTATTGAAAGACCTACTCCTATCACCTTTTTAAAAAATAGATCAAATAAAGAAGAACTATTTTTGAAAAGTAATTGACATGTTTTTGGAGAGGTGGTATTATATTCTTCGTTGCTTGATTTCGAGCAACCCATAAAAACAAGTTATTTTAATTTTATAAATTCTTTCGCTCAGAAAAATAATGAGTGAAAAAAGTTTCTAAAATATAAAATAACAGTTGACAAGTTTAAGTGAATTAGATATACTATCTGAGCTGATTAAAAAGCGCTTAGCGCTTATAAGAATGTTTAGTTTTTATCTAACACCACTAAACAATTTAGTCAGATGAAATTATAGATCTTTGAAAACTGAACAAAGTAATACAACCAAAATGTGCAGGGGTCTTCTATCAATTATATTGGTAGTAAAGACAACACAAGTTAATTTTTT
>NZ_FQUF01000036.1 GCF_900129085.1 Atopostipes suicloacalis DSM 15692
AAGCGTTCCAACACGTGTGGTATACGCTCGCTCGTAATAGCCATTCCGTTGGCTTCTTCGATCATTCGTTCTTTCATATTCCTGGGCTTGGATATATTCCGTTCGTTGTTCTTCCATCAGTTGATTGAAAATGGTGGTTAAAATATTTTTCGATACGTCATCTTTGACAGAATGTTCAATAATGCTTTGAACCTCTTCGTTATTCAGTGTAAAATGTACTTGGGTCATATGAAGTCCTCCTAGGTATGTTTTTGCGTTAAAAACATTGTACCGTAAAAGGACGTTTATATGGCCTTTTTACTTTTACACAATTATATGGACTTTATCAAACCATGTAAATATTACAGGAGTAATTATTAATAAAAATGAAAGAAAAGCACCAAAAAAATTATTTAAAAAGACTCATGCTTATTATTTATTGTTATTAGAAATGGAAAGAAATTTTTCTTTATACGATCAATATGATTTTATAAATGTATGTAATAGATTTCAGGGTTGTTTGTCTGTAATACAACATATAGAGCCTAATAGGAATCTCGAATATTATCATAATAAACTTAGATATATTAGAAAGAAGGTTATAATAGCTAACTAAAAGTTATAAAAAAACTTAAAAATTAATTAATATATTAATAAAATTATAATTAAAGTTTAAAGGAGGAAAAAATGATCGATAGAGAACAATTAAAGCTTGGTTCAGAAATAAATGAACATTTTATCAAGGGTTTAATGAGTGGGTATGAGCGATATTTAGAAGTGAGAGTTGAAGCTGCTGAGGAATTATACATAAGTAAGGGGTATGCTTATACTCAAGGTAATCATTTAGAAGACAAAATAGCTAAAGAAATTTCTGATAAAGTCTCATATGAGCCTGCTAAGGCAGGTTCGTGGAGCTATTTACAATTTAATGTAGCAAATAATGATGAAAAATATCTTGTTATTGTGAGAAGAATGGAAAGAATTGAAAACACTCGAAAAGAAATAGCACTCAAAGATACAGAAGGAAAAGAAAAAAATTGGCTTTTTGGTCTCGCAAGAAATAATGATTATTTAAATTTAAGTCAATTAATTAAAGAAAATAATAATGAGCAAATTAAATTATTTGCATCTAATATCGAAGATGAAAAAGCTATTCTTGGTCAAACATATTTAGAGATTGATTTTGACCAAGAATTTGATAGGTTTTATATTTTATCATATGAGATAGATGATTCTACATATATGATAGACGATGCATCTTTATTAATGATGGACTCAAGAACACTGGGATTACTTGAAGTTGAATCGTTACGTGATATTGTGGTAAAATATCAACCAACGATTAACGATCATTTATTAGAAGATGCCAAAAAAGTCTTTGAGGAAGAAGAAGTTTCTGCAGAGGCAAAAGAATACAAAGTCTATCCTGCTGAGGAAGAAACATCTGGAGATTTACTAGATTATCTTTCTGAAGACGCAAGTCAAGATGAAACAGAGGAGGACATATAGGAAAGGAAAAAGGAAATGTTTTATGGTGAAAAATTATATACGATACGTGAAATGTTTTCTTATACTCGAGAAGATTTAGCCAAAAAACTACAAGTGGACGAACAATTGCTTTGGAAAATTGAGACCAACCAGATGAATCCTGATTTTAAGTTAATCAACGAAATGAAAAATTTCTTTAATGTTCAAACTTCTTATTTCTTTGAGAAACCTTATGTAAATGCAGTTAGTGATACAGGAAAGATTGCTTTTAGAAAAAGTATAGGAGATAAAAGAGAAGGGATCCATGCAGAGAATACTTTCTTAGATTATTTTTTTACGCATATTAGCGATATAGAACAAATCGTTTATCCTGTACTAGGTCCATTTAATTCTTATTGCCATAGAGTTGAAAGCAAATACAATTTAACTCAGCTTACTCATGAGGATATAAAAAATATCGCAGAAGAAGCTCGAGAAGCTCTTAATATAGTTTCGAATAATCGATTGATGTATTCTCTAGAAATTAGTGGACTATATATTGTTGAAAGAAAATTAGAGAATACGATTGATGCATATAGTACATGGTTATTAGAGGATAGTTATCCAGTCATTGTTCTAAATAGTGGCAAGAATTCTGCGGTAAGAAGAAATTTTGATATGGGCCATGAACTAGGGCATTTAATTTTGCATCAATATGTAGATTTTGATGAAATAAATGCAGATAGACTAAAGGAGTTAGAAAGTGAAGCGAATTTATTTTCATCATATTTTATGCTTCCAGAAGAAGAATTGAAAAACGATTTCCTCAAGATAGGAAATCCAACAAAACCAGATGCCTATATTCCATTGAAAGAGAATTATAAAATGTCTATCCAGTCGATTGCTTATCGTGCAAATAAAGAAGGTTGGATGACTAAAGAAGAAAATAGACTTTTTTGGAAGAATATTAATAAACAAGGATATCGGAAATTTGAACCTTTAGATGATAAATTACCGATTCATATACCAGGAAAAATTCGTTCTTTAATTTATAATGCATTAAAAGTGAATGAAAGTTTTATAACGGACTGGTTGGAAAAATATTCAGTGGATATAAAATATTTTGAATATATTTTCAATATTAAAGACGATTTTTTAAGTAGCAATATTATACAACCATCTGGATACCATCAAACACAAAACGTATTAAAGCTTCATAATCATTGGAAATAAACGGAGGCTCTCTTCAATACTTACTGAAGGGGGTCTTTTTTAGTGGGAGAAATATTATGGAGATAATGAATCAGTTTTGATTTATTATCTCCATTTTTATTATCTATTCACAAGCCACGATCATTTCAATTTCTACTAAGGCATCTTTAGGCAATTTGGCTACTTGATAAGCTGCACGGGCTGGGTATGCACCGTCATTGAAGTAGCTAGCGTAAATTTCATCGACGGCTGTGAAATTTTTAATGTCATCAATTAAAATAGTGGATTTAACGACTTGAGACATATTTAGGTTTTCTGATTCAACAATGGCTGAAAGATTTTTCATCACTTGTTCAGCTTGAGTTTTAATATCTGAACTGGCAAATTCTCCTGTCGTGGGGTCTACTGGTATTTGACCAGAGATAAATAAAAATCCGTTTGCTTTAACTGCTTGTGAATAAGCTCCGATGGCTGCTGGAGCATTTTTTATATCAATACGTTTCATTTTATCGCTTCTTCCTCTTTTGTTTTTAATATTCTAAAAAGAGTATAGCATAAAAAATTAGATTCATTTTAAATATTCACTCATCTCTTAATTGAGAAATCGGTGTGTTTTTAAGCACGTCAACGTTGCTTTCTTTTAAAATAAGACTATAAAGTACATTCAATACATATTCAATAGCAATTTGCGAGACGAATAAGGTTTGCGGTTTTGAATGAGCCTTTGCTAGGATAATACATCTTTTCATTTGGCTTTTCGTTCTAAAAAGGATTAGAACATCGACGCGCAAGATGGGGAGTCAACAATTAAAATGGATGCAAGATGACGTTTGAACATTTTACGAAGTAGAGGGGTTAGGTTTTTGAAAATATTCATTAAGAATAGCTTCCTTGTGAGGGAGAATGTTGAATTGGGGACAAACTTTTTAATGGCTAGGACTAGATTTATTTAGTTGGCTTTTTCTTTATGGTTTGTTTTTCCAAAAACATCCTCGAAAACACGACTCAGTGTAGGTGAACCTAAACGCGCGCTAGAAAGACTCTCTTGTGTGAACAGCGATTAAAAATGAGCGGGAGTAGAATACAACGCAAAAATTCCGAATAAGTGTGCGGAAACGGGTGTTATCACGCAAAAACTAAGGAAAATTGCGCGGAAGTGGGTGCTATCACGCACAAATTACGATAAATTGTGCGCAGGAGCGGCTACCGCACACAGATTCTGAAAAAATGCGCGCAGAGGGATTTACCGCACACAAACTACGATAAATTGTGCGGAAGTGGGTGCTATCACACACAAATTACGAAAAAGTGTGCGCAGGAGCGGTTACCGCACACAGATTCCGAAAAAATGCGCGGAAACGGATGCTCTCACGCAAAGATTCCAAAAAATTGCGCGGAAGTGGGTGCTATCGCATACAAATTTCAAAAAAATGCGTGCTAGCAGAGTTATCGCTCAAAAACTACGGATAATTTGCGTGGTAACAGTTTTATCACGCACAAATCCCGAAAAAGTGTGCGGAAACAGGTGCTATCACGCAAAAATTCCGAAAAAGTGTGCGGTAGCGGGTTCCATCGCACACAAATTACGTTAAACCAGTCTTAGAAGCAGTGATTCGGTAAAAGTCTTATAATTTTACTCTTTATTATACGTCTCGATAAGAAACTGGCTGATGGTATTCCCAATCAGCTCATAGCCGTTGCTGTTGGGATGCACTTCGTCGATAAAAAAGTTAGTGTGATTTTCTTCGGATAGGCCGCTAGTTCGATATAAATCAAGGGTCGGAATCTGATAAAATTCGCCTCGTTCAACGAGCGTGTCGACAAATTCGCTTAAATAATTATCACGTGCGTTCGGCTGAATACTAGCACTCTCTCCACCTAGCTCTTCATGATTCATCCGCCAAGTGGGTGTGACGAAGACCAAATCTACTGCTGGAAAGGCAGTCTGCATCGTGTTTACGAAGTAATTGATGGCGCCGTAAAAGGTTTCGCGGGTGGTGTCGTCGGGGGTTCCTAAAGATACGACATCCGCGGAGTTGCCCATGTAGTCGTTGGTTCCGATGAAGACGGAGACGATATCGACTTGGCTGAAATCAATATTTTTGAGGTCTTCGTAGTGCTGTTTAAACGCAGGTGTGTAATTTCGATCTTCTTGAATGGCAAGGTCTTGCACACTGAAATCTCTCGAGATCACGGCATCGATCAGGTTAGTGAGCGAAAAAGGTTCGTAAGCCGCATACGGATGATAAGCCAGGCGCGTCCCTTTGAAACCCATATTTTGAACAGCCATGCCGGTATTTTGCGCAATGATTTCTGGGTAATTCCCAAATTCGGTGACAGAGTCCCTAAATGCGACCATGATTTTGCCATGTAAAATGGTTTGTACTTCTGGATTGGCAGAGACGGTGGTATTGGTGTGTTCGGGCAAGGAAGGCTCAGATGAGAAAAAGTGACGTTCGATAATAAAAGTAAGTGTTGCGACAATGACGAGTGGAAGGGCTAAGCGACGAAGAAAAAGAAGTGTTTTTTTCATAGCATTCAATCTTTCTTGTGAAGTCATTTGTTGTCTATAGTATAAGGGGAGCGGACGATTCTGTAAAGTGCTGATGTAAAAAGAATTCTTTATTTAGATGCTTATTCGAGAATGGTTACCGTACAAAAATTCCGATTAATTGCGCACAGATTTCGAATATTTGTGCGCATATCGATTTATCCCACACAAATTCCGAATAATTACGCGCAGAATCGGCTACCGCCCACAAATTCTGATTATTTACGCGCAGAATCGGTTACCGCGCACAAATTCCGAATATTTGCGCGTAGAATCGGTTACCGCCCACAAATTTCAAATATTTACGCGCAGGAGCGGTTATCACGTACAGATTCCAAATATTTGCGCGCAGATCGATTTACCGCCCACAAATTCCAAATATTTGCGCGCAGAAGCGGTTATCAAACAAAGGTTCTGAATAAAAGGGGCTAAAGATCTTTAAGGTCTTTAAAAGGGTTTAGAAAATCCGCGGATTTTCTATCCGAATGGGATTCTATTTATGAATAAGACGAAAGTCTTTTTAAAAAAGGAATCAGCGTCGTATTTTGACAGGGAAGAGCGGTAAGTTTAAAGGGATTTAACAGGGAGTTTACTGAGAGTTAATTTAATTCTAATGTCAATCGTTAAGTATTTTGTTCGGTGCCGAATGAATTGATTGAGTCCGCTCGAATGGATGGGGCTTCGGATGGAAGAATCTTTTTAAATATTATGTTGCCAATTGCTAAACCGGTGATTTTGACTTTGGCTATTTTCTCTGTTCAATGGCGTTGGAATGACTATATCTGGCCGTTAATTGTGTTAAACAAACCGAAAAACTATACGCTGCAAGTAGCGATTCGAGGACTAGTAGGTGCGGAAAACATCAACTGGACGGTGTTGCTTGGGGCATCAGTGATTTCGATTATTCCTTTATTGATCGTCTTTGTGGTTTTCCAACGCTACATCACCGATTCAGAAATAACGGTTGGTATAAAAGGATAAGCTTTTAAAATTAGAAGGATTGAAGACGCATGGAATTTCATGCGTTTTTTGTTTTGTTATAGGGGACTCGAGGCTAATGAGTCTTCATCTATTTACCTAAAATAATTTTATCGACTAATAATTTACAAAAATTAGCCGATAATATAGTCACTGCATAAATATTTTAAAAAGCTTCTCCCAACAGAAAGGGGCGATGCTTCTACAAGAGCCTGCAAAAGTCATTTGCGAAAAAAGTACAAAAAAACGGCTTCATCTGGTATAGTTAATTCATCACGGAAAAATTGAACGGAAAGAATAAAGAATTTGATAAATGAATCAGAAAGGAATGAGTAAATGAGTAAAGTTACGATTAAAAATGTGGCTGAGAAAGCAGGCGTTTCCGTTACCAGTGTCTCTCGAGTGTTAAATGACCGCGGCTATATTAGTAATGATTTACGAACCAAAGTAATGGAAGCGATTGATGAGTTGAATTATACGCCTAATGAAATCGCACGTTCATTCTACAAAAGTGAAACAAAATCGATTGCTTTAGTTATTCCAACAATTCACAATCCTTTTTTCTCTGAACTGGCTTTTTACATTGAAAAAGAATTGTCAAAAGATGGGTATCATTTATATATTGGAAACAGTCTAAATGACAGCGTCAATGAGCGCGAATATTTAAAAATGTTGAAAGAGCAGAGAGTAGATGGGATGATTGTTGGATCGCACAATATCGATATGGAAGAATACGATAAAATAACGGGTAACATTGTTTCAGTAGAACGTAAAATTAATGATCGAATTCCGATGGTTGAAAGTGATAACTATCTCGGTGGTAAACTCGCCACGGAAAGATTAATTCAACAAGGCTGTCGAAAAATTATTTGTATTAGCGGAAGCCAGACAGTGGATACTCCAGCAAGCAATCGGGTGGTTGCTTATTCGGATGTAATGCAAGAACATCAAATAAAAGAACAAATTGTGGAAATTCCTTTTGCGGAAAGTGCAGCTGAAAAGCATAAAAGAATTAAAGAAATCTTTGCTTCAAAAATAGAATTCGATGGTATTTTTGCGGATGATGATATTCTAGCAAGTTATGCCATAAAAGAAGCGACAAAATTTGATCGAAAAATCCCAGAAGACCTAAAAATTATTGGCTTTGATGGAACAAGCTTGATGCAAGATTTATTCCCAGAGTTAGTTACTGTGGTTCAGCCACTTGAAGAAATTGCTCAAAAATCTGTTGAAGTTCTCCTTCAATTAATAAAACACGACAAAGTTGAAAATGTTTATACTCTCCCCGTTAGATTAAATAAATAAAAAATGGCGCATAAAAGGGAACGAAACAAAGTTTCTAGACAGAAATCTCTCTAAGGGGGGAGATTAATTTTTAACAAAAATGTGGAACCGGTTGACATACACAAATATTTTATATAAGATACTTATTGTAAGCGTTTAATTTTTCGGTATGTGTCAACCGATTAACATACATACATCAGAAGCAAAAATATGAAGCAACACACTTTTGGTTAATCAAGACACCTCGTGATAAAAACAGTAATGGAGTGAAAGCATGTTGAACGAATATACTTTAGAAAAAGCGAATGATTTTATTCAAAACAATAATGTCGAGAGCTCTTTCTATCCTAAATTTAATTTTGCCGCACCCATCGGATGGATCAATGATCCAAATGGGGTCAGTATTTTTAATCATGAAATTCATCTTTTTTACCAATATTACCCTTATGATTCCGTTCATGGAAAAATGCATTGGGGCCATGCGAAATCAAAAGATGGCTATCAATGGGAAGACTTAGAAGTCGCGTTAGCGCCGGATCAACCATATGATAAAGATGGTGTCTTTTCTGGAAGCGCTATTGAAAAAGATGGAAAGCTCTATCTAATGTATAGTGGACACGTGGTAAATGACGAAGGAGAAATTAGAGAAACACAAAATATCGCTATTTCTGAAGATGGAATAAACTTTGAAAAATATGAAAACAATCCAGTTCTCGATGAAAAAGATGTTCCAGAAGGAAGCTCGATTGTGGACTTCAGAGATCCAAAAGTTTTCGAAAGAGAAGGGAAATACTATGCGGTCATTGGTTCCAAAATGGAAGACCAAAAAGGACAAGCCCTTCTTTATGTATCAGAAGATTTACTAAAATGGGACTTCCAATCGGTTATTTTGCCCCACAATAAATTTTTAGGGGATATGGTTGAATGTCCTGATTTATTGTTATTTGAAAATAAAGATGTCTTTTTACTAAGTGCGATGAATTATACCGACGAGAAGACCGGCGAATTCTATCCACATATTTCTTGGATTATTGAAGGAAAAGTTGACTGGACGACCTTTGTATTTGATGTTCATTCGATTCGAAAAATGGACGGTGGCTTTGACTTTTATGCGCCACAAACCTCTTTGCTTTCAACCCAACCGAATGAATATATCGCGATCGCTTGGCAACAAGCTTGGAATCGAACCCTTCCATCACATGATTTGAACCACAAATGGGCGGGACAAATGACAATTCCACGTTTGCTGCGGGAACAAGATGGTAAAATCATTCAAAAACCTTATCCTTCAATCGAAAAAGATTTAGAGATGGTTGAAAAGCATGAAAATCTTCACGTAACACCTTCTTGGAAAAGAAAGTTTACAGAAGATTACCTGGAATCTGAAATCGATTCATCCGCAGAACTCGAAATCATATTGTCGAACGAGAACAACGAGGAGCTGATCTTGAATATTGATGGTCCCAAACAAGAAGTTTCTTTCGACCGTCAAAACACGATGAAGATAGCAGACCAAAAGGGGAAACCATTTGATCAGATCAATTATCCAATTCCAACCCAAAAAAAGAATTGGACAATTAAATGTTTTGTGGATCGTTCTTCGCTGCAGGTTTTTATTAATGATGAGTATACGTTGACTTCGACGTTTTATACTGAGACACCTTTAGATAAATTAACGTTGAACAGTCAAAAGCAGACATTGGTTCATCATTTGAAAATAGGAAAATTAGGAACAGAGAATTAAGCCAAAAAATAAGGAGAATGAATATGGCAGAAATAAAACTAGAAAACATTCATAAGCGTTATGACAATGCAGAAGACGACGCAGTGACCGATTTTAACTTAGAAGTGGAAGATAACGAGTTTATTGTCTTTGTAGGTCCTTCAGGCTGTGGGAAATCAACTACTCTTCGTATGATTGCTGGACTTGAAGAGATTACGGAAGGGGACTTGTATATTGATGACGACGTTGTAAACGATGTCGCACCGAAAGACCGCGACATCGCCATGGTTTTCCAAAACTATGCTTTGTATCCGCACATGACTGTTTTTGATAATATGGCATTTGGTTTGAAGTTACGTAAAATGCCTAAAAATGAAATCAAAGAACGAGTCGATCATGCAGCGGAAATGTTAGGACTAACGGATTTACTGGATCGAAAGCCTGCTGCTTTATCTGGTGGGCAAAGACAACGAGTGGCTTTGGGACGTGCAGTTGTTCGAAGTCCAAAGGTTTTCTTAATGGATGAGCCGTTATCGAACTTGGATGCGAAATTACGTGTACATATGCGTACAGAAATTGCGAAGTTACATGAAAAACTCGAAACGACGATGATTTACGTCACCCATGATCAAACAGAGGCCATGACCTTAGCCGATCGCATTGTCATTATGGAAGCTGGAGTGATTCAACAAGTAGGTTCGCCTTTTGAAGTGTATAACTCACCAAACAACGCTTTTGTTGCTAGTTTTATTGGCTCGCCAGCCATGAACCTGAATGAAGTGACTTATAGAGATGGTCGTATTACAGGAAATGGAATTGATTTAGTCGTAAGTGCTCCTTCAAAGAAAGCTTTAGATAATCAAGGGTATGAAGGGAAAACGATTATCTTTGGGATTCGACCAGAAGATATTCATACCGAACAAATTGCTTTAGATGCTTCCCCTGAGACAGTTGTTGAGTCGACAATTACTGTAGCGGAATTAACAGGTGCCGAATCGATCTTATACTTAGATGTTGACGGCACAGAAATTATTGCGGTTGTGGATGCGAGAGACTATCACGAAACGGGATCAAAACTTGAAGTCGCATTTAATATGAATAAAGCACACTTTTTCGATAAAGAAACGGAACATGTCATTCGTTAAAAATGTGAAAAAAACGCAAAGTTTATAAGAGAAAGTAGGTTATTTTATGAAAAAAGAAAATTGGAAAAAAATATTCAGTGCATTCTTGTTGAGTCTTTCTCTATTTTTAGTGGGCTGTAACAATGGCGAAGAAACAAGCAAACAAGCTGAAATTACCTATAGTATTTGGGATCCTGTTCAGTTACCAGGTATGCAAGCGGTGGCGAAAGTATTTAACGAACAACAAGATGATGTTCATGTAAATGTTGAAGTCACGCCTTGGGAACAGTATTGGACAAAGTTAGAATCTTCTGCAAAAGGTGGTAAAATGCCGGATATTTTCTGGATGCATTCTAATGAAATCGCAAAGTATAGTGAAGGTCAAGTTTTAATGGATTTATCAGAAGTCATCGAAACAAGTGATGAAATAGATTTTTCCTTATTTCCTGAAGAATTAGTGGAACTCTATACAGATGGAGATGAGCAGTTAGGAATTCCTAAAGATTATAGTACGATTGGTTTATGGTACAACAAAGATTTATTCGATCAAGCAGGGATTGATTATCCGGATGAAACATGGACATGGGATACTTTATTAGACGCCGCTATTGAATTAACCGATCAAGAAAAGGGCATTTATGGTTTCTTAGCCCCTCTAAATCGTGAAGAGGGCTATCACAACTTCATTTACCAAAATGGTGGGGAAGTTTTATCAGATGATAAGAAACAATCAGGTTTTAGAAACCCAGCAACCGTTGAAGCGGTACAATGGTATGTCGATTTAAGTATAAAGTATGGCGTATCACCCACCGCAGGGGAATTTTCAGATAATTCAGATATGTCTTATTTCCAAGCCGGTAGAGCGGCAATGTCTTTATTCGGATCATGGATGACGGCCGAAATTGCTTCGAATGAAAATTCAAATGAATTCGCAGATGTGGCTGTTTTACCTGCAGGAGAAGAACGTGCCTCTATTTTTAATGGGTTAGCCAATTCCATTTCAGCGGATACTCCACACCCAGAAGCTGCTATTGAGTTTTTAGAATTTTTATCTTCTGAAGAAGGAATGATCCTTCAAGGAAAAGAAGGGGGAGCTATCCCGGCTTTAAAAGGAGCGGATGTATCGTTTACGGAAGCCTATCCTCAGTTTAATACGGAAGTCTTTATAGAGCAGATGGATTACCGAGAAATTAAACCGTATTCTAAATATACAGTACGTTGGGAATATGAAGAAAATGATGATTTAATCCCTGTCTTCTTTGGCGATGTAACTGTAGAGGAAGTCTCAGAGCAGTTGGCCGATAACGTAGAAAGAATATTAGAAACGGAATAAGAAATAAAGAATGATTATTGGCACACATTTTAAAAGGAGGTTGTACTTTGAGTATTCAATCGAGAGCTAAAAGTAAAAATATAAGCCATGGAAATAGAGAAAAAAGAAGTATGATGTTTTGGGGATGGATGTTAATCGCACCAACATTAATTGGTCTGCTCATCCTAAATATTATACCGGTTATTCAAACGTTAATTATGAGTTTTCAAAATGTAAGTACATTCGGCGAGTCTACTTGGGTCTTTTTTGATAATTATAAACGATTGTTTGAGGATCCTAAGTTTTGGTTGTCTCTTAAAAATACGTTGTTATATGGAATCATTCAAGTACCGATCACGGTGGCTTTGTCTACATTAGCCGCGGTATTACTGAATCAAAAAATAAAAGGGGTAGAAGTTTATCGAGTGATTTATTTTCTACCAATGATTGCAGCACCCGCTGCAGTAGCGATGGTTTGGCGATGGATGTATAGTTCGGATTATGGATTAATTAATTCCTTTTTGAAATTTTTAGGATTTTCAGGGAATATTGAATGGCTCTATAATCCTCAAGTCGTTATATGGTCCTTAATTATAGTCGGGATATGGTCAAACGTCGGTTATAATATGATTCTTTTATTATCAGGACTTCAAGAGATTCCAAAATCATATTATGAAGCAGCTGATTTGGATGGTGCGGGAACGGTTCAACAATTTTTCAAAATCACCTTACCGTTACTAACGCCACAATTGTTTTTCGTGTTGGTCACAAGTATCATCAGTGCTTTCCAAGTGTTTGATTTAATTTTTGTGATGTTTGAAGCCACCAACCCAGCCCTAAGCAAAGTTCAGTCATTAGTTTATCAATTCTATAATGAAACCTTTATATTAGACGATAAAGGGTATGGGGCAGCTATCGTTATCATCTTAGTGGTTTTAATTATGATTGTGACTGTGATTCAGCTAATTGGACAGAAAAAATGGGTAAATTATGATTAGGAGTGAGAAAAATGTTTAAGGAACCCACAAATAAATCAAAAGTTTTTATTCATATCACCTTGATTATCGGGGCAATAGCAATGATTACCCCCTTTATTTGGATGATTCTAACCTCTGGTAAAACACAGGCAGAGTCAACAATGATCCCGCCACAAATTTTCCCGGAAAATTTCCAATGGGAGAACTATAAAAATGTTTGGGGCGCTCTTCCATTTATAAAATTTTACTGGAATACAGGGGTTATGATTGCAGGGAGAGTTTTATTCTCTACCTTATTTAGTGCCATGGCTGCATTTGCAGTGGCCAAACTAGAATTTCCAGGAAAAAACATATTTTTTATGCTTGTTTTAACGCAGATGATGATTCCAGCACAAATATTTATTACTCCTCAATATTTATTGGTACAAAATATGGGCTTACTTAATACGACAACAGCCCTAATCATTCCAGGAATTGTTTCAGCTTTTGGAACTTTTCTATTGCGACAATTCTTTTTACAGTTGCCAGATGATATGATGGAGGCAGCTAAAGTGGATGGCGCAAGTATTGGAGAAATATTTTTCAAAATATATTTACCTTTGGCACGTTCCGGATTAGTTTCACTCGGTATCTTTACAGCTTTATTTGCTTATAAGGATCTTATGTGGCCATTAATTGCAAATATTTCTCAAGATAAAATGTCTTTATCTGCAGGAATTACTACTTTACAAGGACAGTTTACAACAAACTATCCTGAGTTAATGGCAGGATCAGTGATATCGATTGCACCAATGGTTATATTGTATATCATTTTCCAAAAACAGTTTATTGAAGGAATTGCCAGTACAGGTGGAAAATAAAAATAGGAAAGAGGAATAAATTTGACGATTAAGTTTTCAGAAGAGACAAAGACGTTTCATTTATCAAACGATGTAGTGAGTTATGTGATTGCGATTGAGGAAGAGCGGTATTTAACACATCATTACTGGGGAAGAAAGTTAAGCCATGTGAATACAGGCGGAGACTATCCTAGACGAGATTTTTCTTTTTTTACTAATCCAAGCCATATAAAAGACCGAAACTTTACATTAGGAACGGTCCTTCAAGAATTTCCAGGGGCAGATATCGGAGATCATCGCGAATACGCTTATAAATATACAGATGACAAAGGACATCATGCCAATGCACTCATCTACAAAAGCTATAAGATTTATGACGGAAAAAAGGGCTTAGAGGGTTTACCTCATACGTATGTGACGGAAGACTCACAAGCCGAAACATTAGAAATACTTGTAGAAGATACCATTACAGGGATGGAAGCCACTTTAATTTATAACATTTTTGAAGATCAGCCTGTTGTCACAAGATCCGTCGAATTTCGGAACAATGGAGAAGAAACGATTTATTTGGACAGAGCGTTAAGTATGTCGGTCGATTTTCATGATTCGGACTATGATTTAATCCAGTTACCTGGTACTTGGGCGCGAGAAAGAGAAGTGATTCGCTCGCCTTTAGTTCGTGGGATTCATAAAATAGATAGTAAACGTGGGACGACCAGTCATACCTATCAACCTTATATTGGTTTGGTTGATCCAAATACGACAGAGCATGCGGGGGATGCGTATGGATTCCATTTTGTTTATAGTGGAGAATTTGTAGGGAATGTTGAAGTGGATGCTTTTAGTCAAACACGAATTCAAATGGGGATTAACCCAGAGCACTTTGAATGGACATTAATTCCAGAAGCAACCTTCCAAACGCCAGAAGTGGTCATGGTTTATAGTGATGAAGGACTGAATGGGATGTCACAAGTTTACCATCATTTGTACCAAAACCACCTGATCCGTGGGAAACATCAACACAAGGAACGACCAGTCCTCATCAACAATTGGGAAGGGACCTACTTTGACTTTACCGAAGAAAAAATACTAGATATGGCAAATGGGGCTTCTGAATTAGGAGTTGAGCTGTTTGTTCTAGACGATGGTTGGTTCGGTAAAAGAGATGATGATACCACTTCTTTAGGTGACTGGTTCATTGATGAGCGAAAGCTACCGAACGGCTTGAAGCAAGTGAGTGATGCGGTCCATGAAAAAGGGATGAAATTTGGTTTGTGGTTTGAACCAGAAATGATTTCAGAAGAAAGTGAACTCTACAAAAAACATCCGGACTGGGCCATTCACACTCCAAATCGATCAAAATCACTTGGCCGAGATCAGCTAGTCATTGATTTTAGTCGAAAAGAAGTTAGAGAAAATATTTTAGGTCAAATGAAAGAAATCCTCGATGAAGTCCCAATTGATTATATTAAATGGGATTATAACCGAAATATGACGGAGCTTATTTCTGGAGAAATGACGCATAAATTTATGTTAGGACTCTATGAAGTCATGGAAGACCTCGTAACGTCTTATCCAAACATTTTATTTGAGAGCTGCTCTGGTGGTGGGGGAAGATATGACCCAAGTATGTTGTATTATATGCCACAAACTTGGACAAGTGATAATACCGATGCTGTTCAACGTTTGGAAATCCAATACGGGACGACAATGACTATGCCAGTAAGCTCTATGGGGGCTCACGTTTCAGCGGTACCTAACCACCAAGTGAATCGAATCACCAGCTTGAAGATGCGTGGAGATGTGGCGATGGCTGGAAACTTAGGTTATGAACTAGATCCAACAAAATTAACAGATGAAGAAAAAGAAATCGTAAAAGAACAAATTGAATTTTACAAAGAACATCGAAAACTCATTCAGTTTGGCGAATTTTATCGTATTTTAAGTCCATTTGATGGAAAAAATCAAACGTCATGGATCTTTGTCAATGAAGAAAAAACAGAAGCTTTATACACTTACTACCAAATTATGGATAGAGCCAGCAAACCAAATACACGTGTGAAATTTGTAGGACTGGATCCGGATAAAACTTATCGCTTAAATGGTGAAAGAGTTTTAGGTGGAGATGAGCTTATGTATAGAGGAATTTATTTAGATCCTGATTTAATTGGTGATTACCAAAGTGAGCAAATTTACTTAAAAGAAGTAATAGACTAAATAAAATACGATCCTAAATAATGAATGAAGGAATAGAGGTGCCATAGGTTAAAGCTGTTTAACTTATGGCGCTTTTATTAAATAAAATGAGCGATTATGGTATACTAAATACAAGAAAGTAATTATTTAAAATTGAAATGAAAGCGCTGTTATTAAGGTGATGAATATAGGAAGAGAGGGAAAAACGATGAATTTTAAAGTCTTAAATGTAATTATTTTATTTTTTTCATTAGGGTTAAATGGATGTAGCGAGCCATCTAATCAGTATAATCAAGCAGTTGACCATGGTATGGAATCTATTGCTACAGAGAAATATGATGAAGCAAGGACTTCTTTTGAACAGGCATTAGAAGAAGAACCAGAGGATGAGCAGATTCAAAGAATCTTAGAACAATTAGAGGTTTACCAAGGGGCGATAAAGTCTTTAGAAAAAGATGAGTTAGAAGAAGCTTTGAGTCAAGCTAAGCGCACGGGAGAAATAACAAATGGTTCTAGAGAATTAAATGATCGATCTAAGGCTTTAATAAAGGATATTCAAGAGATTCTTGATCAAAGAAAAGTTGAACAAGTCGAAGAGGAAAGACAGACTGAACAAGTCTCCAATCGAGTAGAGGAAACGAGTGAAGATTCAAAAAAGACAGAGGAATTGATTGAACCCGCAGAAGCTCCGTATGAATATAGTGACTTTGTTGGTTATTATCTCCATTTTGATGCGGACGATCGAACACACGCAGATATGATTGCGACGATAGGCTACGACTATTTAACCGTCGGCTGGTATAGGTCGAATTTTGAACTTTATCAAGTGCTAGATTCGTCGGTGGAGGAAAATGTTTTGTCTGTGGAGTATTTGATTGAACCGTATGGGGAAGAAGCGGAGGAGTATGGAACGTTTAATGTTTCCTTAGAAGAAGATAATGAGGAGAAGAGGATTGAGTTTATTGAATCGGGGATGACTTTTTATCAGGCAACGTATGAAGAGGTGCTGGATTATGATTATTCGATTCAAGAGTTTTTAGTGGAGGATATGAATCCATAAATGCGTAAAATACGAACATTAATTAACTTTTATATAAATTTTGTAAAATCATTCGGAAAAATATTGACTTCTATTTTTATTGTGGTAATCTTTAGCTAGTAATAAAATATTTACTTTACGTATACAAATTCATATAATTCTCATAATATGGGTGAGAAGTTTCTACTAATGACCGATAATCATTGTCTATGAAGAAAGTGTATCTAGGGTTCCGGAGATTTATTCTTGCTGGTCCAAGCGATACAAATGCTTTGACGAGCATGACACCAGAGGGATAAAAGCCCAGATGGGTAGGTTTCATTCAGCCTACCCGTCTGGGCTTTTTAATATTTTATAAACCAAAAAAATGGAGGATACAGAACAGAATGGAAAATTTTTTCAAACTTAAGGAAAGCAATACAGGCGCAAACACCGATGTAAAAACAGAAGTACTTGCAGGGGTTACTAGTTTTATGACGATGGCTTATATTTTAGCCGTCAATCCAATTATTTTATCTGATGCTGGAATGGATGCGGGAGGAGTCTTTACGGCGACCGCTTTATCCGCTGCTATTGCCACTTTAGTGATGGCTTTATATGCTAATTATCCGTTTGGCTTAGCTTCAGGGATGGGCTTAAATGCTTTTTTTGCCTATACGGTTGTTTTAGGTGATATGCAAAAGTCTTGGCAATTTGCTTTGACTGCTATTTTAATTGAAGGAATTATTTTCATTATTTTATCTTTATTTAAAGTGCGAGAAGCGATTTTTGATTCCATTCCGGCCAATTTAAAAAATGCTGTTTCAGTAGGAATTGGTTTATTTATTGCCTTTTTAGGACTGGATAATGCAGGAATTATTCAATCAGGAGATGGCACGTTGCTCGGCTTAGGGAATTTGACGGCCGGTACTTCTTTAGTGGCTCTTTTTGGAATTTTAATTACAGGCTTTTTATTTGCGAAGAATGTCAAAGGTGCTTTATTAATTGGTATTTTAGTTTCAACACTGATTGGTATTCCACTAGGTGTAACGGAATTGCCTTCTGGGATTAATAATATAATGAGTCTACCACCGAGTGTAAGTAAAGTAGCTTTTCAATTTGTTGGTTTTGATGAGATCTTTTCTTGGGACATGCTGATTGTTGTCTTTACCTTTTTGTTTGTCGATATTTTTGATACCGTTGGAACTCTAGCAGGGGTTGCCGCAAAAGCGGATATGTTAGATGAAGACGGAAAATTACCAAGAGTGGAGAAAGCTTTAACTGCGGATGCGATAGGAACGATTGCAGGTGCTTGTTTAGGAACTTCAACCGTCACCACTTTCGTTGAATCGGCTTCTGGTGTTGCTGCGGGTGGACGTACTGGATTGACCGCTTTATCCACAGCAGGAATGTTTGTTTTGTCTTTATTCTTTGCCCCTTTATTTATTTTAATTCCATCCGCCGCAACCGCTCCGGCACTTGTTATCGTCGGATTGTTCATGATGGGTTCGGTTGGAGATATTGACTTTGATGACTATACAGAAAGCATTCCTGCGTTTCTAACGATTATTATGATGCCTTTTTCAGGTAGTATCGCAGAAGGTATCGTGTTTGGGATGATCTCTTATGTTGTATTGAAAGGAATTACGGGAAGATATAAAGAAATTTCTTGGACAATGGCCATAATTTCTATGTTGTTTGTCTTGCGTATTGCGTTTATGTAAAAATTGAAAAATTTATAACTGAAAAAAAGCTCGAGAAGTTCTCATGTGAAAATGAGATCTCGAGCTTTTTTTATTTAGGGACGAAGTTGTTAAATGTGCGAGAGTCCTTTAAAATAGAACTATAAATTATATAATATTAAATAAATGAGGGTAATTATGACGGATCAAGTGAAAGATAACTTTGAAGAAGAAATTTTTGGACAATTATTTTCTGAAGGGGTGAGTGCTACTTTAGATAAATATGAGATTAAAAAGCTGCCAAAAGAGATGACATTAAGTTCTTTTTTAGCGGGCTATACAAAAGAAAAGCTTTTTGCTTTAGCGGATGACAATGGGATAGAGATTACAAAAAGTTGGAAAAAAGCTTATCTCGTTGAACATATTCATGATGAGATTATGGAAACGATCGAAGAACGCTTGTTAATTTTAGGGGAAGATCATTTAAAATTATTGCGAAAATTTAAGTTTCATATTCTTCGTCCGAAGAATCTATCGGATAAAGAAATTGAGTTTTATTTGACTGTTTATTCGAAGGCTGTACGTATGGGTCTGCTTTTCTCTATGGATGAGAAAGATCAAATGGTTACTTGGATGCCTGATGATATAGGCAAACTGATTCATGATGTTTTAGATAATTTTGCTGAAATAAAGAAAAAACACCAATCACAAATTCGTGTTTGGGAACAAATAGATGAAGCTCTTATTGCGTCAATCCATCTGTATGGAGCCGCAAGTTTAAGTAGAGTAATGGAGCTATTGGAGATTTTGTATCCTGAACCTAATCTTACTAACGAACAGATTATCGAGTTTTCAGGTTTTGTTTCTAAAATAATTCCTTTTCTAGTTATTAAGAATAATTATTATTTTATCGATAAATATATAGTAGGTAGCCACCAGCTTGCGGATGAGGAAGAAGTCGTGGACCTTTATCGTTATGTAACTAGCAAAATGGATAGAGATTATTATGAGCCGACAAAAGAAGACGTTCAATATTTTGCGAAGCATTCTTTTGATTGCCGAACGGATGAATATAAGGGATTAAAGCAGTTCATTTTGAAAAATACGAAACATGTTGATCAGGTAATGGACCTTATTGAATATAATATTAAAATGGATTTTAATCTTTCGGATTTAATGAAGGAAGTAGCGGATTTTGAATTATTACAATTTAATAATGAAGAACAAATAGGGGAATTCGCTGATCTTTATACTCAATTAAATAATAATACGCGCTTATGGGAGAATGCTGGCTATACACCAAGCGAATTGTTTGCACAAGAGACGAATAATTTGGATATGTATAATGATTTTAATATATTAGATCTAGTTGAAGAAGAGCAATCACAAGATAATATTATTCCACTTGCTTCTTATCAAAAAATTGGAAATAAAAAACAAGAACCGATACGTGTGAATAAAATCGGTCGAAACGAACCCTGTCCATGTGGGAGCGGGAAGAAATATAAGAAGTGTTGTATGAAGAAAAACAAATAGAGGGATTATTTTTAAATTTTGGAAAGACTGGGGAAACTCAGTCTTTTTTGATGACGAGACTGGTCATATTTTTATTCTTATTCAATATTCAGTTCATATTTGTTGAATATGTGTCTGGATTCGATAAAACTTTTTAAAAATAGATTTAGTGATAATGTTTTTAGTAAAAAGAAGCGGTTATTGATTAATTTTTGTAAAAAGTAGGAGTTTGCTGACATTTATTGGTAATTTGTGCGTGGTAGGACTTGTTTGTTGACACTTATTCGTAATTTGTGCGTGGTAGCCTTGTTTGCTGACACTTATTCGTAATTTGTGCGTAGTAGCCTTGTTTGCTGACACTTATTCGTAATTTGTGCGTGGTAGGACTTGTTTGCTGACACTTATTGGTAATTTGTGCGTGGTAGGCCTTGCTTGCTCGCACTTATTCGTAATTTGTGCGTGGTAGTCTTGTTTGCTCGCACTTATTGGTAATTTGTGCGTGGTAGCCTTGTTTGCTCGCACTTATTTGTAATTTGTGCGTGGTAGCCTTGTTTGCTGACACTTATTCGTAATTTGTGCGTGGTAGGACTTGTTTGCTGACACTTATTGGTAATTTGTGCGTGGTAGGCCTTGCTTGCTCGCACTTATTCGTAATTTGTGCGTGGTAGTCTTGTTTGCTCGCACTTATTGGTAATTTGTGCGTGGTAGCCTTGTTTGCTCGCACTTATTTGTAATTTGTGCGTGGTAGCCTTGTTTGCTGACACTTATTCGTAATTTGTGCGTAATAGACCTTACTTGTTGAGCTAGACTAAATAGTGGGCACAGACTTAAAATCAATTTTCCTATACAATTTAATAACAGAATATTATGAAGGGTGAGTCCATTATGCAAAAAATCTATGATTTAGAATATAAAGAATACGTCAGTCGAATGGTCGTGGGGAAGGGCGAAAACCAACAAAAATTGCTGTAAAAGAGAATGAAATGAAAATAATAAGTCTATCTTGAGAAGTGATGTTTAAAATAGGAATGCTCATTGAGGATAATAAATTATCCTAAGTATTGTGGCTATCCTAATAATGAATCATCAAATAGCTTTCGATTTTAAAGATAATTATATTAAAAAATTTGAATATAATAAGAAAAATTTCTATTTTAGATTAAGTAAATTTCTAAGAAATAATAGCTAATTTGATTCATAAATGAAATCAGTTAATAAGAACTAATAACTAAACTTTTATTAGTTTAGTTATAAAAAAATAGTGAAAACTTTACTTAATCTTAGCCACTATTTTTTTAATAGTTACTAAATAAGCATTAAAAAACTCCTTTCTATTAATGATGTAGTAAATTCACTACACCAGAAAGGAGTTTTTTTATTTAGTAGGGGATAGGGAAGAAAATTTTTGTGGAATATATCTTGTGAATTATCAGAAATAACTTCTCCTGTTTTTTTGCCTCAAATCAACTACCTTATGGAAAAATAGCCAGTAAAAATATTTATGTGATAAAGAATCGCAAAAAGTATCAGGTAAATAATTTTAGGTGATAAAGAATCGAAAAAAGTATCACGTAAAAATATTTATATGATAAAGAATTGGAAAAAGTATCACATAAAAAACTATATGATTGCTTCGCAATCTAAGCCATGACAGAAAAGAGAGAGTATCCTATAATTAACATAGGAAACATTAATCCGATTCTTTAATGGGTTTTGCCGAACCTGTATAAAAAACTGGATGAACATTTTATCTTTTGCGATAAGCCGAATACATCTTAGAATGTGAAAATAAAATTACAATATTTTATAGAATGTTCTGTTTCCTAAATTATTTGATGGAGGTTTTCATCATGGAAGTTATGATTGAGACATGTTGTGGAATTGACGTTCATCAGAAGACTATTGTATGTTGTATATTAGAGGGT
>NZ_FQUF01000038.1 GCF_900129085.1 Atopostipes suicloacalis DSM 15692
GGCTCTGTTAAAGTTAGTTGTTGATAATTGATTTTAAAGAACGAATGTTCTATAATTGAACTAACTACATTAGGGTTGGTGATGATTGTGAGAGCGACTGAAATCCTTAAAGCCATTCAAAAACTAAATCCCGCAGAGAAGCACAGATTGCGTGAATATTTAATTGATGCACTAAGAGCATCAAGTTCGACTGGAACCGTTCTTCACGAAATATCTGAACGTAAGAATAAGAATGGGTATGAATGTCCTGATTGTACATCAGAACATATTGTTCGCTTCGGTAAATATACAACAATCGTTGATGGTGAAGAAGTTAAAAAGCAACGCTATCGCTGTAAGGCTTGTAAAAAGACATTTACCGACCTCACAAATACAGTTCTCTATCGAACTCGTCACCTTAACCAGTGGATTAAATTTATTGAGTGTATGATTGAAGGTTATTCTCTTCGGAAGTCTGCTAACTTAATCGGCAACATTACTCACGTCACTTTATTTTATTGGAGGCACAAACTATTATCATCGTTAAAGCAAATGGAAATACCAAATTTTGAAGGTATCGTTGAAATGGACGAGACCTATTTCTTGTACTCAGAAAAAGGACAAAGAAAAATTAAAGGTAGAAAACCTCGCAAACGTGGTGGTTCAGCAAAGAAACGTGGCATAAGTAATGAACAAGTGTGTGTATTAGTTGCAAGAGACCGTGACAAGACCACTATTTCGCAGATATTAGGTATGGGTAGATTAACGAAAGTACAGTTAGATAAAGCCATCGGGCATAAGCTTTCAAATGAAAATATACTATGCACGGATTCTTGGCGTGCATTTAAAACATATGCTGCTGAAAAGGGAATGGATATTTACCAATTCAAGTCCGATGGTAAAATTCGTACAAAGGGGCTTTACCACATCCAGAACGTGAATAATTATCATAGAAGACTAAAAGGTTGGATACAACGATTTAATGGTGTTGCGACCAAGTATTTAAACAATTACCTTGCTTGGTTTCAGGTCTTAGAAAGTATCCAACATCAAAGAAATGAAGTAACAATGAATGATTTGATAATCAGAGGGAATTTAGTACAGAATTCAGAAACTTATGATACAATTAGGTTAACTAAATTTGCTGTTTAAACAGTGTTTCTTATTCAACTAACGGGGCAGTTTAGTGGAAGAAGGATTTTTAAAAACTATATAGAAACTAACCAAGAAGGGAGGAACTTTTGAATGGTTGAAATTAAAGATTCGTGGTTTACATTACAACAAATTGATGATAAAACTTTTGCTATTAGTGAATATGGACATTGGGAAAAAGTTCATTCCTACTTATTAATTGGTGAGGAAAAAGCAGCCTTAATTGATACTGGGCTTGGAATTGATAACATAAAGAGAATTACAGACCAGCTGACAAACTTACCAATTATTGTTCTGACAACACACGTCCACTGGGATCATATTGGAAGCCACGGTGAATTTGATAATATATATGTACATAAAGATGAAGAAGATTGGCTTATAGAAGGTATCAAGGGGCTTCCCATCGAGCAAATTAGAAAAGATGTAAGTCGTGATATTACAATCCCTACTCCGAAGAGTTTTAATCCAGAAACATATATGCCATTTAAAGGGCATCCCACTGGACTTTTAAATGATGGAGATGAAATAGAGATAGGAAATAGAACATTGACTATATTCCATACTCCAGGGCATTCTCCAGGGCATATTTCAATTTTAGATAATAGCACAGGCTATTTATTTACAGGTGATTTACTTTATGATGGGACTCCAGTATATGCTTTTTTTCCTACGACAGAACCTGTTAAGTTAGTGCAATCATTAAAGAAAATAGCCAACTTATCAAATGTGACGAGGATTTATGGCGGGCATAATACAATAGGTCTTCCATCAAGTCTTTTAGCAGAAGTAAAAAATGCAGTTAAGGAACTTGAAGAAAAAGAACTGGTGAGATTTGGAACTGGAATTCATAAGTTCAAAGGTTTTAGTTTGCAGTTCTAATTATTCTTAATATACGAACGGGTGCTTATCTTAAAGAAGGATTAGCACCCTTTCTTGTTGAATAAATAAAGAACAGGGTTGTTGAATCAGGAATTACTCTAAACCAAGGGAGAAATAGTATAGATGAAGTTTATAACAAGTGATGGATTAGAATTATATTACGATAAGAGTGGAAAAGGAGTTCCTTGTGTATATCTTCACGGTGGCCCAGGTTATTGGAGTAAATCATTTCAATACTTTTCGCAAGAACTTTTAGAAGAGAAATTGGAAATGGTATATTTGGATCAAAGAGGATGTGGGCGTTCCGAACACAGCCCTACGCAAGATTATTCTTTAAATAGGTTAATAGAAGACATTGAAGAACTTAGGGAATTCATTGGGTTTCAGGAATGGTATGTGATGGGACACTCATTTGGCGGAATACTTGCAGTCAACTATGCCGAACGGTTTCCTGAAGGAACGAAAGGAATAATATTATCAAACGCAACACTTCATATGGTTGATTCTTTTGGGCATCAACTGAATAAAGGAGCAAATTTATTAGGGTTAGAAGTTAGGGATTTATCTACAGACGATATAAGTTCATTTATGGATTCCTATTTCTCTATTCTCACGCAATTGCTTGATAAAGAAGTGTATTATAAATTTCAATTTACCAATTTAGAGAACAAAAAGAGAGTAGATTTAATTGACCAATACGGATTAAATAGTGATCCTAAATTCCAACAATACGTGTTCTCTTCAGGGGAATACTTACAAGACTTCACCTCATTATCAAGCGATATTCTTAAATCAGTATTAATTATTGCTGGAGAAGATGATAATGCTGTTGGTCCAAAACATCACCAATTGTTTAACTTTCCAAACTCTAAAACAAGCGTCATAGACGGAAGCCATCACCCTTACATTGAAAACCAATTAAAATTCAGGGATGCTATCTTGAATTTTATTAAAGATTGATTTCTTATTGCACTAAATGGTGCTTTAGTTGATTAAAACATTATTATTTAATAGAACTTCCAGAAAAATGGAAGTTCTAATTTTTTACCTTATATCAACAATAAACTTTAACATAGCCTTAAATAAAAAGCCAGAGTGATATCCTCTGACTTTTATTCAAATTATGAAACATTGTCAAATTGACTATTGTATAGATCTTTATAAAATCCATTTTGAGCCATAAGGTCTTCATGACTTCCCTTTTCAATAATGTCACCATTATCCATGACTAAAATCGTATCTGCATTTTTTATAGTAGATAGTCGGTGAGCAATAACAAAAGTCGTACGTCCTTCCATTAGAGCATCCATAGCCTCTTGGATTTTTAATTCTGTTCTTGTATCTACGGAGCTTGTCGCCTCATCTAAAATCAACATAGGTCGATTGGCAATAATAGCACGTGCAATCGTTAATTGTTGTTTTTGACCTTGGGATAAGCTAACTTTTTCATCTAAAAGTGTATCATATCCTTTAGAGAGCGTTCGGACAAAGAAATCTAATCCTACCGCTTTGCTGGCTTCTATCATTTCTTTATCTGAAATATTTTGTGCATTGTAAATTAAATTTTCACGAACTGTTCCTTCAAATACCCATGTGTCTTGTAAAACCATACAAAATTGATCATGTAAATTTTCTTTTGTAATTTCTTGAGTAGATAGACCATCAATAGAAATTTCACCTCTATTTATTTCATAAAAGCGCATCAATAAATTAACGATCGTTGTTTTCCCAGCTCCCGTATGACCAACAATTGCAATTTTTTGCCCAGGATTTGCAACGGCAGAAAAATCTTTAATGACTGGGGGTTCATCTTTACCGTAACTAAATTGAACGTTGGAAAACTCTACATATCCTTTTGTATCGATGATTTCTTCTGTTTTAGCACTTTCATCTGCCATTTCTTCTGCATCTAACATGCTAAAAACACGTTCACCTGCAGCTGCTGCGGATTGTAGTGACTGTACCGATTGAGCAATCTGAGATAAAGGTTGCGTAAATAGGCGGACATACATAATAAAAGCAACAACCACACCAAAAGAAACAGTTCCATTCATCGTAAGCAAAGCACCTAAAACAGCAACCGCTACATAGCCAAAGTTCCCAATGAATGTCATAATTGGAGACATTAAACTAGATAAGGCTTGTGATTTAAAGCCACTTTCTTTAAGTTGATTGTTCATATCTGTAAATTCTTTACGGACCATTTCTTCTCCGTTATAAACTTTAACCACTGTATGCCCGGAAAAGGTTTCTTCAATTTGACCATTGATAGCCCCCAGATGATTTTGTTGTTGAACAAAATATTTTTGAGAGAATCTTGTAATAATTCCAATGGATATAAGGCCAATCGCTGTTGCTCCAATCGCTGTTAATGTCAACCAAACATTAGTTAGCAACATCATAATTAAAGTTCCTAGCATCATGGTCCCTGAAGAAATAAGGTTTTGCACACTCATGTTTAATGCTCGCCCAATCGTATCTACATCATTCGTTACTCGAGATAGTGTATCACCAACCGTTGTGTTACTAAAATAAGCCATCGGTAATCGATTTATTTTATTAGCTATATCTGCACGCAAGCTTCTTGTAATATTTTGTGTGATATTTACCATAATCCAACCTTGAAGTAAATTTAACAACCCACCAAAACCATATAGAAATAAAATTGAAAAAGCAATATTTCTTATAGCTGTCATGTCAATGCTAGTTTTCAAACCTGCACTAATTGTGTCGGTCATATCTGCTAAACGGTCAGGTCCTAGAACAGTTAAGATATTTCCTCCTGCCGCAAAAAGAATGGCTAGAAGAAGTCCTTTCCAATATCTTTGGCTATATTGAATCATTCTTTTCCAATTATCAAAAAAGTTTTCGGATGTTTTAGTGCTTTTTTGTGACGGTCTCATGCTAATTCCTCCTCTGACAATTGAGAATGAGCAATTTCTTGATAGATTTTATTGCTTTTTAATAACTCTTTATGTGTTCCTTTACCTGCAACTCGGCCATTTTCTAAAACAATAATTTGATCCACTTCTTTAATCGTCCCTACTCTTTGAGCAACAATGACCTTTGTAGCATTTGCCATTTCATTCTGTAAGGCCATTCTTAATTTACGATCTGTCTTGAAATCTAAAGCAGAAAAAGAATCATCAAAAATTAATATCTCTGGCTTGCGAGCAATCGCTCTTGCGATAGAAATTCGTTGCTTTTGCCCTCCTGAAAAATTAGAACCACCTTGAGCTACATGTGAATGATAGCCTTTTTCTAATTTTTCAATAAATTCACTAGCTTGCGCAATTTCAGCTGCTCGCCTAATATCTTCTTTAGTAGGTGTCGATTGATCATTATCCCCATAAGCAATATTTTCTTCAATATCACCAGAAAATAAAATAGCGGATTGAGTGACGAAACCAATCAGATTATTTAACGCTTTTTCTGTGTATTCTTTTACATTTTGGCCATTGACTAAAACTTCTCCTGAAGATACATCATAAAAGCGAGGAATTAAATTAACTAATGTACTCTTTCCACTACCCGTCGCTCCTATAACTGCTACCGTGTCTCCGGGTCGTGTTTTAAATGAAATATTTTCCAATGTCTTTTCTTCTGCTCCAGGATAATAAAAATCAACGTTGCGAAATTCAATTTCACCCGAGTGATTGGCTTTTCCTTTCGTTTCTTTCCCTTTAATAATGGAAGATTCCGTGTCTAATACTTCCATAATACGATCTCCTGAGACTTTTGCTTGTGGAAATACCGCAAAAACAATAACTAATATCAACAAAGACATAATAGCTTGCATGGCATAGTTTGAAAAGACGACCATTTCTGAAAATAAGACCACCTCATTACCAGACATTGTATTTTGGATGAGTATTGCGCCAATCCAATAAATAGATAAGGTTAATGCATTCATGATAATCGAAATGGAAGGTTGCATGACTGCCATTATTTTATTTACAAAAATGTTTGTATCTGTAAAATCGTCATTTACTTCTTTGAATTTATTGGTTTGATAGTCTTCAGCATTATAAGCACGGATGACTTCAATTCCTGTTAAATTTTCTCTTGTAACTAAGTTTAATCGGTCTGTCAGTTTCTGGCGTAATTTGAATTTAGGAATGACAAAATACATTGAAACTCCGATTAATGCAAATAAAATAAGAGCTGCAACAATTGTAGAAAAAGTCCAAGCCCATTGTGTATTTGAGATTCGAATAACTGCCCAAATAGCCATAATTGGTGCTCGAACGAGCATTTGTAGCCCCATGACTAAGAACACTTGAATTTGAGTCACATCGTTAGTGGAGCGTGTGATCAAGCTAGCTTTTGAAAAACCTCCTATATCTTCCATAGATAAAGAGATTACTTTATTAAACAATAAATCTCGAAGTGTTGCTGAAAAATTTGCTGAGATATTGGCAATCAAAACGGCAACGATTATTGAAAGAACTAAACTACCTAAGGCCGCTGAAAGCATTAAACCACCAACAGATAATATATTGTTTAATTCACTTCCTGGTGTTTGAATAAGAATTGTAATGGATTGCATATAGGCTGGCAGCTGTAGTTCTAGCCAAACTTGTCCAATAATAAAAGTTAAAACAAGAAACATAAAGAACTTATCTCGTTTTGTTAAATTTCTAAATAATTTAAGCATAAATAATCTCCCAACTTTTTGTACTGTACCAATAATAAGATTTTCATCAGTTATAATCAATCCAGTTGTCAAAACATCCATTTTTATTATATTCATATTACTTTAATTACTCAATAAATAGACTTCTAAACTTAAACTATGTAGACATTCTTTCTAATAAATCCATAAACAGAGCCTTTTAATTCGCATCAATTGATTTAAAACGAATTAAGAATTATGATGAGCCTGTAAAATCAATATGCAAAAGTCAACTAAACTATGGAAAGGAATATCTATATGAGCTAAAAAATAAAAGCATGTTTAGCTGCGTTAAAGGTTATAGAAAGTTGGGGAGTCAAACATATCTACGGACTTCCAGCAGGTTCGTTGAATGCAGAAATGGATATGTTATATGAAGAAAAAAGTAATATAGAGTTTATTCAGGTACGTCATGAAGAAGTTGGTGCACTTGCAGCATCTATGCAACCAAAATTTTCTGGGAATATCGGGGTAGTTTTAGGCTCAGGTGGACCCGGCGCTACACATTTAATGAATGGTTTATATGATGCTCGTGAAGATGGTGTACCCATGCTTGCCATTATTGGAACTCGCCCTCAAAAAGAATTAAACTTAGATGGTTTCCAAGAGCTAAGTCAAAACCCTATTTACTCAGATGTATCAGAATATAATGTTCGGGTTGCTTATGCTGAACAGTTACCAAAGATTATTGATCGAGCGATTCGTGAAGCTATAACAAAAGGTGGGATTGCTACGATTGAAGTTCCCGTAGATTTTGGCTGGGAAGAAATTGATAATGCTTCATGGTACTCTTCTGCAAATGGCTATCGAAAACCGAATAAGCCACCTATAGATGAAAAAGATATCGATAAAGCTGTGTCTTTATTAGAAGATGCAAAACGTCCTGTTATTTATGCAGGTATTGGTACTCGGGGACACGGAGAAGATGTTATAGCATTAGCAGAAAAACTCAAAGCTCCAGTTGCCGTAACAGGAAAAAACTATGATACCTTTGATTTTGATTATGAGGGGCTTATTGGCTCAACCTGGCGCGTTGGATGGAAATCTGCAAATGAAATTATTGAAGAAGCAGATACTATATTATTTGCAGGTAGTGATTTCCCTTTTGCTGAATCTACTGGTGTTTTTGAAGGAAAGAAATTTATTCAAATTGATATTGATGCTTCTCGTTTAGGTAAAAGACGTTCTGTTGATGCGGCTATTTTAGGCGATGCAGCTGAAGCTATACGTAAGATTACAGAGAAGATTGAACAAAAAGATGAAAGTTCTTGGTATCGTGCATGTTTAGCAAATAATAGAAATTGGCGTGAATATATGAATAGACTTGAAATCAAAAAAGAAGGCGACTTACAAGCCTATCAAATTTTTAATGCTGTAAATCGTTATGCAAATGAAAACGCCATATATTCAATTGATGTAGGGAATGTTACTCAAAATTCTGTTCGACATCTTCATTTAACACCAAAGAACTTATGGCGAACCTCACCAAAATTTGCAACGATGGGATGTGGTTTACCAGGTGCATTAGCTGCAAAACTTGAATTTCCTGATCGTCAAACTTGGAATTTATCCGGTGATGGTGGATTTGGTATGGTGATGCAAGATGTCGTTACTTTTGTTCAACATAAACTACCGAGTATTCATGTAGTCTTTTCAAATATGATGTTTGGTTTTATAAAAAGAGAACAAGAAGAAACCAACGAACATTTATATTTTGGTGTTGATTTTACAGAACCGGTTGACTACGCTAAAATAGCTGAAGCGCAAGGAGCAGTTGGTTATACTATAAATTCAATTGATGAGATTGACGAAGTCTTTGCTAAAGCAATGGAAGCTGAAAAAGCAGGGAAAGTAGTTGTCATCGATGCAAATATTACGAATGAACAACCTATCCCAGTTGAAGCTTTACGATTAGATACAAAATATTATTCTAAAGAAGAAGTAAAAGCATATAAAGATCGTTTTGAAGCATGGGATTTAAAACCTTTCCGCAAATTCTTAGAAGAAGAAGGTTTAAGCTCAATCAAAGAATAGAGAACAAAATAAAAAGTTGGCAGTGTACTTTAATCTCTGCCAACTTTTTAAATTTTCTATTCCTATCCAAATTTACGGTAAAAATAATAAGAAGCGCCCAGTGGAATCAGAACTAAGATGATGATAATTGCGATAAATAGCCAGGCAATAGCTTGGACAGGTAAAAAAGTACTTAGCAAAACAACTATTCCTCCAAGCACCCAAACTTTCCCGGTGAAGCGATGAGTTAAGTACCAGACTTTCTCAGAAGCTAAGGTCCAACTTGTTTTAATGCCGACAAAATAATTATGTTTAAATTTAGGCATGATATTTCCTAAAAAGATAAACATAATACCCATTATAATTGGCATAATTCGAGTAATATTTAATTCATAACCAAAAGTATAAGCAATCGTAAATAGTTGCATACCACCCATTAGCAGTCCCACAAAAAACATCATATTATAATATTGAGATTCAAATTTTTGATAAGAATCAGATTTTGGATCAATTTTACGAAGTCCCTCTGCTAATAAAATCATGAGAAAGTTGATAGCTGGTGCTAAAAATATCGTCCATCGACTTCCATATCGATCTACTTCTCCCAAGGTATTAAAGTGTAATGGAATTTTTCCAGAAAGTTTAGGAAAAACAATAATTCCTACAATCAAAGTGATTAAAAATACAATCCAAATTTTCCGATTGTATTGGTGAAATAGTTTCTTCATTTCGCTTCGTCCTTTCCGATAATACCAGCTAACCACTGCATCGCTTCTTCTACTACCGAGGTATTTAACTCATAATAAATATATTTTCCCTTTTTTGTATCGCTCACTAATCCCGCTTCCTTTAATATCGAAAGATGCCGCGAAATTGTCGCTCCAGTTACATCAAATTTGTTTACGATTTCCCCTGCCGTCATACGACCCGGTTTTAATATTTCTAGGATGTTTCTCCTTGTTGGATCAGATAGAGCTTTAAACGTTTCTTGAAACCTCAATTCGCTCTCCTCTTTTCAAATAGTATAAATCATATTATCATTTAGTCATTTAGCTAAATAAGTAAATACAGTATATCAAAATGAGCACTAATTGTCATTTTTAATTTATTGGTTGAAACCGTTTTAATAGATAAAAATCCTGACTGATGATATTCTAAATCTGTACAAAAATATAAATAGGAGTTGTTATTGATGGAAAATAATAATCTACGAGACCCACGTAAAATGTATTACACTGGAGAATTCCCCGATCAAGAACAAGATACTCCGGCTTTACAAGATGAAATGAAACCAAAGCCCGATTGTGGAGAGGAAAATTATCAAGGATATGGCCGACTGAAAGGACGTAACGCTTTAATTACTGGTGGAGATTCAGGAATTGGTCGTGCAGTAGCTATCGCTTATGCACGTGAAGGAGCCAATGTAGCCATTCAATTTTTTCCTGGTGAAGAAAAAGACGCCGAGGAAGTCAAAAAATTAATCGAAGATGAAGGAAAGAAAGCTTTACTCCTCCCTTATGATTTACGGAAAGATTACGCAGCGACTGAAATTGTTGAAAAAACGATTGATGAATTTAAAGCTTTGGATATTTTAGTCTTAAATGCTGGTCAACAAATTTCTCATACTAAATTGAGTGATTTACCAATGAAGCAAGTAGAGGATACGTTTAAAGTAAATATTATTAGTATGTTTGAAACAGTAAAAGCTGCGGAAAAGCACTTAAAACCTGGTAGTGCAATTGTAACGACCACCTCTATTCAATCCTTTGATCCTAGTTCCCATATCATTGATTATGCGGCAACCAAAGGAGCCATTACTAACTTTACCATTACTTTATCTAGTATTTTTGCAAATAAAGGTGTTCGCGTAAACGGTGTAGCTCCAGGACCAATTTGGACACCTATCCAAATGGACCAAGGACAACCTGAAGGAGCTATTCCAGATTTCGGAAAAAATAGTCCCCTTGGAAGAGCTGGACAACCAGTGGAACTCGCTCCGGTCTATGTACTCTTAGCTTCTGATGAAGGAAGCTACATTACTGGACAAATCTATGGAGTAACGGGTGGACAAACGATTAATCCATAAAATACATCATTTAAATTAAAAAAGCTGGAGATTTTCCAGCTTTTTTGTTCTTTTAAATTATCTATTTAATTCTTTTTCATCTGGTTTATGCTTTTTAGATTTTTCTTTATCTAATTTCAGCTTGCCATCTTGCATATAATACACTTTGTCACAATAGCCAATGAGCCGCTCGTCATGAGTGACCATAATCGTAGCTTTCTCTTTATTTTTAGTTTCACTCGCTAAAATTTCCACAACCTCAATTGCACGCTCTGTATCTAAGCTTGCTGTTGGTTCATCCGCTAAGATGACAGAAGGATCATGAAATAAGGCACGTGCAATTGCTACCCTTTGTCGCTCTCCTCCAGATAGATCTTTAGGGTATTTATTTCTTAATTTTGATATTTTCAGTGATTCAAATAAGTCATTTACCAGTTCTTCTTCATAATCACTCTTCGTTACTTTGTTAACTAAACGCATTTGATCTTCTATCTTTAAAAAAGGAACTAAATTCGAAGCTTGTAGTATAAAACCTATTTCTTTAAAACGTAATTTCGTTCGACTCTCATCAGATTCTTCGCTAAATTTATTTCCATTGATTAAAACCTTCCCCTCTGAAGGTTGTTGCAGGCCTCCAAGAATAGTTAATAAAGTACTTTTTCCAGATCCACTGGGCCCGATAACGGCTACAAACTCGCTTGCTTCTACAGAAAAATTAGTTTTTTCTAGTGCTGTTATTCTTTGGCTACCATCTGTAAAAACTTTCGATATTTTTTCAGCTTCAATTAATTTCATGATTTACCTCCTAATCAATCGCATCTAGTGGATCGATTTTGATAACGGTCCGGACAGAGAAAAAGGCACCTGATACCGCAAATAAAATGATCAGCAAAGTAATAATTAATAAAAATAGGCCATTATTTTTAAAAGGAACAACAGCTGGTAAGAAATATGCAGTAACTAAAGTACTCACTAAACCAGTAAACGTACCGATCACCGCCAACAGCAGAGTTTGCATGATAACATAACTACCAATATATTTTGTGGGAATTCCCTGAGCCTTCATTACCCCAAACATACTTGATTTTTGGACCGTTAAAACATACATAAAAATTCCTATAACAATGGCTGCAATAACAATTAAAAAACCAATCATAAGACCAAAAGTTAATAATTGAGCGGTATAACCAGGGATTTCTGATATATAGTCTTTAATCGAGTAAACGACTAAATCATCGTTTTCACTCTTAATCGAATCAATGGAATCATTTCGAAGAACTAAAGCACTAATTCTTCCCTCTTCTGAATCATCAATCGTTTCAAAGCGTACATCTTGATATGTAGAAATTGTCGTATATAAAACAGGAGCTACATTGAATTTTGCCTCTTCTGTGAAGCCGACTACTTCAACTGTAATATCAGAACCAGCTAACTTAAGCTCATCTCCGATATTTATATTTTTTTCTTCCTGTAGACTGCTATCTGCTACGACTTCATAATCCTCTGTAAATTTCTCTCCTTCAGTTACTTCTGGCATGATAAATTCATCTGGATTAATTCCAAAGAATGTTACATTTATTTTGGCTTCTTCACTTGTTTCTCCTTCTTTACGTATAACGTTCGGAGCTTGTCCCAAAACAGCTACATCATCTGCCGTAATATCATCTTTTACTTTCAAAGGCATCATCGACATATTAATGTTAGCATTCGAGTCATCCGTCAAAACAATCGCATCGGCTTCCCACTTATCGACACTTGTTCGGTTGTCTTGCGATAGACCATAAGCTAAACCAGTCAAAAAATAAACAAGATAACTGACTAAGAACATTACTCCTATAATTAAAGCGAAACGTGTTTTAGAATATTTTATTTCATTCCAAGCTAAAAACATATAGCCACCTCTCTATAATCGTATTTACTATTTATTAAAGAGTATACTATAGTTTGTTCTAAAATGTATTATGTAACGAATGCTTCTTTTAACTTATCGTAAAAAAGAGAAGCCTCAATAGCTTCTCTTTTTAAATCTAAATTTTATCCTTTTATATTGGTTAAATCTTCCCCATTTGATTCAATTACATTTTTATACCAATCAAAAGATTTTTTCTTAGAACGGTCAAGTGTTCCATTTCCTTCGTCATCACGGTCTACATAGACAAAACCATAACGTTTTGACATTTCACCAGTACTTGCTGAAACTAGGTCAATAGCTCCCCAAGTTGTGTATCCAATTAATTCAACACCATCTAATTCAACCGCATTTTTCATCTCTTGAATATGTGCTTGTAAATAATCAATACGGTAATCGTCAATAATATTTCCGTTTTCATTTGGTGTATCTACTGCTCCCAAGCCATTTTCAACCACAAATAGTGGTTTTTGGTAACGGTCATACATCTCATTCATTGTAATACGGAAACCTAATGGATCAATTTGCCATCCCCACTCACTTGCTTCAAGGTACGGATTTTTTAGTGTTCCCATTACGTTACCTTCTGTTTTACCTTGACTTTCAAGGTTATCAGGATGAGCGGCTAATTTTGAAGAATAATATGAAAATGAAATATAATCCACTGTATTTTCTTTTAAAAGTTCTTTATCTCCTTCTTCAAATGGTATTTCAATACCTTGACGCTCTAAATATTTAAGTGCATAATTTGGATATTCTCCTCGTGATTGAACGTCAACAAAGAAATAGCTGTTTTGATTTGCAATTTGTGCTTCACGAACATCTTTTGGATCAGGAGTGTTTGGATAAGCAACACCAGCTGCTAACATGCATCCGATTTGGAAATCTGGATTAATTTCTTTTGCAATCTTTGTAGCTGAAGCACTAGCTACCATTTCATGATGGGCTGCAATATATTTAATCTCTTCTTGATTTTCGCCCTCTTCAAAAACAAGGCCTGCTCCCATAAATGGTAAATGCATAATCATATTGATTTCGTTAAATGTAATCCAATATGTAACTAAGTCTTTATAGCGTGTAAATAACACACGGACTAATTTTTCGTAAAAACCAACAAGTTTACGATTTCGCCATCCGCCATATTCTTCAATTAAATGAACCGGCATGTCAAAGTGAGTAATGGTTACAAGAGGCTCAATATCGTGCTTACGTAATTCTTTGAATACATTCTCGTAAAATTGTAAACCTTCCTCATTTGGTTCATTTTCATCACCATTAGGGAAAATTCTTGTCCAAGCAATACTAATTCGAAATGTTTTAAATCCCATCTCAGCGATTAAAGCAATATCTTCTTTATAACGGTGATAGAAATCTACACCTGTTTTAGCTGGATAATAATGCTCATTATCAAAATCTAAATGTTTCATTTGTCCTGCAATGATTGGATAGCGATCTTCACCATGAGGCACTACATCAACGTTCGCTAAACCTCGACCACCTTCATTGTATCCACCCTCATATTGATTAGCAGCTGTAGCGCCACCCCATAAAAAGTCTTTTGGAAAAACCATTTTATTCCTCCTATTTTAAAAAAACTCGTAAACTTCAATTTTTAATGAATTTTCACATAAATTAATTATAGTATTCTGTTACCAAGGTGTCAAAACATAACAACACTATAATTTCTCTTATTTTCATATAGATTCTTTAAAAGTTATGACTGTAAATTTTCTCCATTGCTTTCTATAACTTCTTTATACCAATAGAAAGATTTTTTCTTGTATCGTTTAAACGTTCCTGTACCATCATCATTACGATCAACATAGATGTAACCATAGCGTTTACTCATTTCTGCAGTTGATGCACTAACTAAATCAATACAGCCCCAAGATGTGTAACCCATTATTTCAACACCATCTTCGATTGCTTCTCCTACTTGAATCAAGTGATCATTCAAATATTTAATCCGATAATCATCTTCAACTGTTAATTCTCCGTCTGGACCTTCAACTAGTTGGTCTTTCGCTCCTAGCCCATTTTCAACAATAAATAACGGTAACTGATAACGATCGTAGAAATCATTCAGAACAAGTCTTAATCCAATTGGATCTACTTGCCATCCCCATTCTGAAGCTTCTAAATAAGGATTAGGAACTCCTCCTAAAATATTTCCGCTGGATGTCTCATATTTGTCTGGTTCAGAAGTTGCGGTAGTACTCATATAGTAACTAAACGAAATAAAGTCAACAGTATTTTCAGCTAGAAGCTTTTCATCCCCCTCAGCAAATTTAATTTCAATGTCATTTTCTTTAAAAAAACGTTTAATATAATTTGGATATTTACCACGTGCATGAATATCTGAGAACAAATAGTTTTGATTCTCAAAATGACGTGATGCCAAAACATCTTTTGGATTAGGCGTCATTGGATAAGCTGGCATAGAAATAATCATACAACCAATCTGAAAATTTGGATTAATCTCATGACCAATTTTTGTTACTGAAGCAGAGGCTACTAATTCATGATGAATCGCTTGATATAAATCTTGTTGTGATAATTCTTCGGGAGGAGTCAAAATTCCACCACTCATGAATGGTGCATGTAGAACAGAATTTACCTCATTAAATGTTAGCCAATATTTAACTTTGTCTTTATATCGAGTAAAGACTGTACGAGCATAATTTTCGAAAAATCCGATCAGTTCACGATTCGTCCAACCATCATATTCTTTAGCCAAATGTAGTGGGGTTTCATAATGCGACAATGTCACAAGTGGTTCAATATCATATTTATGCAATTCATCAAATAAGTCATCATAAAATTGAAGTCCTGCTTCATTTGGTACTGTTTCATCTCCATTTGGAAAAATACGCGCCCATGCAATAGAGGTACGATATACCTTAAAGCCCATTTCAGCAAATAATTTAATATCATCTTTATAATGATGATAAAAATCAATCCCTTCTAACTTTAAGTTATCTGGAGTTGGTTCCTCTGTAATGGGTCCGAAGCCTCCTTTAGGTGTTACGTCCTGAACTGTCAAACCTTTTCCATCTATATTGTACGCACCTTCGTATTGATTAGCAGCTGTAGCGCCACCCCATAAAAAGTTTTTTGGAAAACCCATTTTGTTCCTCCTATTTTTTAAGCTCATAAAGTTTCTATTTAAATGAGTTTCTATATGGTTAATTGTAGGGTTTTACCCCTCGATAAAAAATTCTTGTTTATGAACATCTATTGACTCATTCAATCACTTTTCTATACTATCTAAAAAAATGCATAATAAGGAAGGAGACACATCATTTGATAATTAATGTATCTCTTAAAAAGGCTTCCTTATCTTACGGATGTCAACAGGTAATCTCCTTGTTCAACAGAGGATTCATTTGTAAATAATATATCTTCAAAATCGCTACTATTTGTAACAACAACTGGAGTTTGAACCGAGAATCCTTTTTCTTTGATGAAATCAATATCAAAAGAAACAAGTTTTTGTCCGGCTTCTACTACATCGTTTGTTTCGACAAACTTCTCAAAACCTTCACCATTAAGTTCTACCGTATCAAGACCAATATGAATCAAGATTTCACTTCCTCCATCGGTCGTTGAACCAATTGCATGTCCTGTAGGGAAAATAGTTGTAACAGTAGCGTTTGCTGGCGCATAGATAACACCTTCTGTCGGGTTAATAGCAATTGCTTTACCCATTGCTCCGCTCGCAAAGACTTCATCTTCAATATCTTCTTGTCTAACAATATTTCCAGTTAGTGGACTAGCCACTATGTCTTGTTTTGCTGATTCATGTATCTCTTGTGTTGATGCCTCTTTATTAGTTTCTGGAGTGGCCTCTTTAACACCGGATGGTACTGTCTCTGGTTCTTCCTCGTCTTGAATTTCTGGAATACCTACTAACATAGCTGCAATGAATCCAGCAAGAGATAGTCCAATCATAGCAATAATAGCATGCCAGAAGTTCATTGTGATTCCATCAGTTGGATGGATAAATGTTGGAAGTCCGAAAATTCCTAACCCACCCAAAGTAAATTGTTCGAGCCCTACTACGCCTGCATAAGCACCAAAAAGAATGTTAATTCCTATAGCGATTGCAAATAGTTTTTTCATTGGTAACATCAAGCCATAAATTGCTGGTTCAGTAATTCCAAATAAAGCTGGAAGACTAGAAGAAGCACTTAATTCTTTGGTTTTCTTTTCTTTTGAACGGATAGCAATAGCGATTAACATACCAAAAATGGCAAATGTAGACAATGTTACTTGAGCAAATAGTGTGGAGCTTCCTAGTTCTGTAAACTGTAGAAATCCAATAGGGATAATTCCCCAATGCAAACCAAAAATAACCAATAACTGCCAAGAACCTGTTAAAAGTCCTCCAAATAGTAACGGACTAACGCCATTTAGCCAAGTAAATAATGCACCAATCAAGCTGGATGCCCAAGTAGCTACTGGACCAATAATTAATAATGAAATAGGTGTTGCAATCAATATAGTAAATACAGGGACAAAAGTACCTGCAACTATTCCTGGCATCCAAGATTTTACCCATTTATCAATTTTAGAAGCAAACCAAATGGCTAAAATGATTGGAATAACACTTTGATAATAATTGCCAGCTGGTGGTAAAATGATCGGAAACCCTAGAAATGTTGTGTGAATAACAGATTCAAATGGACTTCCCGCAAACAAGGTATATAGTGCATCACCGGATACCAAGGTTGCTAGATCAGGATGTAAGAAGGCGGCAGCAATTGCAAGCCCAACAAATTGATTTAATTTGAAACGTCGTGCAGCTGTAATAGCTAGTGCAAAAGGTAGATATTGAAAGAACCCGTCTCCTACAACATTTAATAACGCATAGACTCCATTTGTTTCTGGAACCCCAAATGCCCCTATTATTGCAACAAGACCTTTAATAATTCCAATTCCTGCAAGTGCTCCCATAAAAGGTTGGAATAAACCTGAAACAGTATCCATTAAACGATCAAATACAGATAGATCACTATTGTCCGGTTCAGATCCACCACTATTTTCTCCAATATTAGAAATTTCTGTAATAGCTTCATATACATTATTAACTTCATTTCCAATAACAACTTGGTATTGTCCTCCACTTTGGACAACGGTTACTACACCATCACGTTTCTTTAAATAATCGGTGTTTGCTTTGCTTTCGTCTTTTAAATTAAAACGTAAACGTGTAATACAGTGACGTAAGCCTGTAACGTTCGCTTCCCCACCGACATTTTTGATAATATCACGAGCTAGTTCTTCATACTTATTATTTGCCATTTTGATCTCCTATCTTCTTCGTTTGTTGTTCTGACATAATACGTTCGATATGGATTGTCAGATATACTTGTTCATCTTCTCTCATTTCAAAATGATGAGTTGCTTTCACATAATGTTTAATCCTGTTTACGCATTCAAAAGCCTTTGGATAAGAAGCTTGGATTTGTTCATAAAGAAAAGAATCTGTTCCTCCTTGTTGATCTCCAAACACCACTCGATGTGCAAAATATTGGATATGTGTCAAGAAACGAGCATAGGATATTGATTTTTCATCAAAATTTTCTCCATAATAAATACGAATAACATTCAAAATATTATGCACAATTTCTGTTACTTTAATGGTTTGTCCTATTAAATATCCTTCTTTTTTGTCAAGTCCATAATCTTGTGTAAAATAGTAGACAATGTGATTAACGCTGGTTGTTCAATAATCTAACAAAGTAATGAGCCTTGATAATGAGCTTCGGTCTGCTAGTCTTGTGACAGGCTGGCCTGATCGGCCGCACAGACAAAAAGGCAGACCGAAGGAGGCTCGTTGTCAAGGCCTCATGGGATTAATCTTCCAATGAAATATATTTTCTATTAGACCCTACCCATTCCTCATGTTTATCCATTAAAACAGCACCAATCAAACGATTGGCAGAGTCTTGGTTAGGAAAAATACGAATGATATTTTCACGGCGTCGCACTTCCTCGTTTAGTCTTTCCAGTACGTTTGTACT
>NZ_FQUF01000040.1 GCF_900129085.1 Atopostipes suicloacalis DSM 15692
TCGGAATTTTTGATGTAAAATCTTTGTAGCACTCACGAGTTGTTTATCTTTACGCACTTGACGAGCACTTCGATGAATATCTGCTAAGTAAGCTTCTCTTAATGTTTGGTTAAATACTCCTTGTTTTACTTTCACCATCGCTTCGCATCCTCTTTCGCTCCAATGCATTCCTCTTTTTTTCATTCGAAAACTAATTCGTCTCTGATTGGATTCCATTGCGCCTAGTCTACGAGCGTCCGCAGGAGCGTCTTCGATAACCGTCCGCCAGTCAAATATTCGATCCCAATTTTTTTGGATATAGGTATAAAAAGCGTTCAATTTTTCTATCTCTGAATCGAGTTCTAAGGTACTCTCAAAAGTATCCATCCAGCGTTGAAAAGTGTCAAAATCTTTTTCATTAATCGCTTGACGTACTTTGGGCTTAAAAACTTTCTCATTCATGCCAAATGTCCGATTTAAACCTTGTGTAATATGATAAGCATCCAACTGATTTAAAACAGGGTATTTGGATTGAGAGAAGGCCGTTTGGAATTTTTCTGCTGTATAACCTTTACCCCCATCACTATTCGTAATTACCTGAGTCTTTTTTAAAGAATATTCATTGGCCGTAAGGCTTTGAACTTCTCCCCAAAATTTAGAAAGAGATTGAGTCGTTAAAATAGTCTTTGGTGCTTTTAATGCGACACGTTTTCCATTCTTTTCCCAGCCTTCATAAGTAATGGCATGGTGAACTTCCGTCTTTTTCCCTTTTTCCGTGCTTCTTACGAAAACACCATCTGCTTCAGCATAAAAGAATTGAACTTCTTTTCCTTCAGGAAGGCCAGCAGAAATTTCTAGTTCCTCAACCAAAGCTTGATCATACTTCGCTTGTGCGTTCCCTACTTTTTCTAAAATACTTTTAACCGTTTGATGCGACATTTCAACAGGCGTCCACGATTTTATAAAATGAGCCGTTTCTCGATAAGTTGTCTCTCCTGCAAGCTCTGCCATCTGAACTTCTACAAGTGGGCTATAACGTTGTCTTTTTTTTAAGCCTAACCATTCATCCAATGGATAATGACTTTGACCGTTAGGATCAACCATTAGAGTTCGCCTAAATTGAACAGGCCCAAAAATATACTGAATCGTCCGCGGATCATTCCGCTGAACTTTCCAGCTTTGGGCTTGCTTACTTTCTTTAATCGTTTGATTAAATTTCTCGAAAACTTCGCCCATTATTTCTGAGAAAGTCTGCCACATATAGCTTTGTATTTCTTTTTCAGTCTCAATTGGATTTGAAGAACATTTCATTATTTCGTAAATATCTGTTATAATTTTATCCATGGGAAGGCCTCTTTCATTTATATGTTTGTGATTGGACATATTATTATGATAGAGTGCCTTCTTTTATTTTTCCAGAAATATTTCCTAAAAAAATAATATTTTTACCCCGAGTATAATTTTACACATACCCAATTTTTTATCAAAGAGAGTACGTGATTACAAAATAGCTGTAATAATGTACCAATATTTGTTATTCTATAATCTTCCAATTACTCCCGTTCTTTTCAAGTACCAAATCAAATTGAGATACCTGCGTTGCTTTGGTCTGCTGGTCGATATACTCCACTGTCAGCGATACCGTGACTTGATTATCCTTACGATTGTGAATAGGATTTACCAGTTCTTGAAAGATGTACTCTTTTCCGATTGGTTTTAATATCCCGTCATTCACATAGTAGGAAAGTTCACTGGCTGTCGCTGTAGGATAGAGCTTGAAGAACGTCGTTAAAAACTCATTGATTTCATTGGTTGTAATGGAATCAACCGTCCCCTCACTTTCAATGGCTTTTGGTTTATAACTTGATTTCTTAGGTATGTTGGTAATGGTCGGATTCTTAACCAGTACCATATTTCCAGAACCATCTACATAGACACTCACTATATAAGCAGAGTGGACGGTCTTTGTATTTTCTCCCTCTGTAATGAGCTGGTCTACACTGTAGGTTACATTAAACTCATTGTCGCCAGTTGGCTCTACCGTCCATATCTGAAATCCTCTTACAGAAGACGATACAGGAATATCTTTGCGTACTGTATCAACATTGAGAGCTTGAAGTTCATCTGTCAGATAGCCTTTTAGACTTTCCATTCGATTATCAATGGACTTATCGGATTGCTCCCATGAATAGTAGACTTTCGCAAAGTTCTCTACAAAATTTTCTACATGATGAGTATCAACGTATTCCTTTTCTATGATAGTTGTTTCGTGAATAGTATGAGTATCTATAGCTGTAAAGTGCTTGAATATCGCAAAGCTGAAACTAAGCCCTAAAAGTACCCACAAGGCAATCACAACCTTTTTATGAGGATTGACCTTATAGACACGAGGTTTCTTTTCCTTTGGTATCTGTTTTTCTTTATTCTGATTTTTTCTAAATTTCATCATTAAATCTTCCTTTCTCATTGTTTGATTCGTCCTGCTCCCACTAAATGCTGTTGCCAGTAGGGGCTTGTTAAGTCGGCATAACCGATTGGGTCGCCTGCATGAAACATACGGTTATTGCCAAGGTATATCCCAACATGAGTAATATAAGAGCCAGCGTTATAGGTAGAATGAAAGAAAACCAAATCGCCAGCTTGTGCTTCCGATAGTGGGATATGCTGGGTCACATCATATTGCTGTTGTGCGGTTCGTGGTAAGTTAATTCCAGCTTTTCCATACGTCCATTGTGTCAGTCCGCTACAATCAAAAGAAGTAGTCGGGGAAGCTCCACCGTAAACGTATCGCCAGCCCTCATATTTCAGTGCTTCGTCCATGATGGCTTGTACCGTATCATCATCAAACTCTGTTGTGACAAGATACTGCGTTACCAGTTGCACATAAAACATATTGCCATAGTTGTATCGCCAGCCCCCATTGATAGGTATGGCTATGGGATTGGGGTAAGACACTTTTTCGCCACCTGAATACTCTTTTGAGAAACTTTGAGCCAGTTCAAAGGTATATTTATTTCCACGATTAGCCACATACCCTAAGAAACCACCACCATAATTGTAGGACTGGATAACCGATTCTAAATCTACACTGAGCCTTTCGCTACTGGCTAATAATTCACTGAAATACTTCACACCTTGCTTAATGGATTCTTCTGTACTCAATGAATTAGGTGGAAGACCGAGGGATTCCGAGGACTGCATAACATCTTCCGCAGTACCGCCCGATTCCACCTGTATAATCGCAAGAAGTATGTTGACATATTCTTCAACGCCATATTCTTTGGCATATTTTTCTACCATAGGCTTATGAGCCAGCACTTCTGCGGAAACATTCACACCTCCATAATGAATATTGGAAATTCCGCTGTCCTGTTCATCTGAAAATAAAATGGCAACAAACAGAAGCAGTGAGAAGACCATCAAGAATAATCCAGAACCACCAATCACTAAAGTTTTCAACTTCATGGTTTCTTACCGACTTTCTTAATGGTGGCGGTTTTGATTGGTGGTCTACTTCTTGTATTTTGTAGTGGTACTCTTTGAACAGTAGACGGACGTTCTTTTGTGATTGGACGTTGTGAAGTTCTATCTGCTGTAGTGGTTGAAGTTGCTGGCTTTTGAACGGTTTTTTCTTGAACGGTATTGCCTTGGCGTTCCACTTTTGGACTTGAAAAATCGGACTTAACTGCTGGACGCTCTTGTTTGGCTTGTTGAGATTCCTTATATGAAGTCTGAATATTAGACTGTTTTGAGGTCTGTTCATCATGATATTGTTCTTGTCTTGTAGTCGGTCTTTCATGAACAGAAGAAGCAGGCTGTTTTTTCTGTTTGACCTGTTCCATTTCAGAGCGACGCTTCGCAATGGTTTTTCGCCTTTGTTCCTGCTGTTCCTTGCGTCCACTGGCTCTGTCCGCTTTGGTTTGAGAAATACTACTGGTTAAATCACGGACATTCTCTTTTACTTTGGATTTTCCTTGATATACTGCATATCTTGCATTGGTCGGCAAATCTTTAACCTGTTCTTTCAAACCACTAGCAGTGTCTACCATTCTGTCTTTGGTATCAGCTACTGTACCGATGGTTTGACCGATACGTTTTCCAAGTGTTGATTTTTCCTTTCCGTCTGGTCGGGAGTGATCTGCTTGTGTCCTTGCAGAACTCCCCGAACCCGACTGTCCTTTTTTACCTGTAACAATGGCAGACCCAGCCCCTAGAGTAGTCATGGAACGTCCAAGTTTCCGCTGTAGACGGTGCATGTGAGCGTGCATAAGCATACGAGGTTTTCTCATCACACGACTTCCCACACTTTGAGAATCGTTACTCTGTAGAGAAAACATACTCATTAAATCGCCCAGCTTGAAGTAGATTCCTGCAAAGGTCACAATCTGTAGAAAAGCAATCAAAAAGAACGGATAACCAGCCGATAAGGTATAGAGCATGGTTGAAATACTAAATGCTGTCGTAATAATCAATGTGATTCCAGCTCGTGTCAAAATGGTATTAAAGAGCTTTGTTATGGCTCGTTTTGACATACCATCAAATGATGGAATCATGCTTAAAATAAAGCTCACAGGCAGAAACATAGCATAGATGATAAAAAGTACCTGCGAGAAAATCATGATTCCTGTTAATAGGAATACAAATATGGAAATCCCAATATTGAAGACAAATAGGAAGAAGACTGTACCTAAACGGTTAATGGTCTTTGTAATGGTTAGATTGGTATTGCTTCTGTCTTCAATTTCTTCCGCAACAATTTTTTCTCTGTCTTCGCCATTGTTGGAATCTGGGCTGGTGGAGAGCAGGCTTTCCACACGGTCAATACCGATACTTTCAATGTCTGAACTGTTGTATTGAAGCAGTAGCCACGGTTGCTGAACCTGTATGGAAAACAGGCTATCTCTGATTAAGTCCACGCTGTCCTTGCCTTGACTATCGGAATGGGGCATGACAATCTTCGTGCCAAGTGATAAACTGGCATTACTGATGTCTGATGAAAAGTCATTGATTTTTTTAATGTAGTCGGGAGCGTAGGCAATAAAGGAAGCCGATAGGATAAACACCAGCACAAAATTCATAATGGCATGAATTGCCTTTGTGGTTTCTCTCTTTATCAGTCCCGTATAGGCAACATAAACCCCAAGAACCAAAATCAAGAGTAAGAGGAATCCAACATAGAAACCCTCTGTTGAAAATCCGTTTGCACTCACACCAGCTAAGGTCTGCATATTCTTACCAATGGAATCTGCTGTAGCGGAAATGAAGTCTAAGGAATAGGCTTCCTGTACTAAGTAACCTGTCGCATTGGAAACATACAAACTGATTGTCCAAATAAAATTGGTAATGGCATATAGTCCATACATGACCTGTTTTCCAATCCCGTCCGACCAGTTCCACGGAAGCCAGCCCCAGCTATTATCCACATAAAAATCCAGTTGATAGTTTTCAAGTGGGTATCGGCTGTATTCATTTGCCACATTGACCGTATCATCTACCAAGCCCGCAGCTTGAACCACCGTTCCCAGCATGGCTAAAAGAAAAATGGCAATCACAAGTGTGAAAGCCACTGTCATTGCCACTTTACCTAGACGTTTCAGCGTCCAGTTTGATTTTATTCTGTTTACTATTGATGGTTTCACATTTACACCTCTTTTCGCACAGGTGGTCTGGTATCAAAGGCATGGAGCAGTTCTTCAAATACAGGGTGGAACTGTATCACACCGACACGACCATATAAATCACTGATAAGGCATTGCCCGTTTTCCAAATCACGCAATCGCTTCTGATTGTTTTCGTCCTCTGGGTCTACACCAAAAAAGGCTAAGGTCTTTTTAATCTCGTTAAGGTCAGTGGAACGAAATGCAAATTTTAAGCCGAGGTTATTTTTCAGTTTTTCATCTAAGAGGTCGTCTGTATTTTGGGTCACGAAATATACCCCAGCGTTCATAGCACGACCAGCCCGAACCAGCTTCATAGATAGTGTTTTTCCTTGTGCTACCTGTAAAAAGCTCCATGCTTCGTCTAAATCTACAATCTTGAAAATGCTTCGGTCTGTATGGATAAAGTCTAAAGCAAAGGTACTAATGACAATCAGCATAGCAACGGATAAAAGCTCCATAGTGGTATATTCCTCAAAGGAAGTTTCCTTGTCGGGAAGTACCAAGTCCGCAACCTGTATAATGTTCAGTTGTTTTTCTAAGCTGATAGACTGCTCCACATAACCATTACTGAATAATAAATGTGCAAAGTCATAGTCTGTAAAACTTTCGATATGGTCGGCTATACTGGTACTTAGTGGCGTATTCTCAACCCGTAATTCCTCAATCACTTTCATCAACCCTCGTACTTCACTATTGGTTACTGCACGAATGGCTTTTCTAAGGATTGGGAAGCGTTCCCCATCACGAGAGGAAATCCCCGTAAGGAATGTCAGAATATCAATAGCCAGTGATTCAGAATCTTTGGGATTTTTCATAATCACATAAGGGTCAAGTAAGCCTTTGTTTTTCTCATCAGAAGTCAGAGTGACGATATTGATTTCATGGGAAATCTCTGGCAAGGTTTCTTTCCATCTGCCACGTTCTGCTTTTGGGTCTACAATCACTGCTTGTGCCCCATAAAGCACCGCATAATAGACGATAAGGTTATTCGCAAAGGATTTACCACCACCCAGCGAACCAACAAAAGCCGACGCTAACGCATTGGTTACTGAACCCTTAACCCCTTGACTGGCAAGAGCAGGTTTCAGATAGACATTGCGTCCAGTATCTAAGCTGTAGCCAACATAAATCCCCTCATTTTCCCCCAGCATTTGAGTAGCACCAAAACCTAAACCAGCGAGGAAATCAGAGGTCACGTATTGAATATAATCATTCATATAACGCTTGCTGGCAGGTAAAAATTCTTCATGTAAGCCGAGCATATCCCCAAATGGTCGTACCAGTTTTACGCTTAAATCGTCATAAAAATCTTTCACTTCATTACAACGACGTTTGAGTTCGTCAAGATCATTTGCTGATACCCTTACCACATAAGACAGCTTGTACATAGATTCCTTGCTTTGGTCTAAATTGGTTTCCAGCTCATTCACACTTTCCAGAGCTTCCGCCACATTGGAGCTGGTTTCATTATCACTTTGCCAAGCGTGGTTATCCAAGTCTTTCAGTTCTTTCTTTTTATTGCGGACAGTAGATAGGGCTTTACGATTCGCTACAATTTCCACATTCATTGACGTATCAATCGGGAATGTAAATTGCTGTTGCTGGTAGTAGAAGATTTCAGAGGACGGGAAGTCCAGTTCTCCGACAATGCTGTTAATGGTAAAGTAAGCTACATAGACGGTTTCATCTTCCTGCTGGATTTTCAAATATCGCTGTTTTTCTTCCACCAAACAGCGAGTAGGCTTAATCAAGTCATAGTATTTAATCAGCGTTTCATTATCCAGCTTTTTCTTTGATAGATGGTACTCATACTCTTCATAGGCAGTGCCTGTCTGTCCGTAAAGGTGTTCAATCAGATAGCCGAAGTCGTCCTTATCTAACCTGCGGATTTTGAAACGACGAGAGATTTTATTTTCTAAGAGCTTTTCCATCTTCTGAAAACGCAGGATTTCATCATTACTCATACTAACAAAATCGCCCATCAGCTTATGGTTCACATCATAGACAAAATCAGACAAAGCATTTTTTGCTTCAACGGTAAGACTTTTCATAGAAAACTCCTGATCGTTGAGAAGCAACTTAAAGCCGATAAAGAAACGGTAGTTCACTTGATTTTCGCCAATCATGGATATTAAAGCGTCTGTCTGTTGGTCGATTTTGTCATAGGCAACCGCTTTGAGCTTGCCAGTGACTTCATTTTTGGAACGCTCTTGTGCAGAACGTATGCTGGATTCTGTACTGATTTGTAAAGCATGAATTTTGCCATCACGATTTTGTGCGATAAGCTGTCTGAAAGAATCATGCACTTGTATTTTCTGTTCTGGACTTAGAAATGAGTAATTGTAAGGAACAAGCTCATAGTAAGCATAACATTCCCCGTCTTTATTCCAGACGAGATTGTTTTCAATGTATTTAATTGGATATGCCATAAAATTCACTCCTAACTGCTGTAATGGCTTCTTGTGGCTGGTTTCTGCCAAGCGTTACTTTTTTTCCTGCATAGGTCAGCTTTGGTCGCAGTGCATAAGCAATGACAGACTTCAAAAATCCATAAGGCTTTTTACCATCAAAAGTTTTTGTAGACATAAACCATGTGAAAGCCACAGGAATCCCAAAGTATTTGAGAAATGCTCCCTCTATCATGGAAAGAGGGGGCAAGTTGCCAAGTATCATCACTGCAAAGAGTGACACGACAAACCATGTCATTTGCGTAAAGGTTATGGGAAACGGAAGTCTAAAATCATTGATAGAATACAGTACCTTTTCCACAGACCAGATACTGGTATAGCTTCGTATTTTCTTCATGTAATCAATCCTTTCATAAAAAATAGGGGTAGCTGATTGAGCCACCCCGTAAAATAGAAAATCTGCCAGTAGTAATGTACCGACAGATTTAATAGACGATTTCAAAAATCCCATGATTGGTTGAGATAAACGTTCCTGAAAGGTCTAAATCCCGACCATAGGCTTGATAATCAATATAGTTTTGAAGACTAGCTGGTACTTCGCCTAAAGCACCCGTTTCTTCAATGTAGTAGCGTGCCACGTCATACATATCATCACAATCGGAATGAATGATAATATCCTCTTGATGTTCGCTTAGTTCTTCAATGCTTGAAAAATGAGTGAGCAGAGCAGATAGCTCCGATTGTAATTCTTCGGGTAATTCCGATACCATTTCCCATAGTCGATTGAGTTCGCCAATGGAAGTGTATTCGTCAACCGTAAAGGGTAACTCGTAGTCATGAATGGCGTATTCCTCATATTCATCATTCAAGCCGATTTTCTCTTTGACTTCCTCAAAGTCAATGGGAAAGGTAAACCACGCACCGACCAATTCGCCCTCATTGTATTTGCCTAAATTCGCAATATAGACTTGCATATCGTCCATATATTCACGTCCTTTCTTTGTAGAGATTCAAAAATCCCTACCGCACTTCGTTTGGTGTACCATTCCTTTGCGGAACATAAGAAAACCACTTATATTCCACAAAAGAACGGTTTTATTTAAGCACCAATAATGCGATTGAATAGCTCTAGTAAAATGTCTTTTACTCCAGCAGCGTTGAAGACTAAGCCAACCGCAATAATCGCAATAATTAAAAAGCCAATCAGTTTGCTAAACTCACGCTTGAAGCCAAGATACAAGCCAATCACAACGATTGCTAAAAGCACCAGTGATTGAGCGTTTGATAGAAACCAGTTATAAAGGTTTTGTCCAAAATTCATAAAAATGTTCTCCTCTCTATATTCAATGAATTTGTATTTGAGTTATTTTTTTGTTGTTATCACGTCCTGTTCTTTTACTGACTGTTGCTTCAAAATCTGCTTGTGTCGGTCTGTCAGTTTCGCATGGTCGAGAATGTCTTTTACAACCTGCGTCTGGTTGATTTCATCAAGTTTAATCGCAACCTTTAAGGTCGGGGCAACTTGATGAGATAGCCAGTTCAGCGTCCTTTGGAAGGAGTAAGGCTCTGGTTTTGTGGTTAGTTTTAATCGTTCACGATTGTTCCCAATAAACCAAGCCCATTCTTCATTCAGTTTCCAATCAGAACGAGGTTTGGAATCGTCTTTATCTACAAAACGGATATACCGATTGATAATTTTAAAGGCGGTATGCTCTGGATTGTCATAGACGAGTAAATCACGGACTGCATAATAGGCACGCTCATTTTTCAATCGAATCTCAAAACGGTTTTTTACTTCTGCGTCTTCAATGGGAATATCATTTTTCTTGTACTGCTCGTAGTCCTTTTCATAGATACAGAAATAAACTTCACTTTGTAATGAACCGATATAGAGGGTGTTTCCCATACATTCCTTTTCCTCTTTGCGTACCAGTTCGCCACTGCGATAGCTTTTAAAACTGCGGAAGACGGAGATACATTCTTCCTGTTGGCACTTTTCAGTGAGTACAGGGATATTCAAAATCCCTGTCTTATCGTTAATGGCAAGGTCAAGGCGTTTCATCACACCGCCAGCCACCAAAACGTCCATAAAGAACTCATACCAGCTTCTTTGTTGTGCCAGAAGATAGCTTTCAAATTGTCTGCACCCACGACCTTTCAATTCCACCAGAACTCCTTTGTCCAGTTCATGGGAGCAAAGGACGAATATGTCGCCTAAAGCATAATGCTCTGAATAAGAATAGAAACCATAGTCCTCATGAAGAAAATAGGACAGTTTCAGTTGTAAGATGTTTTCGACCACCTGCTGTACGTCTGTTGTCGGAAAGCGAATCCTTACATAATCAAACAGCATTTCAAGGGGAGCGTCGGGATTGAAGCGTTCCAGAGCTTCCCAAAGGGACTGCTGTAAATCCTCTGATGGCTTGACTTTTCCTGTTTCAATATCGCTTAGATACTGCCTTGTAATACCAGTCGCAACAGCTAAACGGTTTTGAGATAGTCCATAAGCCAAGCGTTTTTCTTTTAAATGCTGTAACCAAGTTTGTTCATTCAGTAAAAATCCCTCCAATCAAAAAGGCGTATGTCAACTTTTAAAGCCCATTTGACATACGCTGAAATTTTGTAAATCCCTTGTAACCAAAGGATTTTCTAATGTTTTTTTGACTGTTTCCTGTCGATTTGTACCCCCCTGTTAGATACGGGGGGTTAAGTGCTGGCGTGGCTATTGCCACACCAGCCAGCAAGATCAGTCCACACCTGCGACTTCCGCTTCGCACGTCGCCTGCGTGGACTGTCTGCTGTTGGATAACTTTTTAATTTCCTCCAAGAAATCATATCCTTTTGGTACAAGGGGAGTATAAAACTCTGATATGACACTTGTTCCTACATCAACATAGCCACGACCTTTGATTCGCTTTAAGAAGAAATCCTTTTGTACGTCACTGCCAAACATCATGCCATAGCCCATTTCAGACATACGACCTAAAGCCACTCTGAAATTAAACTGATCACGGATTCCGTCGCCTAAATATTTTGCGTCTGGACGTTGACAAGCCAGTATTAGAAAGAAGCCAGCTTGACGACCTAACATGACAATCTGTTTCAGCTTATTCATAACTGCGGTGTTTTCTTTTGTTCCCAGCATTTCCATGAAAGCGACGTATTCATCAAAGATTAAGAAGTGTGCCGGGAGACCTAAGTAAGCATAATTTTTGCCAGTCTTATAGTTCTTCATCTGCTTCATTTCCTCACTACGTTTCATCATTTCTTCATAGAATGTTTCAATGCAAGAAAGCAAGTCTTCTTTTCTATAGTAGACATTTGCCATCACAGAACCTAAGTCCGCAAGGTCAGCATTTTTCGGGTCAAGAATATACAGTTTTGAATCTGTATGAAGCAAGGCTTCAATCAGTGTCAGTATAAAGTAAGTTTTACCGCCACCTGTACCACCAGCAATCAACATATGAGGGAGCTTATCATATTCCCACCATACGTTTTTCATTAAGCGAAGTTTACCATCTTTAGCTTCTACTTCATCAATAGAAATACGACTGGCTATGGTGTCATAGAGCAAAGTATATTCCACATAGGAATCCTTTAACTCTTTATCCGTCAGCTCACAGTACAAGCCACTCTCTAATTTCTTTTCCAAGTGTAAGAGTTGGTCTTGATATTTTCCCAGCGTGATTTCCACCCGTATCTGTATCAAGCCATTTTTAAGTCGATAATACATTTTAGGGAAGTAGGTTATCTTTTCCTTTGTACGACCAGCACTATCTTTAAAGAAACCCTCTGTTTTGACCTGTTCAGATTCATACCACTTGTTTTCAAGTATCATCTTTGCCAGTTTTTGACGGTGGTAAAGTTGTTTAACCGTATCATAGCGAACCCGTTTGAATACAAACGCTACCAGCAAGCAGATAAGAATTGCGACACTGAAACTGATAATTAAATAGGGAATGTCAATCTTATCTGCTTGTGATAGGTTAAAATCCTGCCAGTTGATCTGCTGGATTGTCTTCACATGAAACAGTCCGACAACCAGCAGGAAAACAGGCAGGAGTGACGCTATCGTAAAATGAAAGACTAAATCTTTACCAGATGGGCGAATCCTTTTACCACGCTGTTTCATGCGAAAAAGTCTCCTTTCTACCTAGCGACTATTTGTCTTGTGTCGGTTCTTTCTTTGCTTGTGGTTGAGCTTTGAATGAACTAGAATCCTTTGTCAGCACAATATCGTCTGCCTTGATATACCAGTCAACATCTGCTCCTTGATAGGTGGCAGTAGCAACGGTGTCCGCAATGGGATTGATAAGTTCCACCCGTGCGTTATAATCAAACTCTTTCAAAGGCACGCTGGCAGGAATACTTACTTGAATCATGCGTCCTTGTCCTTTGGATTTTAAGTCATAGGTACGTTCCTTGATTTCATCTGAAACCGACCCGTCTTCATTTTGGATTCTCACTTCACGACGTAGAGCAGAGAATTTCAATTCTCCAAAAGTCGTGTCTTTATCTAATACAATGCCATTTGCTAATCTCATCATTTTTCCTCTCTTTCTTTATTCTTTTATCATGTCGTCAGCATGTAAAAGGTAATTTGTAAAACCACGAGTGCCGATTTTGTAGCCCTCTGCGGTAATACGTGGATTGACTAACTTCACACGTTCCTCAAAGCCGAAATGTTTTTCGCCAGCTTCAGCAGGAAGCACCACCACAATATCATCTGCTCTTTGAACATCAGAATAGAGATTATAGCTTCTTGATAAGACAGTTAGCCGTCCGTTGATTCTTCGCTGAACGACTTTATCCTCGCCAGCAAATTCTAAATTGCCGAATGTTTTTTCCATGTTGGGAATCACAAATTTAAGTTCCATATTTTTACCTATCCTTTCTTTTTTATTGGCTGAATGAATGTTTGATGGTCTTAAAGAGTGGGGAACGACCTTTTGATTCTTGATTTTTTGTTTTCATAAGTTCACTTCCTTTCAAAATCGGGTAAAAAAATAGACACCTCATTTTTTGAAGTGTCTACCTATTAAATATTCAAATTTTATTGGAAGTATCTTTATATCTTCACTTTTCAAGGATAAATCGTCGTATCAAAGCTCATTCATAAGTAGTAAATTAGTAGTAAATTGAGTGGTTTTGACCTTGATAAAGTGTGATAAGTCCAGTTTTTATGCGGATAACTAGATTTTTATGCTATTTTTACTTTAAAATCTAACTATTAGGATATCAAACGATCTTTTTAACATAATTACTAACTAAACGAAAGTCTGTCCTTCTTAAAGCTGTTTACTATCAATAGATGTTTCTAATTTTCATAAAGTGAGGCCTTGAGTCCGAGCGGTAAAATAGGGAAGACAATACTTGCTCAAAATAAACATCATTTTTTCTCTCACTTTTCCATGGTATAATCAAAAAAAGACTTTTTGAAAGGTGAATTTACAATGATAACTTTATCCAATCAGCAACTAACAGTAAAAATCAATGAATTTGGGGCAGAAGTAAGTTCTGTAACGGATCAAAAGACAGGATATGAATTTATCTGGCAAGCAGATGACAACTATTGGGGAAGACACGCTCCAGTATTGTTTCCAATTGTAGGGCGATTAAAAAAGGATAAATACCAATATGAAAATCAAACTTATGAAATGACACAGCATGGATTTGCTCGAGATTCTATGTTTAAAGTAGAAGAAAGTACAGAGAACACAGCAACTTTTTCTTTAACAGATAACAAAGACACACAAAAAAAATATCCATTTAAATTTGAATTGATGATTAAATATACACTAGAAGAGGATCACCTCAGTGTAACCTATAAAGTGACCAATCGCTCGCTCAGAGAAGAAATGTATTATGGAATCGGAGGACATCCCGCTTTCAATATTTCACAAACAACGGATGAAGTAGACAATGTAGAATTCAGCCAAGCTAGTTTTCGTTTTGAGCCCAATCATGAACAGCTGGCAATTCCATTATCCGAAGAGGGCTTATTGAAATTAAAAGAAGCAGAAAAACAAAAGGTGAATGAAATCCAACTTACGCATGAGACCTTTAAAGAAGATGCACTCATTTATAAAGTAGAACCAAATTCAGTTATGATTTTAACTGACGAGGCCAATCAAGTAGAGATCCGCTTAAATCCACAAGAAATGGCACATGTCGGCGTTTGGTCATCCTATCCAAAACGGGCAGGCTTTGTTTGCTTAGAACCATGGGCAGGAGTAGCAGATGAAGAAGAAACCTCCGGCCAACTAAAAGAAAAATATGCCATCCATTCCCTCAATCCCGAACAAACATTAACGCATGAATATACCATGCAATTTATTAAAAAGTGAAAAAAGTATCCGTTTAGTCTCAAACTCTAAACGGACACTTTTTACTTATTTTCTATTTCCCAAGCTTCCATCCCACCTTCAACTTTTACCGCATGGAATCCAGCTCCTTCTAAATGTTCGCAAGCCCTATCTGAACGATCACCAGAAGCATCAATCACATAGTATTCTTTATGCTTATCCAAACGTGTCATACTTTCTGGAAACCCACTCAAAGGTAAATTAAAAGCTTCAGGAATAGATAGAATCGTAAACTCGTCTGCCTCCCGTACATCCAAAAGCCGCACATTCTCATCCTTCATTTTCACAATCAACTCATCCACATTAACGGATTTACCCATCATCCAACCTCCACATTCAATTTTCTACAGTATACCCAATCACACAACCCCTCTTCAAGCCCTTCACCTTCGGAAATGACAAAGAGATAACTAAACAAATAGTTTCTGCTTTGTCATACTTCGGTCAATACTTGACCGGATAGCACGTAATTGTCATCATCCATCATATCTTGGATGCCACGCAATTGACTTTCTGCGCGTTCAAAGCGAGTTTGTCGTGCGTGCTCGTGCTCATTTATTCAATGTCACCTCGCCATTGCATCATTCCACCTTCAACATTAACCACATCAAAACCTGCGGCATCTAACTGATTACAAGCCATACTTGAGCGACCGCCTGAAGCACAGATTAAATAGTGCTTCTTATCTTTACTAAGTTCCTTAACATTTTCTGGAAATCCACTTAACGGTAAGTGGCTAGCACCAGGAATGTGTCCAGCATCATATTCGTCTTGTTCTCGAACATCGACGACGTGAATTTGTTTCTCATTCAATATTTTTTTAAAATCTGATGAATCAATAGATTTATACATGTACAATCTCCTCCGATTTTATGACATTATAATTTAAAAATCTCATATACTCTATAGGCTATATTACTTTATGAACTAAGAAATGGCAATCATTCTAATTTAATATAAGAAAATAATTTTTAAAATTAAATCCATTTAAAATGAATTATGAGCATACAGAATGAAAAATGAGTGTTAAAATAGAGAAAGAAATTTGTTGAATGAAAAACAAAGACTTATTAGAAATAGGAGCATCAACAATTATGAGTGAACAAGTGTTAGTAATTAACGATTTACCGGGTGTCGCAAAAGTAGCAGGAATGTCAAATCTTCCAATTTTAGAAGCTGCGCAATTTGAAGTAGCTTTATTACCAACGTTAATTTTATCTACCCATACATTGGGCTATCCAGGATTAGTGAAACATTATTTGAATGAAGCGTTTGATGAAATTTTGGATCACTGGTATGATTTACAGATTCAATTTAAAGGATGTTTAACCGGTTATTTTGCAGATAGTCAACAAATTACAACAACTATTGATTATTTAGAAAAAATCGATTACACTATGCCCGTCATTATTGATCCGATTATGGCTGATTTTGGAAAACTGTATGATGGCTTTAGTGAAGATTTTCCAGAAAAGTTCCGTAAGCTCGTTAAATATGCAGATATTATCGTTCCAAACCTGACAGAAGCTTGTTTAATTACGGATTATCCTTATTCAGAGGATTTAGGCCCAGAAGATTATCCGAAAATTGCCCAACGCTTAAGTGACCTTGGCGCAAAAAATGTTGTCTTAACCAGTGTTTTTCAAGAAGAAACAAAACGTGAAGAAGAAACAGGTTATTACGTTTATTCTGAAGGATCAGAGCCTTATTACCATATGCATAAAAAAGAAGATACGTGGTTTAAAGGCGTTGGAGATATTTCAGTGAGCTTAATCACCGCCTATTATTTACTAGGAGATTCCGTACAAGATGCTGTAATTAAGAGTTCGGATTATATCGAACAAGCCATCCGCCATAGCTTCACTGTTAACAGAGATAAGAAATTAGGAATCTATTTTGAACCAATAATTCCTGAATTTTCTAGAGAAATCGACGAAATGCGTAAACAAAAATAAATCACTGTTTAATTACTAGAAAAGCAGAGGATTGGAGGTAGCTTCCAACCTCTGCTTTTTTAGTACACTTGGAGATTTTTCTACCATAAAATACGACGAAGTAAGTATTTCGTATTTATTCATCTAATCTTGATAAATTGCAGCTAAATTAAAATAAGTGGGAGATGATTTTAGAGAAATCAGAATATTGAATTATTATTAATCGCTCGATCCTTCGTATTTTTGAAGAAAAGAAATAATCGCTGAAACTAAAGCGAAAAACTGGTAAAATGGAAGGTATATAACTTGGAGGAGAGGAGGGTCCTGAAGTGAAAAAGGAATTGTTGTTTGTGGATGGCTATAATATGATTGGGGCTTGGCCACATTTGGTGAAGCTTCAGCGTAAAAATGACATGGCGGCGGCACGAGATATTTTACTGCATGAATTAAGTGAATATGCGAAATATGAAAATGTAGAGATTCGTGTTGTTTTTGATGCGCAATTTGTGCCGGGGATTCAAAAGCAATATGATCGCTATAATTTGTTGGTAATTTTCACCAAAGAGGATGAGACCGCGGATAGTTATATTGAAAAAGCGGTAGGGGAAGAAAACCAGTTTATCACGAATGTGGTTGTGGCGACGTCTGATTTGGCTGAACAATGGTTGGTTTTTCAAAGGGGTGCCTCTCGAAAATCCGCGCGTGATTTGTATAAAGAGTTGAAGCATACGAAGCAGAAAATAATGATGGACACCAATGAGTATAATTTGAAAAATACTCGACAAATTAAATCTTTAAGTGAGGAACAAGAGGAACAGTTAAGGGATTTTATGGAAAATTTAGAAGGATAGGGATATCTAGCTGAAAAGCACTCCGCTAAAATGGCGCAAGTGCTTTTTTGATGAATGTTAATGTAAGGGCTTTCATATTAAAAAACTTCATGTATAATAAAATTGAAGATTGTATAATGAAGTTAGTCACCTAAAATAAAAAAGTCATGTGAAATTCATGTTATATTGAATATACCACTAACCAATATAAGGAGAATTCACATGACCCAAAATAATACTAACACAAAACCACACAAAGGAACACACCTTACAAAAAGTGAAATGGATAAGATTGAAGGTTATAAGGCAGAAAATCGCTCAAATAGGGCGATTGCTCGTTTGCTTGGCCGTAGCCCTCAAACGATTAATGATGCGATTAAAAAAGGGTCGTTTACTCAAAAACGTAAACAGATACAGAATGGGAAAACCTATACTTATTATGAGGAA
>NZ_FQUF01000026.1 GCF_900129085.1 Atopostipes suicloacalis DSM 15692
TATAAAATATTGTAATTTTATTTTCACATTCTAAGATGTATTCGGCTTATCGCAAAAGATAAAATGTTCATCCAGTTTTTTATACAGGTTCGGCAAAACCCATTAAAGAATCGGATTAATGTTTCCTATGTTAATTATAGGATACTCTCTCTTTTCTGTCATGGCTTAGATTGCGAAGCAATCATATAGTTTTTTATCTAAAAGACGTGATTAGTATGTTAAAATAGTAGTTAAATCATTAGAGAGAGGTGCCAGTTAATGGCCGTTCAATTTATCTTAGGAACAGATCCTAACAGTAAACGAAAAGTTTTAATTGATAAGATGTATGAGCAATTAAAGAAAGACTCTAAGATGCAAATGTTGTATTTGGTACCTGACAACGTGAAGTATGAAGCGGAAACCATGATCCTGCAACAATTCAAAGATAAAGACGAGCGTTCTAAATACAGCGGAATGATTCGCTTACAGGTCTTTAGTTTTAGTCGTTTAGCTTGGTATTTATTACAGAATAAAGCCATCTATCAAAAACCGCAATTAACAGATAGTGGATTAGCTATGTTAGTCAAACGGATTTTACAAGAAGAAGAAGAAAATTTAACAATCTTTAGAGGAGCTAGTCAGCAGACAGGTTTCATTGAGCGTTTAGTCACTTTGTTTAGTGAATTACGTAATGGAAAAATAAATCCTACAGATTTATTTGAACTAAAAAATCCTGCTGAAATGGAAGAGTCCGATGAAGATAATGATTTTACACGAAAAATGAAAGATTTATCTCTTTTATATAACAAATACGATGAAGCCTTGAAGGGGAAATATGTTGAGCGAGAGGATTTATTTCAAGAACTAATTAAATATTTTGAAGAAAATAGCCAAAAATTTAAACATATGACTGTGATTATTGATCATTATGAACATTTTTCAGCACAAGAACAAGAACTAGTCATTACACTAGCTAAATATACTCAAAATGTTCAGATTTGCTTAACAATAGATGCACAGACAGTATATTTAAATAATGATCTAAATAATTTATTTTATCGACCTGCTAAAACCTATCAGCAGTTAATTCATGAATTAGGAGCTCATCAAATTCATGTATCAGAAGATTTTATTGTTCCTTCTAATGTGAATAAACTTGAAGAGGTCCATTCAAAAGAAATGACAGAATTAGCCAATTATTGGATGGAAAGTAGCGGGCCAATGACCCGAGCAGATACAGAAAAATATAGAAATAAACCCTATGAAAACATTGAATGTTGGGCTGCTGAAGATACAGCGACAGAAGTCTCTCATATTGCTACAAAGATTAAAGGAATGGTCGCTACAGGCCACTACCGTTATAATGATTTCCAAATTATGACACGTGATTTGGAAAATTGTGCACTCAATGTAGAAAAAGCCTTTGTAGAAAATAATATTCCTTTTTTTATTGATCAAGCAAACACCATGTCTCATCACCCAATATTAGAGTTTATTAATAGTTTATTTCTTTTGAAAAAGAATCATTATCGACTGGATGATGTTTTCAGGTTTTTACGTACAGAATTATTTATTCCTGATTATGATGTGTTAGATATGAGTGAAGGAGCCTTTCAAACTCAAATTAATGAATGGCGACAAAAGGTAGATATCGCTGAAAATGTAGCCTTGGCGTATGGCTATAAGGGAAATGATTGGATTAGAAATAAAGAATGGGTTTATATGGGCATAGAACTAGACCAAGAGAATGATCTAAGTGATTATGACCAAAAAATCCAAGATATTGCAAACAGTGTACGAGAAGCCGTTAGAGATTTTATTGTACCTTTTACAGACCAATTGGAAGAAGGACGAACAAATAGAGAAATTGCTGGATTATTGTATCAATTCATGGAAGAAATAGGTGTGATTGGTCAATTACAACTATGGCAAGACCAATTAATTCAACAAGGAGAATTAGAGGAAGCACGTGAACACGAACAAGCCTGGAATACTTTTATTTCATTGCTAGATGAGTTTGTTGAGGTATTAGGGGATGAAGAGTGGGATATTGATCTATTTGTATCTATTATTGAAACAGGCTTTGAAGAAGCTACTTTTGGGATGGTTCCACCGACGATTGACCAAGTTTTAGTTACAAACTTTGATCTTCCTAAAATTCAGCCGAAAAGGGTTGTATTCTTGATCGGCTTAACGGATACTCAGCTACCACAAGTACAAGGAAATCGTTCTTTACTAACAGATGAAGATCGTGAACTTGTTGAAAGCTCATTAAGTTCCGAAAAATATTTAGCAGTCTCTGAGTTAGAGAGTATGGCAAATGAGCCATTTAGTTTTTATTTAGCCATGTTGCAAGCAAAAGAAAAAATTATATTTACTTATCCAATTAGCAATAATGATAATGGAGAGAATCGCATCAGTCCTTATCTAACACGACTCAAAAATGCTTTATCGTTAGAGTTACAGTTTAAACAGTCAACAACCACGACAGATCCTCTCAAACAACCGAAGGATTATTTAGCATTTATTGGTTCAAAAATGCATACTTATGGACAAATGCTGATTAGTTTGCGTGATGCTATAGATCATCAAGATACACCTGCAATGTTTTGGCTAGGCTTATTTAAAAAGCTGTATCAGCCTGAAAATAGCCGCCAAAGAAGACTAATAAATAGTTTAAATCATAAAAATATTCCAAAACCTTTACCAGAAAATTTAGCTGAAGATCTCTATGGAAAAGATTTGTATTTATCCGTTTCACAACTTGAAACATTTTATGCAAATCCTTATAGCCATTTTTTAATTTATGGTTTACGTTTAAAAGAGCGTCAAATCCAAGAGTTATCGCCTATTGAATCGGGTATTTTTTACCACGATGCTCTTGATTTAATTAGTCGTCAACTCGTCACTTTGGATAGAGATTTAGCTACTATTTCTAAAAAAGAACTTCAAAATATTACCAGTGATATTTTTCAACTTCTTTTAGAGTCAAATAAATATCGTTTATCACAATCTTCTTACCGAATGAACTTTGTCTTTAACCAGTTATCAAAAACTGTTGAAAACATGGTTTGGTCAATGATTCATCAAGCAAAGAGGACAAAATACAGAGTGAATAAGACAGAGTTAGTCTTTGGACAACTCGGTCAAGAAAAGGGAGTCACCGGTTTAGCTCTCCCTTTGAATAATAACCGGAAACTTCATTTGCGAGGAAAGGTTGACCGAATTGATACCTTTCAAGAAGGAGATCAACTATATGCGGGAATTATTGACTACAAATCTAGTGATACTACCTTTAACTACCAAAGTATCTATTATGGCTTAATGCTACAAATGATTACTTATTTAGATACAGTTATTACTTTTTCTGAAGATATATTTGATCAAAAAGCAAAAGGAATCGGAGCATTTTACTCGACGGTTAAAAATCATTATGTTGATTTAAAGAATATGGGAGATAAATCATTAGAAGAGGAATTATTAAAAAATTATAAATTAGATGGTCTGATTATTGATCAACGGGAGGTCCTAGAAGCAGCGGATGTGTTATTAGAACCTAAAGAAAGTTCCCCTATATACAATTTATATTTAAATAAAAATGATCAGTATACAGGCAAGAAGATATTGACTGAAGAAGAATTTAATTTATTAAAGAAATTCAACCGGGATAAAATTATTGAAGCTGGAAATAATATCTTAGCCGGAAAAAATACTTTACATCCCTTTGATCAACGGAAGATAAAAGTCCATACACCGTCCATTACAGGACCTTATCGGGCAATCTCACAATTTGATGCATTGCTTCCAGAAAACAATTATAAAGATGTCATTAAACTGGATAAAGATGATTTTTTTGATTATCTAAGAAGCTTATATTCAAATTTAGAACGAAATGATTAGGAGGTCAATATTCATGGCAGATTTACCAATGAAAACGAAAGATTCACTTTTTACAGATCAACAGTGGGAAGCGATTCATACAACAGGGACCAACTTATTGATTTCAGCTTCTGCGGGTTCTGGAAAAACAATGGTTTTAGTGAATCGAATTATTGAACATATAAAAAAAGGAATGTCAATTGATGAGTTATTGGTGGTTACCTTTACAAACGCAGCTGCTAAAGAAATGAAGCAGCGTGTTCAATCTACTATTCAAAAAGAAATCAATAGTGATCCAGATCCACAAACGCGTCACCATCTTGTTCAACAAATTCCTAAACTGGGACACGCAGATATTTCAACCTTACACTCTTTTTGTCTGCAAGTGATTGAACGTTATTATTATCTAATTGATTTTGATCCTGTATTTAGACAACTAACAGATGATACAGAGATTGAATTAATTAAAGAAGAAGTCTGGGAAGAATTATTAGAGAATCTTTATGAAAAAAGAGAGGATTCTTTTATTCAGTTTATGGAAACTTATTCTGGAAGTCGGAATGATGATCAAGTCACAGAAATGGTTTTTCAGTTACATGATTTTTCAAGAGCGCATGAAGAACCTACTCATTGGTTAAATTCTTTAACTAATTTGTATGATATCCCTACAGAAAAGCTAGAAGAAGCTGATATTTATCAGAAATATTTAAAAGAACAGTTTATTGAAGAAATTGATTATTTTATCCAATTGATTGACCAAGCTCTTGAATTAACAAATCACGAAGAAAGCCTAGAAAAACAAATTAAAATTTTTGAAGAGGATCGAAGTCATTATGTAAAGCTAAAGTCATTAATTGAGCATGATCATTTAAATGAAATTTACCAGCTAATAAATGTTGGTTTTAAATTTTCAAGGTTAACAGCTCCTCGAAAAAAGACAACACCTGAAGAAGTTATGGAGATCTATCGTGAAGAAATTAAACCATTACGTGATGAAGCAAAAGAAGCTTATACAAAATTCAAAGCGAATTTTGCCTTAAGTCCAGATAAACAAGTAGAAATTATTCAAGCGACAAAAATTCATGTAGAAGTTTTGGCCGATATGACGAATCAATTTTCAAAGAATTACCAACAGTATAAAAGAGAACGAAAATTAGTTGATTTTAATGATTTAGAACATTTGACCTTACAAATTTTAAAAAATGATGAAGAGGGTAAAATCTCCGAGGCTTCACGGTATTACCAAAATAAGTTTAAAGAAGTTTTGGTCGATGAATATCAAGATATTAATGCACTTCAAGAAGCAATTCTCTTATCTCTGTCTCATTCAAAAGATACTACAGGAAACTATTTTATGGTTGGAGATGTTAAACAATCTATTTATGGCTTTCGTTTAGCAGATCCCAGTTTGTTTTTATCAAAATATAAAGAGTATGCAGAAGGAAATAGCGGCAAAAGAATTATTTTAGCTGAGAATTTTCGTTCCAGAAAAAGTATCTTAAGTTTTACGAACTATATTTTTACCCAACTTATGGATATAGAAGTTGGGAATCTAGATTATGATAAGAATGCTGAGCTTGTTTATGGAAATAGTGATTTTATAGAAGATGAGAAATATGCGACTGAACTACTCATTTATGAAAAAGAAAATAATGAAAAAGAAAATGAACAATCTATTAATGAAGAAAACGAGATAAGCAATGAACTAGATATTACTACAAAGACAACGGGTGAAATATTAATGGTCGCAACCCGTATTAAAGAGCTTATCCAAGAAAAGTTTGAGATTTACGATAAAGAAGAGAAGCAAATGCGTCCACTTGAATATCGGGACATTGTGTTATTAACACCGACTAAAAAAAATAATGTAGAAATTCAAGAAATTTTCCAAGAAGTGGCCATCCCTTCAATTATTAATGAAACACCTAATTTTTTCCAAACCACTGAAGTGACGATTATGATGTCTTTATTAAAAATTATTGACAACCCCCAACAGGATATTCCTTTTGTTGCTATTTTACGGTCGCCAATTGTAGGTTTAGATGAAATTGACTTAACATATATACGTTTACAAGATAAACAGGTCAACTTTTATGAAGCTACTTTAGCTTATGCTGAGGCTTCTTTTGAAGACCCTAAAAATATTCACTTACAAAAGAAAATCCAAGCATTCTTAAGGAACTTAAATAGATGGCGTGAATATGCTCGTAAGCATAGAGTAGTAGAGCTAATTCGATTACTGTATAAAGAAACAGACTATCTTCAATACGTTGGTGGGTTGAGCGGAGGAAAACAGCGTAGAGCCAATCTTGAGGCTTTATATGAAAGAGCTGCATCTTATGAAAATACTTCTTTTAAAGGTCTATATCGTTTCATCCGTTTTATTGATAAGATGCAAGAAAAAGATAAAGATTTAGTGGAACCCATTTCCATTTTATCTGAGCAAAATGCGGTTCGAGTGATGACTATTCATGCGAGTAAAGGACTAGAATTTCCCGTTGTTTTCTTAATGGATATGTCAAAACGCTTTAACGCAAGTGATTGGACAGGCACTTATATCTTTGATCGAAAACTAGGTGTGGGCTTGGAATACAAAAATCCTGAAAATTTTGTTAAAGCATCCACGCTTGTAAGTGAAGCAATTAAAACGGTAAAAAAACAGAATGGGTATGCCGAACAAATGCGTTTATTATATGTAGCTTTAACTCGTGCAGAGCAAAAACTCTTTTTAGTAGGTTCCATGGAATCTAAGGATAAGGCATTTGATTTATGGAATAAGGGCAATAGTCGCATAGATCACCTTCTTTCTGCAAGGCTGCGATTGCAAACCAATAATTTTATGGATTGGATAGGTTTGGCGATTGCAAGACATCAATTAGTTGAAAATGAAGTTTCTTCTCTACAAAAAAACAAACAAATAAAAAATTATCCGGTTCAATTTTCTTGTCATTTTTATTCTGATGAGCATATTATGGAAGAATTACAAGAATTGAATGTAAATGAAGAGCCCGCTTGGGTAAGTGAATTAACAGATAATAAGATGCAGCTGTCTATTAATAAGGAAACAGAACATGTTATAGACCAAGCAATGGCTATCATTGAGCATGATTATCCTTATCAATTATCTACAATTACAACGAATTATCAATCGGTGTCAGAAGTGAAGCAATTATTTGAAGAACCGAACAACGAAAAATTAGCAAAGATTGATTGGACGGATGAACCAAGAATTAATCGGTACACGACAAATTTACTTGAACGTCCTAAATTCTTACAGGAGGAAACCTCTCCTAAATCAGCTGAGATTGGACAAGCTACGCATTTTTTATTACAAAATATTGATTTTAGCCAAAAAATTACCAAGGAAAGTTTAGAGGTAGCCATTCAACAAATGGTTGAAGAGGGTGTAATGAGAGAAGAGGTGGCTCATGGTATTGATACAGAAAAGATCGATCAATACTTTCAAACCTCTTTTGGCCAAGAGATTATAAAACACCAGGCTGATTTAGAAAAAGAAGTTTTGTTTTCTTTAATGATGGAAGCACGAGATGTATTTACTGGCATGGAAACAGTGGCTGATCCTATCTTAATTCATGGGATTATAGATGGTTACTTTAAACGAGGGGACGGCCTGGTCTTGTTTGATTATAAAACGGATCACGTAGCGCATCTTGGCTTACAGGCTGAAGAGGAACTTGTACGTAGATATCGAGGACAGCTTATCTTGTATAAACAAGCTCTTGAATCTATTACACATCTTCCTGTAGTTGAAACGAATATTATCTCATTAGACTTAACAAAAACAATTTCCATTAATCCATAAAAGAGTTAGATTGGATGTTGAATTCAAAGAAAATAAAAAGACACCAAAAAGATCATTTGTCCTTTGTGATCTTTTCGGGTGTCTTTTTTTAGTTTAGTATTTATTCAAAAGTATAAGTTGCTCCTTCTGAATAAGTATTTCCAGCATTCCATAATAAGAATTCATGCACGCCATTATCAGCTAATGCGCGAATTTGATCGGTAACTTCAGCAGCACCATAGTTTTTATAATTCCCAGCTCCTAAATAGGAAGCAGTAAAATCTTGAAGCCATGGACGAGTAGACGGTGCATCTTCGCCTAATTCATCTAAAATTTCTGCTTCAATTTGTATATAATTATTGACAACATTATAAGGCTCTAAATCAGGAATTGCGATGTCTAAGTTCCCTAAGCCCCAATGACTAGGGTAGATCATACTAGAAATGACATCAATTTCTTTAGCTATTCCTGGGAAGCTTTGGCCAATACCTTCTGTTTCACGAACAACTGCAGCATAACCAAAGATATCAACAGAAACATCGACACCAAATGGTTGAAGTTGCTCTCTAGCATAACTTACAAAATCTGTAACAGCTTGGTTTCTAAATTTCATATTAATGACATCCTCGTCATCATCTCCATAATGACCATGGCCATAGTTTAGCTCCTTATCGTAATTTTCGAAGCCTTCTGGGAAACGAACGTAATCAAATTGAATTTCTTTAAAGCCAAGTTTCGCTGCTTCAGTCGCGATTTCAAGGTTGTAATCCCACACTTCTGAAAGGTAGGGATTTACAAAACTATCCCCATTATTGTTTGACCATAAAGATCCATCAGATCTTGTAAAAGACCATTCAGGTTTTTCTTTAGCCAGTAAAGTATCTTTAAAGACAACCATACGAGCAATTGGGTAGATATCATTTTCTTCTAAGACCTGCATTAACTCTTTTGCATCAATCATATCTACAGTCATTTCATTGATTAGCTCATTATCACTATTTAAATTGAGTGTGATATTTCCATGATCATCTTTAATATCGATAACCATAGAGTTTAAATCGGTTTTATTCATTAAGTCAGTTAAGTATTCCATACGACTGCCACTTGCTGAATGAGCCGTTACGTAAACACCTTTTACACCATCTTCAGGGTAAGGAATATCTACGCCACTATCATAGACAAATTTTTGTGGAAAATGATTGGGAATAGTCAACAAGCGATCGTAATTTAAAGTTAAAAAGTCTGTTTCAGGCTCTATTTCTTCATCAGACTCTGTTGCTTCTGTGTCTTCACTCTCATCTTCTTCAGCATCTTGTTCATTATCAGACTCTGCTTGAGAAGAATCTGATGTATCGGATGAAGCTTCCGCTAATAAGGTTTTTAATTCGTTTATCTGACTGTCCATTTCAATAAACTGATCATCTAATGCATAAGTCTGTTCTTGTAAATCATGGTAATCATCATTAACTGTTTCAATTCCATCAGAAAAATTTTCGTAGGTAGCTTCTTCTGAAACAATTTCTTGCAAATATTTTTTTTGAGTAGTTAAAGATTCTATGTATCTTTCTTGATAAGTCTCTATTTGTTGCGTAAAATCTAAGAAGTTGTCAGAAATTTGTTGAATCGTATCCTCTGGTAAGTCGTTTCCTTCATAATTTTGAAGTGTTTCAGCTTGTGTATTTATAGATTCGATAGAGTCATTGATATTTTCTATTGTTGTTTCACGCTCGCTAATATTTTCCATAACAGAAGCAGACTCATCTTGAAGAGTGGTTAGCTCTTTGTCTTCAGCCAATACAGTAGAAAATTGATCATCCATGGTCAATTCTAAATCATTTAATTGGTGATTAGCTTCTACTATTTCCTCTAAAGAAGTATTCAACTCATCCGTTGATTCTTCAACATCTTTTACGGATACATTAGACCCGCATGCAGTTAAAATTAAAGAGCTAGATAAAGTAAGTCCTATATATAATTTTTTCGGCATTGTAATCGTCCTTATTTGAAATATTTTTTTATTGATTAAGAGATTAATTGTTTATAAATACATTTCTTACAATAACACATATTTAAATGATTAAAAACCCAAAAGAATAAAGAAAAAATGAAAATGGATAAAACCACTTTTAATATGAATGGATCCGTCAAATTTATGTTATTATGTATCTTGTACTTAAAATAATATAGAAAAGAGTGCATCAATGTTTTTATACTTAATTTTAACCATTATTCTCGTCACTATTGATCAAATCACAAAGTATTTAACCGTACAAAATCTTGCATTATTTGAAGTAAAAGAAATTATACCCAAATTTCTATCCTTTACCTATATTCAAAACTCAGGAGCAGCGTGGAGTCTTTTAGAAGGTAAAATGTGGTTCTTTTATATCATTACATTGATTGTTATTGCCTTTCTTTTGTATTATTTATATACAGAAGGTAGGAAAGATAAAATTCTTGGAGTTATTTTATCCATTATTTTAGCAGGCACCCTTGGTAACTTTATTGATCGCGTTCTTTTTCAATACGTAGTCGATATGATTAAATTAGAATTTATCAATTTTCCAATTTTTAACGTAGCAGATATGCTATTAACTATCGGAGTAGCAGTTTTACTTTTTTATACTATTTACGAAGAAAAAAATCCACGTCCAAGTGAGGGGGATATGAGATGACAAAAAACAATGAAAATATTGAAGAAATAATTACTTTAACAGTTCCAGTTGATGCAGGAAGAATTGATAAATACCTAGCCAATGAATTAGAAAATATGTCTCGTTCAAAAATTCAATTACTTATTGATGAACAGAATATACTTGTTAATGATGAACCGATTAAATCAAATTATAAAGTTCAATCACAAGACGAGATTCAGATTTCTATCCCAGAACCAGAACCTATTGATGTAATTCCTGAAGATATACCATTAGAGATTATTTATCAAGATGAAGACATTGCAGTAATTAATAAACCCCAAGGAATGGTCGTCCATCCAGCAGCGGGGCATAATCATGGAACCTTAGTCAATGCCTTATTGCACCACATTAAAGATTTATCCGGAATAAATGGTAAAATACGACCAGGAATTGTGCATCGATTAGATAAAGATACTTCTGGAATACTAGTGATTGCAAAAAATGACGAGGCTCATGTGAAGTTATCTGAGCAACTACAAGATAGAAGTATGCAAAGAAAGTATTGGGCGATTGTTCACGGAGTTTTATCGCATAATCATGGAACAATTGATGCACCTATTGGAAGAGATCCAAAGAATAGACAACAATTTACTGTCGTAACTGGAGGAAAAGAGTCTATTTCTCATTTCCGAGTGCTCGAACGCTTTAAAGACTATTCATTATTAGAAGTATCGTTAGAAACAGGTCGTACCCATCAAATTCGAGTACATCTTAAATATATTAATTTTCCAATTGCAGGGGACGAAGTATACGGGCCAAAAAAGACATTAAAAGGAAATGGACAATTTCTGCACGCCCATACCGTAGAATTTACTCATCCAAGGACAGGGAATCTCATGCACTTTGAAGCAGAAGTACCCTCAACTTTCGAAGGTGCACTAGAGGAATTAAGATTAGATAGCTAACTGCATAATAATAGGTAAATAAAGGAATTTAGGTCTCTAGACGAAAAACCTAAGAAAATTTCTTTTATATCTTTACTTGTATAAACTATTATGCTAAAATTACTTGTCGAGTGGGTTATTCCACTTAATCATGCAATATTCCGCTGGGACTTATGCACCTATGAATGTTGTACGTGAGAGGAGCAGAAAAATGAATCCATTAATTGAATCAATTACAAAGGAACAATTACGTACGGATCTACCAGATTTTAAAGCTGGAGATACTGTTCGTGTTCACGCACGAATTGTTGAAGGAGATCGCGAACGTATTCAAATCTTTGAAGGCGTAGTAATTAAACGTCGTGGTGCTGGAATAAGCGAATCTTATACAGTTCGTAAGATTTCTAATGGTGTCGGTGTTGAACGTACCTTCCCATTACATTCACCTCGTGTTGCTGAAATTGAAGTTACACGTCATGGTCGTGTCCGTCGTGCAAAATTATACTACTTACGTAGTCGTCATGGACGTGCTGCACGAATTACTGAACGTCGTTCAAACTAATTAAGATTATTGAAGCTCTTGTTGAAAAGCAAGGGCTTTTTTCTTTACAATAGAGTTAAGCGATTTTATTTTTAATCGGACAAGTATACAACAGATTAAAAGATTCACTAGTATTTTTTCATTTTCTACATATTTTAGATATACTAATACATAGAATATTACATTGGAGGATTGCCATGAGCGAATTAACAGATAAGTTTATACAAGAAGCAGAAAGAAAAAATGTAAAGTTCAATGCTAGAGAGATGGAGAGACCACTCAAAGATAAAGAAGGAAATGAAGTGGCTCACAAACAAGTTATTTTGCAAACTGCACTACAAGTCGATCAAAATAAGGTTGTCCCATGTGCTGTAGTCTTACATGATGATGATAAATTAGAATATATTAATTATCAAATGAACTATAATCGAATTGGACTTGTTACAGACCGAAATGAACTACCAAACATTTTAGAAAAAATAAATGAATTAAATGGAATGAAATCAGGTTATTATCACTTTGTAGTAAATCCTGATGGAGAGTTACACATGCGAAATTTAGGAATAATGGGAAATGATCCAACCCCTGCAATTAGTACCTTTATTCATGGAGGTAGGATTTTAAGACTTGTTATGGCTGAATTGAGAGAATTAAAAGGGATAGATCTATCTACCCGACTTGATTAATTAAATCTTACAGTAAAATGAGAACTTACTTCTTCGATTTCTGATGTAGTAGGTTCTTTTTTGTTGTTTAACTAAGTTTGTTAAATGAGAGTAGAAAGAATTGAGGAAACGCATGAAAAAGAAAGAAATAACCCGCTGTGAATGGGTACAAAATAAACCTGATTATTATATGGATTATCATGATAATATTTGGGGAAAACCAGAATACGAGGACCAAGAATTATTTAAATGGTTAAGCCTTGAAATTTTTCACATTGGTTTATCTTGGCAGTTGGTCTTATCAAAATATGACCAATTTATGGCGGCATTTGATGATTTTGATATTCAAACAGTTGCTGCCTATGATGAAGATAAAGTGACCGAGCTTATGGAAAACGAAGGAATTATACGTTACCGGCGTAAAATAGAAGCAATCATTCATAACGCCAGACAGGTTCTAGATATTCAAAATGAATTTGGACATTTTTCTGAATATATATGGCAATTTACAAATCATAAACAAATAATCAATCATTTAAATATACGCTTAACAAAAAGCCCTTTGAGTGATCAAGTAACCAAAGATTTGAAAAAGAGAGGGTTTATGTTTATAGGATCAGTCACCATCTATTCATATCTTCAAGCGATTGGAATCATTAATGATCATGATTTGACGTGTGATTTTCGATAAAAATTCATTGTTTGCTTATCCCTTAAACAATGAATAAAAGAACCTATTAAGATAGAACAGAGAAAAGAATGGTATAATAATTGAAAGATTGAAAAGCAAGGGGATGTAGAGATGGGAAATAACGTAATGCTACAAGCATTTGAGTGGAACTTAGAAAACAATGGAAAGCTTTATGTCCAATTAAAAGAAGAAGCAAAACAGTTAAAAGAATATGGATTTGATGCTCTTTGGCTGCCACCTATGTTTAAAGGAACAGGACAAGAAGATGTAGGTTATGGTGTTTATGATCTTTATGATCTAGGCGAATTTGATCAAAAAGGAACGGTTCGTACAAAATATGGAACTTTAGATGAGTTAAGAGAATTAATTGATGAACTTCATAAAAATAAAATAAAAGTCTATGCAGATGTTGTTTTAAATCATAAAGCAGGAGCGGACTTTTCTGAAGAATTTCAAGCGATTCAAGTGGATGAAGAGGATCGCACCAAAGAAATTTCTGATGTGCACAATATTGAAGGTTGGACAGGTTTTAACTTTCCTGGAAGAAACCAAAAATATTCGGATTTCGAGTGGAACTTTCAGCATTTTTCGGGTGTCGATTATGATCAAAAATCAGCTACGGATGGTATTTTTAAAATTGTTGGAGAAAATAAACAATGGGCAGATGGTGTATCAGAAGAAAAAGGAAATTATGACTATTTAATGTTTGCAGATATTGACCATAAACACCCAGACGTACAAAAAGAATTACTAAACTGGGGCGAATGGTTTGTGAGTTTTCTTGAGATAGACGGTATGCGTTTTGATGCTTTAAAACATATTGATACGAGTTTTATTGAACGTTTTATTAAACATATCGAAGAAAAAGTAGATCGAGATTTTTATTTTTTTGGAGAATATTGGGTTTACGAAGAAAGTAAAAAAAGTAAATACTTATATGAGACAAAATATCACACAGATTTATTTGATGTAGCTTTTCATTACAATATGGTTGAAGCTTCAGAAGATAGTGCAAATTATGATATTCGAACAATATTTGACGGAACACTAACGAAAGAGCATCCAATGTTGTCTGTTACTTTTGTCGATAACCACGATAGTCAACCGGGACAATCACTGGAATCTTTTGTAGATGCTTGGTTTAAAAAAATTGCTTACGGACTTATTTTATTAAGAAAAGATGGTTATCCATGTGTATTTTATGGCGATTACTATGGGATTAATGTCGAGCATCCAATCGAGGGTCATAAAGACATGATTGATCAGTTGCTTCAAATTCGGAAACAATACGCTTATGGGAAGCAAGATACCTATATGGAAAATGAAGATCTGATGGGTTGGGTACGGCATGGAGATGAAAAACATCCAGGTTCTCTGGCTGTTGTTGTGTCAACAGGGAACAAAGGAGTATTGCCCATGTTTGTCGGAGAAGATCAAGCTGGGAAAACATATACCGAGCTAACCAATGATAATACTGATGAAATTGAGATTAACGAAAAGGGATTTGGCGAGTTCGAAGTAGGACCTGGTACCTTATCCTGTTGGGCAGAAAAAATAGAATAAAAAGAAACTTCTCTAGAAAACAATTGAAATCTAGAGAAGTTTTTTTAAAATGAATATTATTTAATGTTTTTTACAAATTCATAAAGTGTTTTTACTGGAATACCGGATGCACCTTTAGGTAGATATTTATTTCCTTTCGAACTGGCATAAGAAGTTCCGGCAATATCTAAATGAACCCAAGGAACGTCTTCGACAAAATATTCTAAAAATGCGGCAGCAAAAATTGTACCTGCACCAACAAAATTTTTAGAGCTATTAACTAAATCCGCATGATTCCCTTTTATTTTTTCTCTGAATTCTGGCGTGATTGGTAGTTGCCACATGTCTTCTCCTGCTGTTTTTGATGCTTTAGTGACATCATCTAGTAAGGTTTGGTTATTTGTCATTGCACCTGTAATGTTTGGTCCGAGTGCAGCAATTACAGCTCCTGTAAGAGTAGCCGCATCAATAATATATTTTGAATTTAATTTAGTTGCTGCATAATATAAAACATCGGCTAACACAAGACGACCTTCTGCGTCTGTATTCATCACTTCAATGGTCGTTCCTTTTAAGGTTTCGATAATATCTCCATTTTTAAAAGCTTCACCTGAAATTAAGTTTTCAGTTGCGCCAATAACAGCCACTACGTTTTGTTGGATATTATTTGAAGCTATGGCATGTAAAGCACCAATCATTGCACCAGCACCTGCCATATCCGTCATCATCGTAGCCATTCCTTTTGCGGATTTTATAGCATATCCACCACTGTCATAAGTTACTCCTTTACCTACTAAGGAAATGACAGGTTCTTTGTCTCCAAGAGGTAAATATTTTAAAACTAACATTCGAGGCTCTTTAGCAGAACCTTGAGAAACAGCTAATAAAGCTTCCGCACCAAGTTCTTCTAAAGCTTGTTTATCAAAGATTTCTACTTCAACGTTTGAATCTTTAAATAAATCAGTTGCTTTGTCAGCTAGGGTTTCAGGATATAAATCATTAGCAGGAGTATTGACTAAATCTCTTGTCACATTAACAGCCTCTAAGAGATGAACGGTTTCTTCAATGACTTCCTCTGCATTATTTAAATCGGTCTGTAAGCTTACATGAGCTAAACTATAGTTTGTCTTATCCTTTTTATACGCATCAAACGAATAATTTGCTTGTAAAAATCCTTCTGTTATTCCTTGAAGTGTATCTTTTTCATTTACTGCATTATATGTAGGAATCTGAACAGAAGTAGATTCAATTTTATGTTCATTTAATACTTGTGCTGCTGTATTCGCAGCTTCGACATAATGATCTCTGGACAGCTGATTCTCTTGGCCAAGTCCTACAACTATTACATTATCTGTATTGGGTCCTAAATAAACAAATTTCTCGTTCAGCTGGCCTTTGAAATGAAACTGATTTAATGCATACTGTGTGGTTTCATCCGTAAGCATCTCTAATTTAGTTCCTTCTGGGACGAAGTAAACAGTCGTACTGAGTTGTTCTCCAACATTTATTTTCATCTCTATACTCCTCAAATTTATATTTAATATTAAAAAATAATTAGATATATTATAACAAATCTAATGGGAATCTCCAAAAATATAAAGTATTTTAAGAATAATTATCTTTTTAAACAGATATTTAGTAGAATGATTAAGAAGAAGAATATAGAGGATGATAAAGTGGATAATTATAAAAAAGATGAAGAGATGAATATTGATACAACTGGTTTAATTGATTGGCCTCACGGTGTAAATTTAGATTATTTTCGAACAGAATCAACCTCCTATAAAGATTTGGATCGTTTTATTCATTCGTATGTTCAATTAGATAATCCATATTTAGTTGATTTTGGAAGTGGTAAGGGAAGAATCGTTTTTTACTTTAACCATGAATTAGATATTCCTACCACGGCAATTGAAGTCAACCGGGTAGCTTTTAGTTATTTGCAGAAAAACTATATAAAATACCAAGAAAAATTTCCCGAAAAAGCACATAAATTAACAATTTTAGAAGAAAAAGCAGAAGATTACCAGGTAAAAAAAGAAGACAATATTTTTTATTTTTTTAATCCTTTTACCTTAAAAATATTTAAAAAAGTCATTCGACAGATAGAGCATTCCTTAAGAGAATACCCGCGAGAAGCAGATATTATTTTGTACTATCCAGGATACGATTATACCTTCTATTTAGAAAAATATTCGATGTTTGGTCTTATTCAAACCATTAAAACCCCTATGTATCCAGTAAATAATCGGGAATGTTTTAAGGTGTTTCGATATATTCCAAAGAAATAAATAAACAAAGCTTTCCTTCAAAGACTAAAACACGAAGAAAAGCTTTGTTTTTATTTACTCATTAAATTTTGACCAAAATTTAATGTCGGCATATTTATAAAAGCCAATTGCTAGAGCGATTAATCCAATTGTAATTCCTACCGAAATTAGCAATCTAGTTGTATCCTCAAGTACGAAGACAAACCAAAAGATAAAGCCAAATATTGCAAGGATGCCAACTACTACAGTAACTAATTGAATCAGAATCCTAACGACTTGGCTGACACCTCGTCGCATTAGTTCATTAAAGTTATTCCATGAAAGGTTCAACAGCTTATAGTCTCTCATATAGTAATAAAGAGACAAGAGATAAGTCATGACAGTAAACCCGATTAGCACAAGGAATGTCGGGATAAATGGTGCCTTTAAATATAACGCCACACCAAGAAGCGCAAGAACACTAATTCCCCATTCTAAAATAAAAGCAAAATAAAATTTAAATTTTAAATAACCTCGAAATGAAATCGGTAAAGATTGAATATAATAATAATTTTCTTTATCAAAAGAAATGATTACCCCACTAATGGATGTTTCACTAATCATAACAAAAGCCAAGCTTATCCCAATTAATAAATAAGCACCCCATAAATAAGAAATCTGCTTTAAAATGGTTAAATCTATTGGAAGATCACCAAAAAAGATAGGACCCATCATAATAACTGGAAAATAAAATTTTGAAAAGAGAATTTGTAAAATCAAAGTCGTATCTTGTAACTGTCTAAATTGGTATTTTAAAAAGACTTTCCATTTAGAAGTGGCTAGATGAGTAGAAATTGCTTTTTCTTTCTTCTTTTTTCTCTTTTGAGGGGCTTCTTCATTTTCAGAATATAAATGAGGGATTACCCATTTAAGCATGGTCAGTAGAAATAATCCACTAACAAAAATCCACAAGCCAATTTTCAACCAACCATTAAGTTTTTCTCCAGAAATAAAGATTTGATGAAATCCTACAAAAAGTGGATTAATTTTTTCATCTACAATATTAAGTCCTGATTCTGTATTATCCATACTACCGCCATAAACATTATAAAAAACAAAGCCAAATAAGAGAATATATAATAAAATGGTGAATATTTTTTTGTGCTTTCTAAAAAATGCCCATTGGTTTAACAAATCCAATAAGATAAAAACACCTAAAACGGTGGCCACCATAATCAATACGGTACTTAATAAACCGATAGGTATGAAAAACCATAAAGAGGTGTCCGTTTGTTGACCTAAAACTACAATAAAAATAAAAGGAGAAACAAAATAGGCAAAGGAAGTAATAATAACTGTCGCTATTTTTGATGTGAACAATTCTCCAATACTAAAGGGCATTGCTAAATAAGTGCTTAGATCTGTATCATCATAAAATAAAGTAAAGATTAACTGAAAAAGTTGCAAAATAGAAAAGGTTACCATAAAACTAATCGCCTGCGTAAAAACCCCAGGAAAATTTGCTAACGGAATATTAAAAATCATCGACCCATATAGAATGACAAAAACAAACAAAATGACTACATTTTGAAGAAAAGTACGCCAATATATATTCTTTTTTTTGAGCTTGTTGGCCTGATTACTATTACTCATTTGACGATTAGATTGAAGCAAATCTACCTCAACTAAAGCTTTAATATGATCAAAACACATTATAAATCACCATCTTCTGAATGATTAGCAATATCTCGATCTCTTTGGTCGGCTTCGCGTCCGGCAATACGTAAATAAATAGTTTCGAGCGACTCGTTTTTGTTTTGGGCTTGTAACTCTTCGATGGTTCCGTTGTACAAAATCTCACCTTTTCGTAAAATTACAATTTCATCACATAGCTCTTGAGCATGCTCTAAATTATGCGTAGAAAAAAGAACAATGTTTCCATTTTTTGCATGTTCACGCATTAATTTTTTTAAATCATAAGTGGCTTGAGGATCGAGCCCAGTCATAGGTTCATCTAATACCCAAATTTTAGGATTTGCCAACAAAGCTCCTACTAAAAAAGTCTTTTGACGCATTCCGTGAGAAAAAGACTCGATTAATTCCTCACTATTTGAATCTATTTCAAACAATTCCGTATAATAAGTCAATCTTTTTTCAAACTGTTCATCTGAAATTTCATAAGCAGTCCCCATAAGTTCCCAATATTCATTAGCTTTAAGGCGTAAAAATGTATCGGGTGTATCTGCTACATAGCCAATTTTGGGTTTAATGTTCTTACGATATTGCGCTAACTCTTGGTCGTCTACGTAAATTTCGCCAGTCGTTTGATTTAAAATACTGACTAATATTTTTATAGTGGTCGATTTTCCAGCTCCATTATGGCCAATTAAGCCAAAAATTTGGCCGTCTTTAATTTTGAAACTTATATTTTTTAAGGCCGTCGTTTCGGCATACTCTTTTGTAATTTCTTTAAATTCGATCATCCAAGTTCCTCCAATAGATATTAATAAATATAGTGTACTATATTTTTAACCATTTCCAAACTATCTCAACAAATAAACCGTTTTGTCGATTCGTTTTCATTAAGAGGATAATAGAGATTTGAAAATTAGAAAAATCGTACTTTTTTTAGTATGATGAGCCAAAGAAATTTGTAGTAAGGAGAGTGTTCAATTGGATAAAAAAAAATTACTTTGGAAACTATTTATATCAACTTTTTATTTAAGCATGTTCACCTTTGGCGGCGGATATGTCATTGTAACCTTAATGAAGAAAAAATTTGTGGATGATTATAAATGGATCTCAGAAAAAGAAATGTTGAACTTCGTTGCAATTGCTCAATCAGCACCTGGAGCGATTGCTGTTAATGGCGCTATCGTTGTAGGATTCAAATTAGCAGGATTTATGGGGGTCTTTGTTTCAATCCTTGGAACGATTATTCCACCTTTCATAATTATTTCATTAATCTCCTTTGCGTATGAAGCCTTTAGAGATAATGTTTGGATTAGCTTAATGTTAGAGGGGATGCAAGCAGGAGTAGGAGCGGTTGTAACGGCTGTCTCTTATGAAATGGCCAAAGATGTTGTCAATGAAAAAGACAAAACATTAATTATTATGATGGTTATCGCTTTTCTAGCGAATGCCGTGTTTAATGTGAATGTTATGCTTATTATTCTTGTAAGTATTCTAATAGGTCTTTTACAAAGCTATCTAGCGAAAAGAGAGGGGAATGAAAATTGATATATCTACAATTATTTTGGAGCTTTCTTCAAGTAGGCATGTTTAGTTTTGGTGGAGGATATGCGGCTTTACCATTGATCGAAAGTATTGTGGTCAAACAGCATGGCTGGTTATCAATTGCCGAGTTTACAGATTTAATTACAATCTCTCAAATGACTCCAGGACCTATCTCAGTGAATTCAGCAACTTTCGTCGGTTTAAGTATTGGTGGGTTTTGGGGAGCGGTTGTTGCTACATTAGGAAATATTGCCCCTTCTATTGTATTAGTTACTTTAATTTCTTGGTTATATATGAAATATAACAGTTTAGATACCTTACAAACGGTATTAAAAGCTCTACGCCCAGCTGTGGTTGCAATGATTGCTACGGCAGGTGTCACATTAATTGTTACTGCTTTCTGGGGAGAGGGAGCGATTGTTCTTTCAAATACAAATATTGTTGCTGTGGTATTATTTGGATTAGGGATGTTTTTCCTTCTAAAATATAATGTGAGCCCGATTCTAGTCATGATTTTAGCAGGAGTGGCAAACGTGTTGTGGGCTGTTTTGAGTGGATCTGTATAATCTTTAAGCTGATTGAACGGTGATGAGCTGAACATTTGCTATACTTAATGTAGATAATAACTAGGGGGAGAATAGAATGAAAGCTACTTTTCATGGTCATGCAGTTGTGTCATTAGAAACAGAAGATGGAACAAAACTTCTTTTTGATCCTTTTATTGATGGGAATGATGCTTGTGATTTGGATGTTAACACGGTAGAAGCCGATTATATATTAGTCACACATGCTCATAGCGATCACTTAGGAGATACGATAGAAATTGCTCAACGAACAAAAGCTAAAATAATTACAACCGTTGAAGTTGCTGATTATTTAAGCTCGTTTGATTTAGAAACGCATGGAATGCAACCAGGAGGCGCTCATACCTTTGATTTTGGAGAAGTGAAATTTACACCAGCTATTCATGGATCTTCTATAGAAATTGATGGAAAACCTCACACTTTAGGGCTAGCGTCTGGTATCTTGGTTACTGCAGATGCTAAAACTGTTTATCATGTAGGGGATACTGCTTTATATTCCGATATGAAACTAATTGGTGATTTATTAGATATTGATTTAGCATTTATTCCAATTGGAGATAATTTTACTATGGGACCTGAAGATGCTTCACTCGCTGCGAAATGGTTACGAGCTAAAAAAATTGTTCCCATCCATTACAATACCTTTCCATTGATTGAACAAAATCCAGACGACTATATTAAAATGTTACATGAAGACATCGGGTTTATCCCAGAAATTGGAAAACCTTTTGACGTTTAAAAATGAAAATTATAAAGAAATTAAAAGAAGTTAGGAAATTAGCTCCTAACTTCTTTTAATTTACATATATTTAGATAAAGAATCGTTTTCCTTCCTTGCTTATATAAGGACGGTGCCTTAGAATAAATCATGTCTTTAATTAGATAATAGGGAGGAAGAATATAAGGATGATAAAAAAGTTTTTTTCATATTACAAACCGTATAAGAAATTATTTATAATTGATTTTTCTTGTGCCGTGTTTGCTGCAATATTAGAATTAATTTTTCCGGTTGCGGTAAATAAAGTCATTGATCAAATATTACCGAATGGTTCATTAAAAACAATCTTAATGGTTTCGGTTGTTCTATTTGCATTATATGTTTTATCCATGTCTTTAAATTATATTGTAGTTACTTTAGGGCACCGTTTAGGTATTAATATTGAAACAGATATGCGTCGTGAACTTTATGAGCATTATCAAGAACAATCGTATGCTTATTTTGATAACACAAAAATTGGGGAATTGATGAGTCGTATTACTACAGAGCTTTTTGAAGTGAGCGAGTTAGCTCATCATGGCCCAGAGGATATATTTATTACTATCATGACATTAGTTGGAGCTTTTTTATTAATGTATAATACGCATGCTCAATTAGCTATTATTACTATTTTATTAATTCCATTACTAGCCATTTTATTATCGGTATTTAATAAAAGAATGGTCCAGGTCAATCAGCGTATCTATTCTACATTAAGTTCTTTTAATTCTGGGATTCAAAATGCATTAAGTGGTATACGCGTTGTCAAAGCCTTTGCGAATGAAGATTTTGAAAAGAATAATTTCGAAAAATTAATTCAAGGCTATCGAGATACAAAAATTGAGTTTTATCAAACAATGGGGCTTAGTTCTTCATTTAATTACATATTAATGCGTTTAATTAATTTGTTTGCATTTCTTGCTGGTTCATTTTTTACAATTAAAGGTGAACTATCTATGGGAGACTTTGTAGGTTTTATTTTACTATCCAATGTCTTTATTCGTCCAATTGAAAAGATTAATACGATGCTGGAACAATATCCAAAAGGGTATGCTGGTTTCAAGAGATTCCAAGAAGAATTAATGATTCATCCTGATATAGAAGATTCTGAAAATGCAATTGAAGCGCCTGATTTTAAAGGTTATATTGAATATGAGGATGTTTCTTTCGCCTATGAAGAAGATAAAGAAGTCTTAGATAAAATCAATTTATCGATTAAACCTGGAGAAACCGTTGCTTTTGTAGGGCCAAGCGGTGTTGGTAAAACGACAATGGTAAATTTGTTGCCTCGTTTTTATGAAGTCACTGGAGGTTCTATTTCAATTGATGGCATAGATATTAGAGATGTTACGATGAAATCTCTTCGTAAACAAATTGGAGTGGTCCAACAAGATGTTTTCTTATTTGGTGGAACGGTTCGTGACAATGTCTTATATGGGAAGTTAGATGCAACAAATGACGAAGTCGAAGCAGCAATTGATGCTTCACAATTAAGAGAAGTTGTCTCAGATTTACCTCAAGGATTGGATACTCAGATCGGAGAAAGAGGAGTGCGTTTATCTGGAGGCCAAAAACAACGATTATCCATTGCACGTATTTTCTTGAAAAATCCATCGATTTTAATTTTAGATGAAGCGACGAGTGCTTTAGATACGGAAACAGAATATTATATTCAACAAGGATTAAATAAATTATCTCAAGGACGTACAACTTTAATTATTGCTCATAGATTAGCAACAATTAAGGATGCTGATCGAATTCTCGTAGTAGGAGAAGAAGGCATAAAAGAAGATGGTAGTCATGAAGAGTTATTAGCATTAAATGGCCATTATGCTGAATTATATAATGCCCAATTTGGAGATTAATTAGTAAATAGTATTGGAACTTCAAGAGATTTGAAGGTCCAATGCTATTTTTTTAAAAGTATATATATATTCTAATTAAATGAATAAAGAAAAGTATCATATTTGAAGACAAATTCTATATGTGGTAGTTTGATTAAGTGAAGGAAGATTATTACAAAATATTTCGAAAATGGAAAGAGGACATAAATTGATTGAATATAAAAAAGTTACTAAAGTCTACGATAGCGACATAGTAGCTGTAAAAGACGCGAACATAACTATCGAAGATGGTGAATTTGTGTGTTTTATAGGAACTTCTGGGAGTGGAAAAACTACCGCTCTGCGTTTAATTAACCGCATGCATGACCCTACCGAAGGAGAAATATTCATTGATGGAGAAAACATTCAGGATTATAGCCCGGTTAATCTACGACGGAAAATTGGATATGCTATACAGCAAACAGGACTATTCCCACATATGACCGTATATGAAAATGTAGTTACAGTCCCTCGCTTACTTGAATGGGATGAAAAGAAATGTAGAGATACGGCTGAGAGATTAATGGAAAGAGTAGATTTACCCATTGAATTACTTGAACGTTACCCAAGCGAATTGTCTGGAGGTCAACAACAACGTATTGGTGTTATTCGAGCATTGGCAGCAAATCCAGGTGTTGTGTTAATGGATGAGCCATTTGGTGCCTTAGATCCAATTACTCGAGATGCGCTCCACGATTTAGTGATTGAGCTACAAGAAGAATATAATAATACATTTATTTTTGTGACACATGATATGGATGAAGCATTGAAATTAGCGGATCGAATTGCTATTTGGCATGAAGGGGAAATTATTCAATATGATACCCCTGAAAACATCCTTTCTAATCCTGCAAATGATTACGTACGAAGTTTTATTGGTCAAGATAGATTGTTTGATGCAAAAACTAATAATATCAAAGTTAGAGAAATAATGAACGATAATCCATTTACTATTACCCCTGGTAAGACTGTCTCTGATGCACTTACATTAATGCATGAAAAAAGAGTAGACACTTTGTTTGTAGTGGATGACTATAATAAATTATTAGGTAGAGTAACCATTGAATTTATTGCTAATGTAGATGATCAATCTAAGAACATAATGGATATTATTGATCGAGAAATTCGTCCGTTACGAGCAGACGATCTGATTCAAAATAAACTTCGAGAAGTTTTAAGAAGAGGCCGATCAAATATACCAGTAGTAGATAAATCAAATATATTGGTAGGAATTATTACAAAAACAACTCTAGTGAATTTAACTTATAATCTCATTTGGGATCAAGATATTGCCCAAGAAGAGATACTAGAGGAAGGATTGAGTGAATAAGTATGATGGAATTTTTTGCAAACAATGGTAGTGCACTTATCACTGCAATTGGTGAGCACATCTTTTTATCACTTATAGCACTAGCATTAGGGATTTTAGTAGCAGTTCCTTTAGGTATTTTATTATCACAATTTCCAAAAACTGCAGATATAGTTATTGGAATTGCGAGTGTCTTACAAACAGTACCAACTTTAGCGTTATTGGCATTGATGGTTCCTATTTTAGGTGTGGGCAAGATACCTTCTATTGTTGCTTTATTTATTTACTCTTTATTACCTATCTTAAGAAATGCTTATTTAGGTATGTCAGGAGTAGACCCAACGCTTGTAGATGCTGCTAAAGGGATGGGAATGTCAACGGGACAAGTTATTAGAAAAGTTCAACTTCCTTTAGCTATACCAGTTATTATGGCAGGAATTCGTTTATCAGCAGTATATGTTGTTGCTTGGACTACAATTGCAGCTTATATTGGCGGTGGTGGCCTTGGAGAATTTATTTTTAATGGATTACAAACTTATCGACAAGATTTGATTTTCGGCGGAACTATTCCAGTCATTATTATTGCAATAGTGATGGATTTAACTGCTGGTTATCTAGAGAAAAGATTTAGTCCTAAAACATCATCGTCAGAGGTGGAAACAGATTATGCATAAATTTACCAAAAAACTAATAATAACTGTTGGAACTTTAACTCTGCTAACAGGTTGTGCTTTGCCTGGTTTAGGTGGTTCAGTTACAGGAGAAGGTATATCTATCACGGGTGGAACTTCTACTGAAATGGATATGATGGGTTATCTTATCGAAGGAATGGTCGAACATTATATCGATACTGATGCTAATGTAATTACAAATTTATCGTCAGGTATGAATCATCAAGCATTTTTAACAGGTGATGCGAATGTTTCAGGTGTTCGTTATACTGGTACTAGTTTAACGGGTGAACTAAACCGAGAAGCGGTAACAGATCCTGAAGAAGCAGAACGGATTGTTGTTGAAGCTTTCGAGGAAGAATATAACCATTTATGGTATCCAAGTTATGGTTTTTCAAATTCATATGCTTTTATAGTTCGTGAAGAAACTGCTGAAGAGTATGGATTAGAAAAGGTTAGTCAATTAGAGGAATATAAAGATGAATTTTCAATTGGTGTTGATACAAACTGGATGACTCGAGAAGGAGATGGATATGATGAGTTCGTTGAAATATATGGTTTTGAATTTAATGATATCTTCCCAATGAGTTTAGGTTTACTCTATACCGCTCTTTCAAGTGAGGAAATCGACGTCGGTTTAGGTTATTCAACAGATGGACAAATTCCGGCTGAAAACCTTGTTTTACTAGAAGATGATTTAAATTTATTTCCACCCTATGATGCAAGTCCGCTTGCTACAGCAGAGATTGTTGAAAAATATCCAGAGTTAGAGGGAATTTTCTTGAAACTTGAAGATCAAATAGATGAAGAACAAATGCAAGAGTTGAATTATTTAAGTGAAAACTATTTATTAGAGCCAAGAACAGTTATTTTTGATTGGTTAGAACAAAATAATTTCTTTGAAGATGTTGAACCCTATTTAGAACCTATTGAAGGAGGATTGTTACCTAATGACTGATATTACACAACTTCCTTTATGGGAACAAGTAATTTATTATTACGAAGCTAATGGAGCTTACGTTTTTGACCAGTTTTTTCGACACTTTTTAATGGCGATATATGGCGTTCTCTTTGCAGCTATCTTTGCAATTCCTTTAGGTTTTTATCTTGCAAGAAACGCAAAAATTGCTGATTGGATATTAGCAATTGCTAACGTTATTCAAACAGTTCCATCTTTAGCAATGTTGTCTATTTTAATGTTGGCTATTGGTTTAGGACCAAACCTTGTTGTGATAACGGTATTTATCTATTCAGTACTTCCAATATTAAGGAATACATATATTGGAGTACGCAATGTAGATGAAAATATTTTAGATGTTGGTAAAGGTATGGGGATGACTAATTGGCAGCTGGTATATAAAGTTGAGCTTCCTTTATCGATGTCTGTTATTATGGGTGGCGTTCGTAATGCTTTCATTATGGGCGTAGGAGTTGCAACGTTAGGTACTTTTGTGGGCGCATCTGGTTTAGGAGATATCTTACAATTGGGAGTGAATGCTTCTGATGGGGCTAGTGTTATCCTTGCAGGAGTAATCCCTATTTCAGTTATGGCTATTGTTGGAGATTTATTTCTAACCTGGGTAGAAAATAGATTAGATCCTACATCCAAATAAATTGATTTAGATAAACATCGATCTGTTCAACTATTTGTTGAAGGTCGGTGTTTTTTTATTGCTTATAAGGCTAAACTATTCATCAGTTATATGATAATATAGAGTGTCTTAACAAATAGAAAAAAGGTATAAAAAATAGAATTTGGAATATTTGTAAGTCAAATTTTGTTTTCACTGAAAACTGATTTATAATTAAAGGGTAGTTTTAACGATAAATTGAATCAAGTTATCGTTAGAGATTGACGGAGGAATAAAATGATTTATTTTAATAATGATTATACAGAAGGTGCTCATGAAAAAATTCTTGAGCGCTTTATTGAGACGAATATGGTTCAGGCTCCAGGGTATGGTTTTGATGAATACAGTAAAAGAGCCAAAGACTATATAAAAACAGCAACAAAGACGGAAGATATCGATATTCACTTTTTATCTGGCGGAACACAGACAAACTTAATTGTTATTGCTGCTTCTCTACGTCCATATGAAGGAGTCATAACGGCAGATTCAGGTCATATTCACACTCTAGAAACAGGCGCAATTGAATCTATCGGCCATAAGCTCTTATTACTTCCAAATAAAGAGGGGAAAATTACAGCTACTCAAGTACAAGAACTTTGTGAGTCCTATTGGAAGAATGGTGCAAAAATGCATCAAGTCCAACCAGGAATGGTCTATTTATCTAATCCGACTGAAACAGGAACTTTATATTCTAAAGCAGAATTAACAACTCTTAGTGAAGTATGTAAAAAATACGAAATGAAATTATTTATAGATGGAGCAAGATTAGGATATGGTCTAGTGGCAGAAACGAATGATTTAACTCTTCAAGATTTAACAGAACTGACCGACGTTTATTATATTGGTGGTACAAAAATAGGCGCTTTATTCGGTGAAGCAGTGGTCATTTCAAATAATGAAATCAAAAGAGGGTTTCGTTCAATAATTAAACAAAAAGGCGGCTTGCTCGCAAAAAGCCGCGCTTTAGGCATTCAATTTGAAGTGTTGTTTGAAGAAAATCTTTACTTTGATTTATCAGAACATGCCGTAAAATTAGGAATGAAACTAAAAGAAATATTTAAAGAATTAAATATTCCCTTAAAATATGAGGCGTATACCAACCAATTGTTTCCTATCTTACCCAATAAAATCTTAAAAAAATTACAAGGAAAATATGTATTTTTAGAGATGAATGATGAAGATGAAGAAAACACTCTAATACGTATATGTATGACATGGGCGACAAAGGAAGAAAATGTTGATAATTTGATCAACGACTTTTATAAATTAATGAAAGAATGATAAAAATTTTTGATATTAAAAACACAAACTTATCTACTCAACAAGTAGCAAAATATTTATTAGGTACAAAATTAATTTCTGAAACATCTGAAGGAATTACAGCAGGATGGATTGTTGAAACAGAGGCTTATCTGGGAGCAATCGATATGGCAGCTCACACCTATCGATACCGGAGTACACCCAGAGTAGAAGCCATGTATGATAAAGCAGGCACGATTTATTTATATAATATGATGGGGAATATTTTATTGAATATAGTTACAAAAGAAAAAGGAAATCCAGAAGCTGTTTTGATTCGAGCAGTCCAGCCAGCACTTGGATTAGAGTTAATGGAACAGCGTCGTGGAAAAAAGAAGTATGAGATTACGAATGGACCTGGAAAAATGACACAAGCTATGGGGATTACCATGGCAGAATATGGACATTCAATAACTAAACCTCCATTATATATTGACTTTTCAAATCAAAAGAAAGCTGAAACAATTCTAACCACTCCTCGAATAGGGATTCCTAATAAAGAAAATTGGACAAAAGCTCCTTTACGATATATTGTAGAAGGAAATCCCTATGTATCAAGAAGAAAAGGAAAGATTGATAAAAACAATTATGGCTGGAAGATATAAATTTTGAAGGGATATTGTTTGAAGTTACATACTATCAACAAATTTTCAAATATTATTTTAAAAAATATGTTATCATGGATAACATGTTTTGAAAGGAGAAAAAAAGATGCATTATTTACCATTAATTGGTGTTTTAATTATAGTTATTGGCTTTATTATGAAAATAGATACTATTGCCGTCGTTATTATTGCCGGTATAATCACTGGATTAGTTAGCGGACTATCGCTGACGGAAGTATTAGTCCTGTTAGGTCAAGGATTTACTGAAAACCGCTTAGTTACTCTATTTGTACTAACGCTAACCATGATTGGATTATCTGAAAGATTTGGTTTGAAGGAACAAGCTGTTTACTTAATTAATAAGATAAAAGGATTAACAGTGGGAAGATTTTTATCTTTATATCTATTAATCCGAGAAGTTGCAGGAATGTTTTCTTTAAGACTTGGAGGACATCCACAATTTGTTCGACCACTTATTGAACCTATGGCCCAAGCTTCAGCTGTTGCAAATTATGAGGATACGGATGAAGAAACACAGGAACGCATAAAAGCCCAAGCTTCTGTTATGGAAAACATGGGGAATTTTTATGCTCAAAATACATTTGTTGGCTCTTCTGGAACTCTTCTTATTGCAGGAACCCTTAAATCATTAGGATATGATGCACCAGCAGCGAAAATTGCAGTCGCTTCATTAGTTATTGCAGGCATTTCTTTATTGATGGGTATTGTTTATAACATATGGTTTGATCGTCAATTAAGTAAAAAATATAAGAAAGCAGGGGGCGATCAGTAATGGAAACATTTTTTGACTATTTATTGGAATTTTTCTTTATTATCGCAGGAATTCAATTTTCTTATGCAGGTTATAGAGCATTAAAAGATAAAACAAATAATAAAAATATCGGTACAGCGATCTTTTGGTTTATTCTTGGTATCCTTTTTATTTTTGGAAAATGGTTATCTCCTGTTCTTTCTGGTCTGTTAGTCGTAGGATTAGGAGTCATCACTTTATTCAATCAATTTGGTAGCAGCAAAGAATATATAGAAAATGTTGAAAAGGCAGAAAAATCTGCACAAAAACATAGAAATATGGTATTTACGCCGGTTATTGTAATGGCATTTTCTGCAATTATTATTTCTTTTCTAATCCCAGAATCGAGTACAACGGTCATTGGTATTGGTGCTTTATTATCTTTATTGATTGCCATGCTTATTTTTAGACCGTCTACTGAAGAAGTTCTGGATGAAACGAATCGGATGGTTCAACAAGTAGGGACAACAAGCATTTTACCGCAGTTATTGGCTGCTTTAGGTTTGATTTTTGTAGAAGCAGGCGTTGGTGATATTGTTGCAGCTATGATTAGTGGGATTGTTCCACAAGGAAACATTTTTCTAGGTGTAACAGCTTATGTTATTGGAATGATGGTCTTTACAGTGATTATGGGAAATTCTTTTGCTGCATTTACTGTAATTACTGCTGGGATTGGTGTGCCATTCGTTTTAGCCCAAGGAGGAGACCCAGTTATTGTTGGAGCTTTAGCAATGACTGCAGGCTATTGTGGAACATTATTAACCCCTATGGCTGGAAATTTCAACATTTTACCTGTAGCCTTATTAGAGATGAAAGATGAATATGGAGTCATTAAAGCCCAAATTCCAGTCGCTATAATTATGGCCGTTATCCATATATTATTGATGTATTTTTGGGCATTTTAGGAGGATTAGTTTATGAAAATTTTAGTCACAGGTTTTGATCCCTTTGGTGATGATGTCATTAATCCAGCGATTGAAGCCGTAAAAAAATTACCGGACACGATCGATGGGGTAGAAATTATTAAATTAGAGATCCCAACCGTGTTTTATAAAAGTGCGGATGTTGTAAAAGAAAAGATTGAAAAAGAACATCCAGATTATGTTTTAAATATTGGTCAAGCAGGTGGAAGATATGAACTGACCCCAGAGCGTGTAGCAATTAACGTAGATGATGCACGTATTGCGGATAATGAAGGACAGCAGCCCATTGATAAACCAATTAAAGAAGATGGAGATCCTGCTTATTTCAGTCAATTACCCATTAAAGCTATGGTAGATTACATGAAGAAAGAAAACATTCCTGCTTCTGTTTCAAACTCTGCAGGTACTTTTGTATGTAACCACATTATGTATCAGACATTGTATCTAGCAATGACTCAATTTCCAGATATCAAAGCAGGTTTTATGCATATTCCTTTCTTGCCTGAACAGGTTGTAGAACGTCCAAATACACCTGCTATGGCTTTAGATGACATTGTTAAAGGAATTACAGCCGCTTTAAAAGCTATTATTGCTTTTGATGGCAAAGAGGACTTAGAAACAATTGGTGGAAAGACTCACTAAATAATAAATGAGGTAACCCAAAATTAGGGCTGCCTCTTTTTTTGTTTTTAGAACCAGATCTAAAGCGGATAGATAGACTCTTAGTAGCAAAGTACTATATTATTACTATACAAATCAAATTCGATTAGAAAGGAAGAATGAGATGGCAATGTATATTGGTATTGCTTCAAAGATGTTAATCGGTTCAATCGGTATATTTATTTTAATTCGGTTATTAGGTAAAAAAGCAATGTCGGAATTAACTCCTTTTGATTTGCTTTATATCTTAATATTGGGTGCATTAGTAGAAGAAGCTCTTTACGATGATAAAGTTAACGTATTTCACATTGTTTTCGCACTAGTTTTATGGGGAGCAGTTGTTTATATTATTGAGAAATTTCTTGAAAAAACCGAAAGGATTTCTACTTTAGTTCAAGGAAAACCTTCTATTCTAATCGAAAAAGGAAAATTAAATTTAGAAGAATTAGAAAATAATCACTTTGATATGGAACAGTTGCGATCCATGTTGCGACAAAACGATTGCTATTCTATTTATGATGCTTATTATGCAATTTTAGAAGTTAATGGGGGACTGACAGTCATAAAAAAAGATCAAGAAGAAGTTCTTACTTTTTTATTGCTTGAAGAAGGAAAAATAAAATTGAATGTATTGAATAGTATCAATAAAGATGAAAAATGGCTGCGAGAAGAACTGACAGAACAGGGATACCATAATATTGAAAATATTCTTTACTGTGAATGGAATATGAACAAAGAAAAATTATTAATTGAAACTTATGACCAAGCGGTATCTAAAAACATTGCTATTGATGATTAGTTATTTTAAATTAAAATTCTTTTGAATACCAAATAAAAAACAATATGATTGCTTCGCAATCTAAGCCGTGACAGAAAAGAGAGAGTATCCTATAATTAACATAGGAAACATTAATCCGAAGGTTTAATGGGTTTTGCCGAACCTGTATAAAAAACTGGATGAACATTTTATCTTTTGCGATAAGCCGAATACATCTTAGAATGTGAAAATAAAATTACAATATTTTATAGAATGTTCTGTTTCCTAAATTATTTGATGGAGGTTTTCATCATGGAAGTTATGATTGAGACATGTTGTGGAATCGACGTTCATCAGAAGACAATTGTATGTTGTATATTAGATGGT
>NZ_FQUF01000041.1 GCF_900129085.1 Atopostipes suicloacalis DSM 15692
CACTCTTTCGGCAAAGGTAATAACTGCACTCTTATGATTTTTACCGATAATTGTATCACCCTCTAGATGGCCAAATTCATTTTTATAAGAAGGATAAGCCGTCTTTCGATCGTCAAGAGTTCTTTTGTCTCCTTGTTTTCCTCGAGTTTCTTGGTGGCCATTGGGTTTTCGTTTTCCTTGCATAGGTAACGTCGTTACATCAAACAGCGCACTATCTTTGAATCGTCTATAAAGTGTAGACATGGAACAGCCGAGGTCTTTTTCTCCTCGACCCATAATAACATCTGGTGTCCAACCGTCAGTCACTCGATTTTTGATGTATTCAGTCTGTTTTTTTGTAAAAGTCTTTTTCTTTGCACCACATCTTGTTTTGTTCTGTTTATAACGATCGTAGTACTCACTAACGTTTCTCCCTTCTTTCAGGAAGTTAATAACGTTATAAATCGGTTGATTTGAACGTCCAAGTTTCTTAGCGATTTTATAGGGTTTTAATCCAATTTCATAATAAGTTTCTATCCATCCGAGTTCTTTTTTGGTAAGATGTGTGTAGGCCATTTGTGGTCACTCTCCTAATTTTCTTGGTTGGAAATTTATTTTGAGTGTACCATAAATGGTTTATTTATATTTCTAGCTTAATTTTACAATTCAAGTAATTTAAACGCCCATTCCTTCTCTTCATCTTCAAAATAATAAAATTCACTTAAACGGTCATTTTCAAAGACTTCAACCATTTCTTCAAAGTCGTTCGCAAACGGATATTTTAGTAATTCCTTACGTTTTATCCAAAAAACTTCCCCTTCTTCTGAAGACTGAATGGCTCCTGAATAATGTTTCGTTTTATAAAGTAAGACAATATATCGAGCTCCATTTTTATCTTGAAATTGCTTGATTCCACATAGTTCAGGAAATTTAATGGTTAAACCAGTCTCCTCTAAAACTTCTCGTGTAACAGATTCAACAAAAGACTCATTTTTCTCCACATGGCCTCCAGGGAATGTAATTCCCGGCCAATCTTTACTTTTTCGATCTTGTACTAATATATTTCCCTTATCATCATAGACCATACACATGTTTGTAAATATTGTCGGTTCACTTCTTGTCATATTTTACACCTAATTTCATAATACGCTTCTTAAAATAAATATACATTTATATTATCAAATAAAGGAACCATTGTCAGTAAAGTCTGACAATAGTCACTTCTTATCTCATATGTAAGGTAAACAGCATCATAAATTATAGAAACGAAAAAAGCTCAAAAGCTAAAATAAGCCTTTGAACTTTATTTGTAAGAATTATTTATTCCTTTTACCCCAAAACTGGAAGTAATCTGTTCGGATCGCTCCGTTGTACAACTTACGTTTTTTTGTAGCACGTTCTCCGTAATATTTTTCAAAGTCCAAGTCACTCGTAATAATATATTTACTCCACGTTTTGAGTGGGCGAAAAGCCTGTCCTAATTCTTTATACAACTCGTGAACGGCTTCTTCTTCTCCCATACGATCTCCGTACGGTGGGTTTGTAACCATAATCCCAAACTCTTCATCTGTTTTGAAATTAGCAACCGCTAGTTGTTTAAAGGTAATATTATGAGAGACTCCTGCTGCTAAAGCATTTTTTTCAGCAATCTTTATCATGTTCTCATCCATATCAAAACCATAAATTTCAAGTTCTATATCATAATCTGCTTGATTGTCTGCATCCGCTCGAACTTCTTCCCACATTTCTTCACTCATCCAATCCCATTCCTCACATAAAAAGGATCGATTAAAGCCTGGAGCAATATTCTGTCCGATTAAAGCAGCTTCAATGGGTATAGTTCCCGAGCCACACATAGGATCTACAAATGGTCGATCTTTTCGCCAAGTTGTTAAAGCGATTAAAGCGGCAGCTAAGTTTTCTTTTAAAGGAGCGCCACCCTTTTCTGTCCGATACCCTCTTTTGAATAGACTATCTCCTGTAGTATCAAGCGTTAACATCGCACGATCTTTTCTCATACTAATCTCAATTGGATATTCTGCACCAGTTTCTGAGAGCATTCCTCGGCGATGGTACGTTTCTTTAATACTTTCAGCAACTGCTTTATCTACAATTCTTTGAACAGCAGGAACGCTATGTAACGTTGATTTTACTGATTTTCCAGCAATTGGAAATTTACCATCCATCGGGACATATTTATCCCATGGAAGAGCTTTGGTTTGTTCAAAAAGATCATCAAATGTTTTGGCTTCAAACTCACCTACAACAATTTTTATTCGGTCTGCGACACGTAACCAGAGATTCGTTTTTGCGATATCTTTTTCAGTACCTTCAAAGCGCACACGACCATTTTCTACTTGAACTTCATATCCTAAATCACGTAGCTCATCACCAACTAATGCTTCAACACCTGCAGCACAGGTTGCAATTAAGTTAAAAGTTGTCATTATTATTTTCCTCCTTCCAAATAGTAAATCTTTTAAAAATGAAAATGTACATTTATTTTCAAAAAGAAATCCTCCCTCATAAAAACCGGGAGGATATAATTATTTTCCTAATATGTGTAATTTATTGTAAGCCATGTTCTGTCTAGGAAAAATCTTAGGCAATCTTTCCAGAGATAATTATCTGTCTGCGATTACTTAAACGTAATCGCCTCTTTTCTACATTGAATTCTGCGAAAAGAGTGCCCCTACCGTAGTTTGGGTTGCTCACTCATGGGGTTTACCCGTTCCACCAACAACGTTTCCGTTGTTGCTTCGTCACTGTGGCACTTTCAAGTCTACTTGAGCATAGCAAAGCCTTAGCTCGTTTAACTGCCGTTTCTTTTATTTTCATAAAAGACCGTGTCTTATTGTTTGGACACGCATGAACACTACAAGCTTCTCAGCTTGTGTGAGCATGGACTTTACTCACATTCAAAAAGAATGCGCAATTATCCATAAATTACACAATTAATTTTTAATATTCTACACTATCTTCTTCATCTAGCTTAGAACCAAAAACATGACGCTCTAAGTTAGACAATCTTTTTAAGATATCAAAGTTCGTTACTGTTGATTGATTCGTCCCTTGACTTTGTACTCTATAATCAGATTGCTTAGAAGTTTCATCCAGTTCTTCAACAAGACGTTCAACTTCCACTTTTAATTCATCAATTTCATCTTGAAATGATTTATAATCTTGAATAATTAAGTCTAAAAATTCATCTACTTCTTCTGAATCGTACCCTCGAAGTTTTGTCTTAAAATCTTTATCTACAATTTCTCTTTGAGTTAATGCTCTCACTACTGTCACCTCACCAGTCACTTGTTAATTTCTAAATCTATATTAACACATTTTACTTAAAATATAAAGCTTACTTATCAATTCCGCCGTGAAATTCTTCGTATTCATGAATGAAAAATTCAATTTCTTCAAAAGAAGCCAAATGTAATTCATATTCTGTTCTTTCTTGGTATTGAATAATTAAATCATATAAAAATTTTGGTTTACCAGCGGCAGCTTCTTCTGTCATTGTATCATAAATAAGAAACGCTCCATCTGTATTCCGAATATTAAATACTTGATTGGCATTTAATTGTTTTGGGGATTCATAGTCCTTACTTGAGGTATAGTTAACATAATCAGCTTGATGGATCACAGATTCAAGGAGACCTCTATTCGTTTCATTCCAATTCTCTCCAAAAGAAGTATAAGGAAGAATAATCGCAAGATTAATTTCTGGATATTGTTCTTTTAATTCTAAAACAATTTCTCCTGCCCAAAGTTCAATCCCTAGCTCTCCTCCAATAATAAACCATTCTACTCCATTTTCAATAAAGGTTGTTAAGCGATTTTCAATAAATTTTTTTAAGTATTTATATTTTGGATCAGTTTGATTAAATATATTTAATTCATAGGAACGATAGCCACTAATTAATATTTTTTCCAAAAAGTCACCTCCAGCTTTTACGAACACATATTTGTCTGGTATTATTATCATATATAAAAAAGGAAGGATGAGTCCACTGAAAATTCATTATCCTAATGGCCAACCTTACCATTATAATAAAGAGAACTATAATTCTCAATCAAAAGAACAATCTTCTAATTATAGTAACCGAGGAATGAGCCTAGAAAAAGAAATAAACTTAACAAATAAACAATATTTAGATGATAACATGGCTGTTATTCATAAAAAACCAACACCAATACAAGTAGTTAAGGTTGATTATCCTAAACGAGAAGCCGCAAAAATCACAGAAGCTTATTATCGACGCTCCTCTACTACAGATTACAATGGTGTTTACAAAGGCTATTATTTAGATTTTGAGGCTAAAGAGACAAAAAATAAAACCTCTTTCCCATTAAGTAACTTTCATGGACATCAAATCAACCATATGAAAAAAAGCGTTGAGCATGGTGGGATTTGCTTTACTATCTTGCGCTTTGTAACGCTTGATGAAATTTATTTATTAAGCTCTGAGTTCCTATTTAAATGGTGGGATCAGCAATATAAAGAAAAAGGCCGAAAATCAATTCCGCTTTCAGCCATAAAAAAAGAAAATTTCCTCATTGAATATGGATTTAATCCGCGAATTCCCTATCTAAAAATAGTGGATCAATTCATAGAAAGTAGAAAGTAAAATTGTTTGGCTTAAGTGTTATTTATTCTAATAAGATGACAAATGATGTTTTTTGTACTATATTACTATATATTTGATAAATAATAAATGTTTTCTAGAGAAATGAAGAGAAGGTGATTGACGTGTCAAAGTCTGAAAAAGAGACGATGTCAAGGTCAGAAAGAAAAAAACAAAACAAAAAGAAAACTAAAAAGAAAACGTCCAATAAAATGGGATTAGGAAAGAAAATCTTGCTAGGAATTTTAGGGTTAATTTTGCTTGCTGGAGTAAGTGGTTTAGGCTTGTTCGCTTATTATGCTGCTCAAGCTCCAGAAATAACGGAAGAAGATTTAACCGGAACCTATTCCTCAGACTTAGTAGATATGAATGGCGAGGTATTCTACTCTCTTGGTGGGGAAGAAAGAGAGTATGCTTCGGCGGACGAATACCCGAAAGTATTACGCGAGGCAGTAATGTCCATTGAAGACCGCCGATTTGAAAAGCATATAGGAATTGATCCTATTGGTATTGCCCGTGCTGCCGTTGGATATGTAACAAATGCTGGCCAAATTGTGGGTGGTGGAAGTACGATTACCCAACAATTAGTTAAAAATTCAGTTTTTTCATCCCTCCAAGAGGATCAAACCCTTGAACGAAAAGCTCAAGAAGCTTGGCTAGCTATACAATTAGAACGACAACTTTCTAAAGAACAAATTCTGACATTATATCTCAACCGTATCCATATGGGTGGAAATGTCTATGGTGTTGCGACGGCTGCCGAACAATATTATGGAAAATCAGTTAGTGAATTAGAACTTCATGAAGCAGCTTTATTTGCCGGGATGCCTAAAGCACCAAATTACTATAACCCTTATAAAAATCCAGAAGAAGCTGAAAAACGAAGAAATATTGTTTTAGATGAAATGGTTGAGTTTGGCTCCGTTACTCAAGCTGAAGCGGATGAGGCTAAAGAGATTCCCGTAACAGAAGGTTTACAAGAGCCAAAAGAAGAAGATGAAAACACACTTGTATTCGATGGCTACTTAACAGCAGTTATTGATGAAGTTGAAGAAAAAACAAATTATGATCCATATACTGCAGGCCTAACAATCTATACAAACTATGATCCTCAAGCTCAACAAGTTTTATATGATACTGTAAATACAGATGATTATGTAAATTTCCCAAATGATGAAATTCAAACAGCCGCTTCATTAGTTGACTCAACTACTGGAAAAATGACTGCTTTAATTGGTGGACGTAAATTAGAAGGACAATTATCTAGAAACCGAGCAACTGGTCTAGATCGAAGCGTGGGGTCGACCATTAAGCCGCTAACTGTCTATGGACCAGCTATAGAATTATTGAACTATTCAACCTATCAACAAATTGTCGATGAGCCTTATACAAATGGCGATTGGTCTCCAAGTAATTATGACAATGCTTATCGTGGACAAATGTCAATGCGTGATGCCTTAGTAGATTCTCGAAATATACCGGCAGCTAAATTCTTTAATGATGAAGAACATTTAGGAAACCGTCATGGTGAAATTACTGAATTCTTAAAAGGGTTAGGTGTTGATACCTCTACTATCTCCCCTGGTTCAGAGGGATTGGTCCGTTCTAGTGCGTTTAACGGAACAATGACTCCTGTTGAATTAGCAGGTGCTTATGCCGCATTTGCCAATCAGGGAACTTATACAGAACCTCATACAGTTACAAAAGTAGTGAGTTTAGATGGCGAAGAAACGAATTTGGAGCCTAGTTCAAACAAAGCTATGGAAGATTACACAGCATACATGGTTACTGATATGCTAAAAGATGTTATTTCTTATTATAGTGCTGATTTGACCATTCCTGGATATATCCATGCAGCTAAGACTGGGACAACAAACTATACGAGTGAACAAATCTCAGAAGCTAATATTCCTTCAGATGGTGTTCCAGATAATTGGTTAGTCGGTTACTCTCCTTATTATACGATGTCTGTATGGGTGGGATATGACGATCAGTTCGAAGAAGGACATAATTTGACTTTCAGTGACGGCTCACGAAAACTCGCTCGACTCATTTATCAATCCTCAATGAGTCGATTAGTTAGTGATTTAGAGACTAGAGATTGGCAACGACCAAACTCAGTGGTTGAAGAATCTATTGAAAAAGGGTCCAATCCTCCGCTTTTAGCTTCATCAGGAAGCAGTAACTCTGTTAAAGAGTTATTCGTTCGAGGAACTGAACCGAATAAAACAGCAGAACCTGACTATGTATTAAGCGCCCCTACTGGATTAAGTGCTCAATATCTAGCTGAAGAAGATGAAGTTCAAGTTTCATGGAACGCTTTTGAATTGCCAGACGATATTGATGAAGAAGTTAAGTATATTGTATCTGTGAATGGACAGGAAAATGTTCAAACCGATACCGACTTTACAATATCTAACCCACCTAGAGAAGAATTAACGATTACTGTTGCCGTACAAGTAAAAGGTGAAACAGGTCCTGCTGCCGAAGTGAATATATTGGTACAAGAACCTGAGGAGGAGGAAGAAGAAGAAGAACCTGAGGAGGAAGAGCCTGAGGAAGAAGAAGAAAATGAGGAGACCGAAAAACCTGAATCTCCTGAAGAACCTGAAGAAAATGAGAATACCGGAGAGGATAGTCCTCCAGAAGAAGAAGAAAATGATGATAGCAATGAGCCAGAAAATAATACTAATGATGAAAATAATGAAACCGAAGAAGAAAATCGTTAAATACAACATTAATCTGTAATTGAAACGTTAAGATTCAATAATAACTCATATAAAAGGTCATATGATCCATATCTATATTAAGCATTCTAGCAAAATATAGACGGACATATGACCTTTTTTTAAAACGGATGCTTTTCTATTTTTTTAAAGAATTATTAATCCTTATCCTTTTTATTTGCTTCTTCAAATTTATCCCTTAGTTCTTCCTTATCATGATCATATCGTTTTTGTTGTTTGCGAATTAGCATCGGTTGAATTCCTCTTAGGAGACGAATTCCCTTAATCAAATTATATAAACCAAATATAATACCGATAATTCCAATAACTCCATCATCAGAAAAAATTAAGATACCTGCGATAATCAATAGAACTCCAACACCAACAAAGTATTTACCATTACTCTTTTTCATTATATTACTCCTAAATTTGTTTCATTTCTTTCAATATTATTAACTTTAGTAATATATCATAAATTTATGAAGAAAGTTAGGTTTCTTCTATTCATAATTTGACTATTACGTTACTTTAGATTCAAAAACTTCTACGTAAATGCTTTATAGAAACTGAAAAACAATTGATGAGCCTCTCTAAATTCCTAGTTAGAAAGGAATCTATAAAAAGTTTCCTATAACGTTTTATTCATAAAATTTTTCAGTCCTATTTGACTAAAATAAAAAGTCATGCTATTATTAAAAAGTTGTTACAACTCTGGAGAATTGTCCGAGTGGCTGAAGGAGCACGATTGGAAATCGTGTAAACGGCCAACGCCGTTTCAAGGGTTCAAATCCCTTATTCTCCGTTAAAAAAAGAATAATTATTTCTCTCTATAACGTTCCCAACCCTTCGTTATAGAGTTTTTTTATTAGAAAATCAAAATTAGATTACTTATTTATAGTCTGATTGGTTTGGTATTATTCTTTTAAGTTAGGAATTAAAAAAGTGATATGCTTATGTAACACTTCTAGTTCTAATGGGAATTCTGGTCCCTTTTCTCCATCTATAGCCGAATTTAATGAACTTGATGATCTAATTTTTGCTTTTTTAAAAGAAGTGACAAAGGATAACTCATCATTTACCTCTTCTTCATTATTTCTATCTATTATATGTTTTATGATAGAACTGGCTTCATTAATTAAATTGGATTTTTTCAACGCATAAAAATGTATTTTTCCATCATCATAAGTCGCTTCATCAAAAAATCTTTGAATCCCAAAAATACTATTGGTTAAACCGATAATCACTAAAAAGACATCATCAAGAACATGATTTCCTTCTTCAGATTCTATTTGAATATCCAGAGGAGTAAATTCATTGATTACCTTTGCTCCTTCAAATATATAAGCTAAAGAACCGAGCTCTTCTTTCATATGATCATCTGTTTTCCAAGCGACTTCAGGAATTGAGCCCACTGAAACGGTACTTATAAAATACTGATCATTTATGCGCCCTACATCTACTCCCCTCTCCTCTATATCATTTTCTTCAATAGCTGACAGAAGATGGTCTAAATCTAATTCCATACCTAACGCTCGCACAAAATTATTCGTTGTTCCTAGGGGTAAGGAAAGAACTTTAGGGCGTTGTTCTAATGGAGCAATGCCATTAATAACCTCAGAAATTGTACCGTCTCCTCCAAGTGTTATCACTAAATCTAAATTATTATCCATTTCAGTTTGAATGAGTTCTTTAAAATTATCTTCTCCAGTTGTTTGATAGATCTTCGTTTCAATTTTATTTTCTTCCAGCTGTTCCTGGAGTGTATTTCCAACTGTTTCGCCTGATTTATCTCCAGAATTTGGATTAACAATTATTAACACTTGCTTCATAAAAAATATCCTTTCTCAGATAAAATAATATCTTGCAAAATTAAAGGTTTAATTTTTGACAATCCTCACATAGACCGGTCACTTTAAAACTGTGACCATCCACTTTGAAATTCGTTATAGACTCAACGACCTTTTCTACTTCAGCTAATCCCGGATAGTTGAAATCTACAACCTTTCCACAATTATTGCAGATAACATGATAGTGTTGAGTATCTGTTAAATCGAAACGACTTGATCCATCACCAAAAGGTAATTCTTTCACAATACCTGCTTGCATAAAGAAATTTAAATTGTTATATACTGTGGCAACACTCATATTAGGAAACTCATCTTTTAAATCTTCATAAATTTCGTTTGCTGTAGGGTGTTTATCTTCTGACGCTAAATTATTTAAAATTGCATACCTTTGGGAAGTCATGCGAATATCATTTTCTCTTAAAGTTTTTACATATTTTTCTATTTTAGCCTCTAAGTCGTTCATGTTCTATTTTTCTCCTTTCCGGAATCCAGTTGTTTAAAAGTAGATTTTATTTAAAACCTATTTTTTAATTTATCTAAAAAATTATTTACGGTTCTTCTGGCAACTTCAACTTTTGAAAGTGGAGAATCTTTACTCATGTTTAACTGAGTCGATTCATTTTTCAGCTCTCGCTTATTTTCTTTAATATAATTTTTAAATTGTTTTTGCATCATAGATACAATTTTATCTGTAGATGTCTCCTGACCTGATAATTCACTGCTTGCTAATAATTTTAATACTTGAATATAACTATACGCCAAAGCTCTTGTTACAATAGATGCAGTAGTTCCACTGATAACCCCGCCAACAACCGTTCCTAGTCCAGGAATAAATTTAAAAGCATTTGAGACCACAGAGCGGCCTACGACGGTAGCCGATCCAGTTCCTCCAACGGCAGCTATAATACTTAATATTGTTGCTTTATCAATTGGAACACCAAAGATCACCGTAATATGCGCTAAAAGAGCTACTTGCATAGGTACAAGAATTGAGGCATCGGAGAATGGTATAGGCACAAACCCCACCCCAAAGGATGTTGCTATATATCTAGTGGCCCAGGTTTTCGCTGTCTCAACTTTTCTTTCGATATCTACTCGCTGGGCATTCGTAAAAGCTTTACGTACACTATCTGGAATTAAATTAAAAGTCCTCTCGATTAATTCTTTCAATCCAAAAGGTTGAACCGTATAATCCTTTGAAATGACATAGGGTTCCGCTAATACGCTATGCACAGCAGCTATATCTAAATTCATTTCTTCAATATATTGTTGAAATTCTTTTACTTGCTCTCCAATGGCTTGAGTTAAAACTAATATAACGGGTATTTTATTCGAGATTTCTTCAATCATTTTAATTTCTGATTCTTCAATTCTTGATGAAGTTGCCTGGATACAATAATAAGCTACATGTAGAGCTTCTTCTGTTCCCTTATTATCTGCTATAAGCTTATAGATTTCATCTTTCACTTGTTTTTGAACGCTTGGATCAAGTTCTAAACCTCGAGTATCATAAATTGTGATAGGGACATCTTTACGAGTAATTTTTTGTAAATGTTTTGTTACAGGTTTCCCAATTCCTGTTTCAGCTATCCGTTCACGGAACACACTATTTATTAATGTGCTTTTTCCTACCCCACTCTTTCCTATCATTAGGATATTCACTGGAGCTAAATTTTTCAACTCTTTATCGGTTAGATCTAATATTTCTTGAGCGACATCAAAATGCTTATCAAAATTTTTCATTATTAGACACCTAACTCCATTCTTTGATGTTTAGTTATTTGGAACGGCATTAATTCTTTCATAATTTAGTACATGCCAGTTTCCATCACCATATTGTAAATGGACTTGATAAATTTCTGTTTCATCTCTATTTGAAACAGTGGCCTCAACTCGACCTGCACCATCATTTCCTACCCACCATTCTATTAAATCATCATTAAGACCTGTAGCAGTCATTATTTCATTTTTAATAGCTGTTCGGTCAGCAGACCCTTCGTTATAGTCAACTGCATGTTCTGTATCGTGGGGTGCATCCTCGTTCACTACTGCAGATTCACCAGGTGCTAATTCTTCAGTATCTTGATTTTCTTCTGAATCCTCTTCGATATTCTCGTCTGAAGAATCGTCTTTTTCCTCTTCTGATTCATCTGTTTCTTCTTTAGTGGTGGCTTCTTCGTCATTTTTATCTGTTGCACTATTATTATCTTCTTCATTATTCTCAATTAAGGCAGATTCATTCGTATTCTCATCCTCTAACTTCACTTTATCCCCGCCTCGAGTAAAAATAAAAATAACTAATAATAATAATATCAAAAATAAAAATCCAATAATATAGTAATAAATTTTACTAATTCCAGAACTTCTTTCTGGTCTATTTTCTGTATTCGGACTCGTTTCTTGCTTTTTTCTTTCTTTTCTAGATTGATTCTTACTCATTTTTTACACCTCAATTATTTTCGTTAATTAATAGATTTATTTAATTTGTTTATCTAAGGCATTAGACATACTATAATTCGCACGTCCTACTAAAACAGAAAACATGTGTTTTTCTTCTTCTGTCCATCCTTTTAGCGTATGATCAAAATAATCTTTGAAATCTTCTTGATACTGTCGATACATCATTTTAGCATGTTCTGATAGTTCAAAAAAGGAAAAACGTTTATCTTTACCTGTTTCTCTAATCACTAATCCTTCTTTTACCAAACCATTAATTTGTCGAGAGATTGTTGATTTATCTAGTTCACTTATTTCAGTTATTTGCTTTAAAGTCATTGTTTCATTTCCAATAATAGAAATTAAATTTACAGTGGACGAATTTAACTTTTGCTTATCTAAAATTACTCGTTTTATATGAGAAAATTGATTATTAAAAACACTCAATCTTTCAAGCAAATCATTAATATCTACTGTTTGCGTCATTTGTATTCCTCCTATTAGTTTGCCCATAAAACTACTTAATTGTACCATTCAACTATATCACAAAAGCCAGTTCTAGTAAACGATTCTTAAGTATTGTAATCAACTTTTAATGTTATATTCATATCGTTTTTTTGTCAAATTTGTAATTTGTGCATTTAGTATCTAAAAATGTTATAATTAAGCAGACTTTTTATAGAAGGTGATATTATGTCTTACGATGGTTTATTTACACATGCCATAGTTTATGAATTAAAAGAACATATTTTAAATGGAAGAATTACCAAAATACATCAACCCTTTAATAACGAATTATTAATTAGAATACGAGCCAATCGACAAAATTATCAATTACTATTATCGGCTCATCCTCAATATGCTCGAGTACACTTAACCAACATACGACTTGAAAATCCACAAGAACCCCCTCAATTTTGTATGGTTCTTCGTAAATATATTGAAAATTCGAAGCTTGTTGATATTCAGCAAACAGAAAATGATCGGATCATAGAGTTTGTTTTTACAGGACGTGATGAATTAGGTGATGAACAATATTACTACCTAATTGCTGAAATTATGGGACGCCATAGTAATATATTACTTGTAAACAAAGATGAAAATAAGCTTTATGAAGCTATTCGACACGTTCCACCAAGCATGAACACCTATAGAACTCTTTTGCCTGGTGCTCAATACCGTCCTGCTCCCAAACAAGACAATATAGATCCCTTTCACTTCTCAGGAGATTTTGAAGCTGTTGGTGAAAATAGAAAAGAGAAAATTCGTTCGATACAGTCTTTATTCCAAGGATTTGGGAAAGATTCAGCTGTAGAGCTTCTTTATCAGATTGAAAATAATAAAGAAGAAAAGCATTTGAATAGATTTAATCAATTTTTACAGCCATATAGAGAGAATCAATATCAACCGACACTAACCGAGCAAGGAAATCGTTCATCTTTTACTGCCTTGCCCTATTCTTCCATTGAGGGAGAAAAGGAATCCTTTGATTATCTATCTGAATTATTAGATGAATACTATGAAAACAAAGCAGAAAAGGATCGAGTTCATCAACAAACAAATGACTTATCTCAGATATTAAAAAATGAACGAAAAAAGAATGTCAAAAAACGCAAAAAATTGATTCAAGAAGATAAAGGTGCTGATGATGCTGAAGCTTACCGTATTAAAGGCGAAGTTTTAACGGCCTTTATGCATCAAGTTGAAAAAGGAATGGAAAAAATAGAGTTAGAAAACTTTTATAATGATAACCAATCTATTCTAATTAACTTGGATCCACAAAAATCTCCAGCTGAAAATGCACAATGGTATTTTAGCCAATACCAAAAATTAAAAAATCGTAAAAAACATTTAGCTACTCAAATTCCATTAACAGAACAAGAGATAGATTATATTGATTCTGTATTAACACAATTAGATGTTGCTTCTAGCCAAGATATTGAAGAAATCCGAGAAGAATTGAGTACCGAAGGATATTTAAGAAAACAAAAACGAAGTAAGAAGAATAGAAAAAATAAGAGCCAGCCAGATAAATATTATTCTTCTGATGGGACATTGATTTTGGTCGGAAAAAACAATAATCAAAATGATCAACTAACAATGCGCACGGCAAACAAGTCTGATTGGTGGTTACACACGAAAGATATACCGGGCTCTCACGTCGTTATACGAAACGATGATCCTAATGCAGAAACGATTGAAGAAGCTGCACATTTAGCTGCCTATCACAGCAAATTTAGCATGTCTTCCTCCGTTCCTGTAGATTATACTCAAATTAAAAATGTGCACAAGCCAAATGGCGCAAAGCCTGGATATGTCATTTACAATAATCAACAAACTATTTTTATTACGCCCGACAAAAAATTAATAAAACGTTTAAAACAAAATATTGAAAAAAATGAGTAAACAAAAAGTGTTAGAGTTAGACTTGGATTTATGATTCCGAGCAAAACTTTAACACTTTTTTATTCGTCTTCTTTATTTTAAACGTTTAGAATTATTTCATGGTCTTTTATTTATTCTTCAGCCACTTCAAACTCAGTGGTCAGTGTTTCATCACCAATTTGTCTCAATACTCGATAGCGACCAGTTTCTAATGGCTCATAAGAATCAAGGTTAATTTCATCTGAAGCTTCATCTCCTGGAGATAAAGTATAAAGAATCAAAACAAAACCTATTTCGTTATCTGGTTCAACTTCATACCATTTGTCTTCTTTATAATATTCTAGCGTATAAGGCACGCCGTATGATATATCTTCTTCAGAATCATTTATTACTGTCAGTTCAAAAATATCTCCTTCCGGTTTGTATGTATCTTTGTTTAATTCTATAGAAACACCATCTAGATTATTAACATCTTCTCCATAAGGTGATTCCTCTCCTAAGTTATTTGTCCCACAACTTGTTAAAATAAAAATACTCATTAAGGTAAGACTTAGCAAGGCTATTATTTTTTTCATTTTAGATTTTCTCCTTTGAGAATAATTTTAATTTGATTTATTTTCATTTTTAGCTTAGCAGGAAGAAATATTCAGTTCAAGAATAATAAACTTCATTCTAAAATACTTTTTAAATAAAGAATAGAAAGGGCTATTAATTGACGAGTATTGATAAAGTCCATATAATTGTGTAAAAGTAAAAAGGCCATATAAACGTCCTTTTACGGTACAATGTTTTTAACGCAAAAACATACCTAGGAGGACTTCATATGACCCAAGTACATTTTACACTGAATAACGAAGAGGTTCAAAGCATTATTGAACATTCTGTCAAAGATGACGTATCGAAAAATATTTTAACCACCATTTTCAATCAACTGATGGAAGAACAACGAACGGAATATATCCAAGCCCAGGAATATGAAAGAACGAATGATCGAAGAAGCCAACGGAATGGCTATTACGAGCGAGCGTATACCACACGTGTTGGAACGCTT
>NZ_FQUF01000020.1:0-6146 GCF_900129085.1 Atopostipes suicloacalis DSM 15692
TTGCGCGCAAGCGAGGTCCACCGCACACAAATAATGAAAATTTGCGCGCTAGCACCTTCCACCACGCACAACTCGTCGTAGTAAATCCCCCAGAATCTTTCTATCAACGTTCAAACTTCTTACCACCCATCCACTTAAAATAATGAATAGAGGCCATCTCAAATAGTGTATTTTTAGCGCTAAATTTGGTAAAATAAGGGTGTAAAGGGGGTTCTCTCAATGGAAAAGAGATACTCAAAAGATGAATTAAAAGAACGCTTAACGCCGGAACAATATGCAGTCACTCAACAAAGTGCAACAGAACGCGCATTTACAGGTGAATATGATGACTTTTATGACGAAGGAATTTTCGTGGATGTCGTAAGTGGAGAACCACTATTCTCATCAAAAGATAAATACGATGCAGGATGCGGTTGGCCTTCTTTCACAAAACCAATTAAAAAACGCGGCGTTTCAGAACACCGAGATCAATCATTCGGCATGGAACGAACAGAAGTCCGAAGTAAAGAAGCCGACTCCCACTTAGGACACGTATTTACAGACGGTCCACTAGATCAAGGCGGTTTACGCTATTGCATCAACTCGGCAGCCATGCGCTTTGTTCCAAAATCCGACCTAGAAAAAGAAGGTTATGGCGACTATCTTTCTGAATTTGATTAGCCTAGTCTAAAAATACAATTAAAGAGTTGAATAGAAGTAGAAGCCCTTAGGTATAAACTAGGGGCTTTTATAAATTTAAAAAAGGATAACTTTCTTACTCTTTTACTTTTTACCATAAAACATTTGTTCTACTCATTCAGCCTCTTCAAATATTATGTTATAATGAATTAGAAATTTCAGAAATGAATGAGGAGTTTTAAAAAATATGTACGAATACATAAAAGGTACGGTTATTGAAGTGAATCCAAGCCATATGGTGCTAGATAATCAAGGCATCGGCTATCATATTTTTATTGCCAATCCCTTCCGCTTATCGAATCAATTAAATCAAGAAGCGACGATCTATATTTACCATAGTGTCACGCAAGATGACATTCGCTTGTATGGGTTTATTAATAAAGAAGAAAAAGAATTATTTATGAAACTGATTGGCGTGTCTGGCATTGGTCCAAAGAGTGCGCTCGCCATTTTAGCGGCAGAAGATCATGTCGGTTTTGTGCAAGCAGTCGAACAAAATAATGTTAAATACTTACAAAAATTCCCGGGAGTTGGGAAGAAAACTGCTTCACAAATTGTGCTTGATTTACAAGGGAAATTATCGGAGCTATCTCCAGAAGTGATTGAAGTCTTTGGGAAACCTGAAGACCAACTTTCTGCAGACGTCGAATTGGATGAAGCGCTCGAAGCATTGGCCGTTCTCGGTTACACGAAACGTGACATCAAAAAAGTCACACCTTTTCTCGAAGAGTTACCTGATGCATCCGCGGACGACTATATCCGCGAAGCATTAAAACATCTCATTCGTTAAATGACCCAGAGAACAGATACGAGCAGAAAACATTTCGGATTTTGAAAAAGAAAAAGAGAGCAATGAACAGGAAAATGTGGGAGGATGAAGCAGGTGGATCAGGAACGAATGATTTCTGGCGAGGTTTTTGATGAAACAGAAGGCACAAATGAGCTTTCTTTGCGACCTCAGCGACTGGATCAATACATTGGACAGGAAAAAATAAAAAAAGAAATATCCATTTATATTCAAGCGGCAAAAAATCGCTCGGAAGCTTTGGATCATGTGTTGCTTTATGGCCCTCCAGGTTTGGGTAAGACAACTTTGGCGATGATTATTGCGAATGAAATGGGAACCAGCATCCGCACAACGAGTGGCCCGGCAATAGATAAAGCGGGAGATATTGTGGCTTTGTTGAATGATTTAGAGCCGGGGGGAATTTTATTTATTGATGAAATTCACCGCTTGCCCCGTTTTGTGGAGGAAATGTTGTACTCAGCTATGGAAGATTACTATATTGATATTATTATTGGCGAGGGAGATACCGCACGGCCCGTTCATTTTTCACTGCCACCTTTTACTTTAATTGGGGCGACGACGCGAGCGGGATTGTTGTCCGCTCCTTTGCGTGATCGGTTTGGTATTGTTTCGCATATGGAATATTATACGGTAGAGAGTTTAACGGAAATTATTGACCGTTCGAGCAGTGTGTTAAACGCTGAAATTAAAAAAGAAGGTGCTGTGGAAGTCGCTCGACGTTCTCGTGGGACACCACGTGTAGCCAATCGTCTATTGAAACGGGTGCGTGATTATGCCGAGGTAGTAGCGGATGGCGTGATTGAGCGGGAAATTGCTTCGAAGGCGCTTGATATGTTGAGTGTGGATAAAGCAGGCTTAGATACTGTTGACCAACAAATTCTTGAGATGATGATTGAGTTGTACAATGGTGGGCCAGTGGGTTTGAATACACTCGCTGCGAATATTGGAGAAGACCCAGGGACCATTGAAGATATGGTCGAGCCATTTTTACTTCAAGAAGGATTTATCCAACGGACTCCTCGAGGCCGAGTCGCCACAGAAAAAGCGTATAACCATTTCGGTGTTCCATTTTGGCGAGAAGAGAAATAGCTTGAAATGCTTGCCTTTAAAAATAACCAAAGAAAGTGATGAAATAAGTGAATAATTTTAAAACAGATGATTTTGATTTCAGTTTACCTGAGGAATTAATTGCACAAGTTCCTTTAAAGAACCGCAGTGCCTCACGACTAATGGTACTTGATCATAATCAACAAACCATCGAGGACAAAACCTTTTTAGATATTATAGACGAATTGAAACCAAATGATGCGTTAGTTATGAATAACACTCGCGTATTGCCTGCGCGTTTGTTTGGAACAAAAATCGAAACTGGGGCTCATTTAGAAGTACTCCTTTTAAAAAATATAGAAGGTGACCGCTGGGAAACGCTAATGAAGCCAGCGAAAAAAGCGAAAATTGGAACAACCATTCGCTTTGGCGATGGACGTTTAACAGCAAAGGTAGTCGAAGAGCTTGAAGAAGGCGGGCGTATTTTAGATTTTTCTTATGAGGGGATTTTCTTGGAAATTTTAGAAGAATTAGGTGAGATGCCACTCCCTCCATATATTACAGAAAAATTGGATGAAGCGGATCGTTACCAAACCGTTTACGCCAAAGAAAATGGCTCAGCCGCCGCACCAACAGCGGGTCTGCACTTTACAGATGAGGTTTTAGAGCAACTGAAAGAAAAAGGTGTGAAACTGGCTTTCCTAACTTTACATGTGGGACTGGGTACTTTTCGCCCAGTCAATGCAGAAAATGTCGAAGACCATAAGATGCATAGCGAGTTCTACCAACTTTCGGAAGAAACGGCCAATCTTTTAAACGAAACGAAAGCAAATGGTGGACGAGTGATCGCAGTTGGTACAACAAGCATTCGTACACTTGAAACTATCGCGAATAAATTTGATGGAAAACTCGAAGCGGATAGCGGATGGACGGATATTTTTATTAAGCCAGGTTATACGTTTAAATTCGTGGATGCTTTTCTCACGAATTTTCATTTGCCAAAATCAACACTTATTATGCTAGTCAGCGCTTTTGCCGGCCGAGAATTTGTTTTAAAAGCGTACCATCATGCCGTTGATGAGCAATATCGCTTCTTTAGCTTTGGCGATGCGATGTTTGTCCAGTAGTCACTTCTTTCACTTCGGAAAACACGACAAGGAAGACCATTAAAATCACTCAAAAAATAGAAAATGAATGAAAAAAGTAAAGGAAGAAAACATTTAGAACATCCAATTAACTATCATTTAATTAAAAAAGAAAAACATACCGGAGCTCGCCTCGGAAAACTCGAAACCCCAAATGGTACTTTTGAGACCCCTATGTTTATGCCGGTAGGTACACAAGCCACTGTAAAAGCCATGTCCCCTGAAGAATTAAAAAAAATAGGCGCAGGCGTTATTTTGAGTAATACCTATCATTTATGGTTACGTCCAGGCTCTGACTTAATCGAAGAAGCGGGCGGCCTTCATAAATTTATGAATTGGGACCAAGGAATCTTAACGGATTCAGGAGGCTTTCAAGTCTTTTCATTAGCCGATTCTCGTGAAATTACGGAAGAAGGCGTCCATTTTAGAAGTCACTTAGATGGCAGCAAACTTTTCTTAACACCAGAGAAATCCATCCAAATTCAAAATGAATTAGGTTCTGACATTATGATGAGTTTTGATGAATGCCCACCGTTTGATGAATCTTATGATTATATGAAAAAATCAATCGAACGTACGACTCGTTGGGCAGAGCGCGGTTTAAATGCCCATAATAATTGGGAAAAACAAGGACTGTTTGGCATCGTCCAAGGGGGCGGCTATAAAGATTTACGTCTTCAACACGTGCGCGATCTAACAAGTATGGATTTTTCGGGTTACTCTATTGGTGGACTTTCAGTAGGAGAAACGCACGAAGAAATGTACGAAGTGCTGGACTATTTAACCCCAGAATTACCCGAAGATAAAACCCGTTATCTAATGGGAGTTGGGACTCCAGCTGCTTTGATTGAAAGTGTGATTCGCGGCGTCGATATTTTTGATTGTGTCCTTCCCACGAGAATTGCCAGAAACGGAACAGCAATGACCAGCCAGGGCCGCGTCGTCATTAAAAATGCGGTACATGCTCGTGATTGGGGCCCCTTAGATCCAAAATGTGATTGTGACACATGCCAAAATTACTCTAGAGGCTATCTACGTCATTTGATTAAGACCGATGAAATCTTAGGCATGCGTTTAATATCCATTCATAACCTACGTTTCCTCATTCATTTGATGGAACAAGTCCGCGAAGCGATTCGTGAAGACAACTTATTAGAATTTAAAGAAGCCTTTTTTGAAGAATACGGGTATAATGAACCCAACGCACGTACTTTTTAAAGGCTGAAATTTCGAAGAAAGCATGAAAACATAAGGAAAAGACGGATAAAAGTAGATTTTATGTCAAAATTTTGATAATCTAGTAGAGTACAAAACGAAACGTAGTATAACTTCATAAAATTTGGAAGGAAGATAAATTTGGAATTACTTAGTACTTTAATTATGTTTGGGGCAATGTTTGGGATTATGTATTTCGTCCTGATTCGTCCTCAAAAGAAACAACAAGAAAAAGTCCAAGATATGCTCTCCAATTTAAAAATAGGAGATAGTATTGTAACAATCGGTGGTTTACATGGAATTATCGATGAAATTAATGACGCCGCAAAAACAGTCGTTTTAGACTGTGAAGGTATCTATTTGACCTTTGAACGCCGTGCCGTAGCGCGTGTCGTCGCAAAAGTAGAAGATGCAACAGAAACAGAAGAGTTAGACACAAACGACTCAGATATTGACGAAGAGATAACGAAAGACTAATTCTTTATGGATAAGTGTTTCAGGGTTTGGAGGCATCCATATGGCAGAAGATAAACAAGACAAGACTGAATACGAGGTTTGGTTAATGATTATCAAGGATTCTTTTGCCAAGCAAGGGTACCAGAAAGTGTCGACAGATGACTTATGGGACTATTGCTTAAATTTTTTATGGAAACATAAACGGCCAGAGCGATATTTTGAAGAAATTCGAGATATTATGGCAATTGAACCCAACGATTACTTTACTTACGCCTCGTTACAAGCACAAATTTATAATGTTTCATCTCTCAACGAGATGAACTTTGATGATTTATTTTAAATGTGCTAAATAAATAAGAAATCTACAGACAATTTTTGTTTGTAGATTTTTTGAATTTTAGAGAGAATACCCACCCCTCCATCTATAACCCCCCTCTTCGAAAACACGACCTAGTATGCGCAACAAACTGCGCGCTAGATTAACCACCGCACACAAATCGCAAAAATTTGCGCGCTAACGCAATCACCGCCCATAAACCACAAAATTTGTGCGCTAAATCAATCACCGCACACAAATCGTAAAAAAATGTGCGCTAAAGCAATCACCGCCCACAAATCGTAAAAAACTGCGCGCTAAATCAATCACCGTCCACAAATCACAAAAAATTGCGCGCTAAATTAATTACCGCCCACAAATCGCAGAAAATTGCGCGCTAAATTAACCATCGCACACAAATCGGAAAAATTTGCGTGCTAGATCAATCACCGCACAAAAATCGCAAAAATTTGCGCGCTAA
>NZ_FQUF01000020.1:6661-18914 GCF_900129085.1 Atopostipes suicloacalis DSM 15692
TAAATTAATCACCGCCCACGAATCGAAAAAAATTACGCGCTGGAGCAATCACCGCCCACAAATCGGAAAAATCTGCGAGCTAAATCGATTACCGCACACAAATCGCAGATAATTGCGCGCTAAATTAATCACCGCACACAATTCGCAAAAATTTGCGCGCTAAATTAATCACCGGCCACAAATCACAAAAAATTACGCGCTAAATCAATCACCGCACACAAATCACAAAAAATTGCGCACAGACACTTTCCACCGCCCACAAATCGCCGAAATAAAATCGCTGGGACTATTTTAGACGTTTCCAGAAACTTACGTCGGCTGGTTTAAAAGAGAAGAGTGTCTATCGAACATATTTTCTAGTATAATAGAGCCATAAATAAAAAAAGGAGGGTGACGAAAAATGGAATATGGACTTTTAAGATTTAAAGAGCCTAAAAGAGATACGTCGAGAAAAATTATTCATATAGATATGGATGCTTTCTATGCTTCTGTTGAGATTCGAGAAAATCCAAGTTTACGAGGAAAGCCGGTTATTATTGCTCGTCACCCGAAAGAAAGTGGCGGACGGGGAGTTGTAGCGACGGCTAGTTATGAAGCAAGGAAATTTGGCGTGCATTCAGCAATGAGCGCGAAGAAAGCCTTAGAACTATGTCCCGAAGGTGTCTTTGTCGGTGCAAACTTCGATTTATATCGTGAAATTTCCAGACAAATCCATGAAATATTCAGACGTTATACCGATAGTATTCAGCCTTTATCACTAGATGAGGCTTATTTAGACGTAACTGATAATAAAAAGAATATCCAATCCGCCACATTAATCGCCCGCTCCATTCAGCGCGATATTTATAATGAATTGCACTTAACTAGTTCGGCAGGGGTTTCTTATAATAAATTTTTAGCTAAAATTGCTTCTGACTTTAAAAAGCCTGCCGGAATCACCGTAGTGTCACCGAAGAAAGCGCATGAATTTTTGATGCCTTTAGATATTAAAAAATTCTCCGGAGTCGGTGAAAAGACGCTGGAAAAAATGCATGAATTCGGAATTTATACCGGACAAGATTTATATGACAAAACCGAACTAGAACTGTCTAAAAAATTTGGGAAACTGGGTCATTCACTATTTCGAAAAGTTCGTGGAATTGATAATTCAATCGTTGAAGTAGAACGAGAACGAAAATCAGTCGGAAAAGAACGAACTTTTCAAAACGATATTCGACGAGATGACGAAGCCTTACAATTTTTACGTTACATTTCCGCCGAAGTTTTAACGGCCCTTCATAAAAAAGAAATGCACGGAAAAACAGTCGTATTAAAAGTTCGCTATAGCGATTTCGAAACCCACACTCGTCGAAAAACGATGCTTAACTATATTCAAAATGACGACGAATTGTTTTCGGTTGTCTATGGTTTGTGGCAAGAAGTTGGCGAAGCGGAACGAGGAATCCGATTATTGGGAGTGACGATGACAAATTTAGATCCTGTCACGTTTGAAAATATTCCCTTACCCCTTTGGGAACAACATTTATCTGATAAATAATTTAAAATATGGTATACTAATGAACTCTTTCAATAAAAGAAAAGGAAGATTTAAAAAATGACTGAAGATAAATTTTTCGAAATAAAAAAACAAATTCTCATCGAAATAAAAAAATGGGACAAAATTATTATTCATCGCCATGAAAGACCCGATCCAGATGCCTTGGGTTCACAAGGAGGATTGGCTGAATTAATTCGTGCAAGTTTCCCAGAAACAGAAGTTTTTACTGCGGGGGTCGATAACCGAACGCTAGAGTATTTTACTACTATGAATCGACCTGAGGAGAGTGACTATGAAGAAGCTCTAGTCATTGTCGTGGATACCGCAAATCCTCCTCGTATTGATGGAAAAGAAGCTTTAGCGCATGGGAATAAGGTGATAAAAATTGATCATCACCCTGATGAAGATCGCTACGGAGATATTCAGTGGGTGGATCCAACAGCGAGTTCATGTAGTGAAATGATTGCTGATTTGTGGCAAACTTTTCCTGATGAATTAGTGTTAAGCGACGAAGGAGCTCGTCTTTTATATGGAGGGATTGTAGGGGACACGAACCGTTTCTTATATGATGCGACAACACCTAAGACTATGCGTTTGGCGGCAGCTTTGATGGAAAAGGATTTTTCACCTACTGCATTAAACAATCAAATGAATGAAATAAATCCAAAAGTTGCTAAATTAATCGGTTATGTATTAGAAAATTTACACGTCTCAGAAAATGGTGTGGGTTCCATTCTATTAACTGAGAAAATCTTAGGTCGCTTTGGTCTAGAAGATGAAGACACCCATCAAGTAGTTTCCCTTCCAGGAAATATTGCAGGTGTTCTTAGCTGGGGCATTTTTGTCCAACAAAAAGACCACACATTCCGTTGTCGTTTGCGTTCTAAAGGGCCAGTCATTAATGGCATCGCTAAAGAACACGATGGGGGAGGACATCCCTTAGCTAGTGGAGCCAACGCCAAAGATGAAGAAGAAATAAAAGAGATCCTTGAAAAGTTTGAAAAAGCAACAATCGACTTTAAAAAATCAAACCTTTCATAAAAGAAATAGATTTTTATAATAAATGTAGGGAGTCGCCTAAAAAACCAAATGAAATCCTTCTTAAGGCCGATGGAAGTTAGGGTTTAGATCAGATAAAATAAATGTAGCTAAGTTTTTTATAAATAAGAATCAGCACAACAACTTTTTGTGTTGAACAAACTCTACATAGATATAAAAATGAAAATATAATGACTCTTCAAAAAATGCGATTTTTTGCTTAGAAAAGAGAAACATATAAAGTGAATTTTGCCGTCCTAAAAGATAACAAAATACGATAGGCGAAAATACTAAGGTGATTAAAAATGGATAATTTTAAAAAACAAATAAAAGAATATGGTTATAAAGGGTGGACGTTTTTAAAAGAAAAACTCTATCATTTTTGGCTATTCTTCCGTCGTATTTGGAAAAAGTACCATACGACAAAGGTCGGTTTATTGGTCATTTTGATACTGGCCCTTTTTATTAGTGTGGTGGGAACCATTCAAGCCCGCCAAGAGAAGGTGACGAGTTTACATGATAACCTTCAACACACGACGACAATTATCGATGACCAAGGGGAAGAAGCAGGCACGCTGTATTCTCAAAAAGGAACCTTCGTGCCCATTGAACAAATTTCGCCAAATATTCAGCATGCGGTTGTTTCAACGGAAGACAAACGGTTCATGTCCCATCGGGGGTTTGATGTAATCGGAATTGGACGAGCAGCGGTCGGCTATGTTTTACAGGGAAGAATTGTGGGTGGTGGAAGTACCATCACACAACAGCTAGCTAAAAATGCTTACTTGACGCTGGATCAGACGATGCTGCGAAAGATTAAAGAGTTGTTTTTAGCCATTGAAATTGAAAAAAGCTATTCAAAAGAAAGTATTTTAGAAATGTATTTAAATAATTCCTACTTTGGCCAAGGGGTTTGGGGAATTCAAGATGCTTCTCTTAAATATTTTAATAAAAATGCCGCTGATTTAAGTATTAGTGAAGCAGCAACGTTAGCAGGAATATTAAAAGCACCGACTTATTATAATCCCATCGATAATTATGAAGCTTCTATTGAACGAAGAAATGTGGTCTTAAGATTAATGGCAGATAACGAGTCCATTACTGAAGAGGACCGCCAAGTTGCCGCCGCACAAGACCTTCAATTAATTGATGGCTATAATAATACAGATGATTATCGCTACCCTTATTACTTTGATTCGGTTATTTCTGAAGCCATTGATCGATATAAACTCGAAGAACAAGACATTTTAAATGGTGGATATACGATTTATACCAATCTTAACCAGCAACAGCAGCAGCAAATGACGGCTGTTTATAATCAAGACTATTTATTTGAATCGGCCGAAGATGGTGAAAGATCACAAAGTGCTTCAATTAGCTTAAATCCTCAAACTGGAGGGATTACGGCGATTGTTGGTGGACGAGGAGATTACACGTTTCAAGGCTTCAACCGAGCGATACAGATGCGTCGTCAACCCGGCTCAACGATTAAACCACTTAGCGTTTATGCGCCTGCATTAGAAGCGGGATATAAAATAGAAGATACATTAATTGATGAAGAACACACCTATGGCGAAGGGGATATTGCTTGGTCGCCAACCAATGTGGATCACACGTATGCAGGGGAAATCCCAATGTATCAAGCCCTTGCTGAAAGTAAAAACGCGGCAACAGTTTGGTTGCTGGATGAAATTGGCATTCGTCGAGGATACAATAAACTGAAACAATTTGGTATTCCTGTTTCCGATGATGATTACCATCTTGGAGCCATCGCACTAGGTGGAATGGACAGAGGGGTTACTCCCCTTGAGCTAGCCAGTGCTTATTCCGTCTTCGCAAATGACGGAGTACAAGTGGAACCTCATTTTATTACAAAAATTGTTGATGCTACAGGTGCCGTTGTCGCTGAAAATAACAATCCTCGCGAGAAACGAATTCTATCGAAAAGTATAAATGACGATATGAATCGGATGTTACTGAATGTATTTACCAACGGAACCGGTCAAACCGTCCAACCTGCCGGCTATGAAATTGCTGGAAAAACAGGGACCACAGGCACAGAGAGTGGGAACGGAAATACGGATCAATGGCTAGTCGGTTATACGCCTGACTTAGTCATCGCTTCTTGGCAAGGGTATGATAAAACAAACGAGAATCATTATTTGAAAACCAGCACAAGCGCCGGAATCGGCCAAGTCCTTAAACAAGAATTCGAAACGATGTTATCTTACACTGAACAAACCCAATTTGCAGTAGACGATAGCGATATTGAAGTTGTAGAAAAAGATAAGCGTCGCGAAGAAACGATCGAACGAATTCAAGAAGGCCTCCAAAAATCAGGAGAAGTTATAAAAGATACCGGTAAAAAAGCCGTCAATGAAGCAAAGAAAATCATTAAGTCTTTCCTAAATCAATAAACCAAAAGGAATTTTGGGTATTTTAAACATATGGTGGAATTAGAGCCGCTATTTTTGATATACTTCAGGGGATGAGAGGAGGAATAAAATGGCTAACATTTATGATACAGCTAACCAACTCGAAGGTGAACTACGCGAAGCTGAGCAATACAAAGCATTAGCAAAAGCGTATGAAGAAATCAGAGCAGACGAAGCAGCAAGTGAAGTGTTAACAGAATTCCAAGCACTACAACAAACACTTTATGAAAAACAGCAAGCAGGCGAAGAAATCAGTGAAGAAGAAGCATTACAAGCGCAAAATGTTTCTGGTAAAATGACTGAAAATGAATTAACGATGGAATTAATGGAAAAAGAACGTGCTTTAAACCAAGTACTTAATGACATTAATGGCATCATCATGAAACCTGTACAAGATATTTATCAAGGGTAAATCATCTCTTCAAAAATTAGAGATAAATTAAAATTTTCTAGCTTATGGGGGGAACAAGCAACAGTTTCCCCAAAACTAGTAAAACCGAACATTTTGGCTGGCTGTAAAAGCGAGCCAATTTTTCCAAACAAAAAAGAACATGTGTGCGCGTTTAGAAGTATGGAAAAGCCCCTCTCGCTTTCCAAACCCCTTCATAAAACACGAATTAAAATCCGTTTTAAAAATAAAAAATGAAAGATAAGAAGAACTCATAGGAGGTGAGTGGATGATACGATTTATTCATGCAGCAGACTTACATCTAGATACACCCTTTAGCGGCTTAGAACAAACATCAAAAGAATTAGCAGAGAAATTACGAAAAGCCCCTATACTATCTTTCGCAAAAATAGTCGACCAAGCAATTGAAAAAGCCGTCGATTTTGTTTTATTATCAGGAGATTTATACAATACCAAGCAAGTAAACATTAAAGCGCAAAGTCTGTTTATCGAGCAACTCCAACGATTAGATAAAACTGAAATCCCTGTATTTCTAATTCGGGGAAACCATGACTTTTTAACGGAAGAAACTCAGACATTATCACTGCCTTTTCCCAAAAATGTAACGACATATGGACCGGAAATTAAAACGGAAATTTTCGAAACAAAAACGAATGAGCGTATTGCGATTACTGGGTTTAGCTATGACCGACAATGGATCACGACGCGTAAAATTAAAGAGTATCCTAATCGACAGCCGCATGTAAATATGCACATTGGCTTATTGCATGGGGCAATAGAAACTTCCAAAACACGAGAAGCCAATTACGCGCCTTTTAGTATTCAGGAATTGCAAGAAAAAAATTATGACTACTGGGCATTAGGACATATTCACCAATTTCAGCAAATCTCCAAGCAGCCGCCAGTTTACTATTCCGGTAATATTCAAGGCTTGCATAAAAATGAAACAGGAGAAAAAGGGTGTTTATTTGTGGAGTGGTCGCCCCGGGAGCATACCGTCCAATTCCTCCCAACCGCACCAGTGATTTGGGATTCGTTGACGCTCGACCTGTCAAAAATTAAACACCTTTCTGATTTCATTCAAACGCTAAAAGAAAATATTGCAGCAAAAGAATACAAACAAGATGTTTTAGTCCATCTGGTTGTGAAAACACAAGTAGAGGATGACCAGGATCTGATTCGTATTCTTCAGGAAAAAGAATTTAAGGAACAACTGACCCAGCAGCTCGGATTTTCGAATGTTTGGATTGTGTCGGTGGAACTAACGGTGGAAGAAGCTGCAAACCACCAAGCCCTACAACAAATGTACCCAGAAGAGTGGGAAGCTTCCCTTCGAAAAATCGACCAATATGGTGCCTTTAACGAATTGACGGAAAATATTTTTGAGCAAATTCCCGCAAAATATTTAAACCAAACCAATTCGCAAGAATATCGCTTGGAAATGGTGCAAAAAGCACTCGCAAAATTACATTTAAAATAAGCAATCAGCTAGGAGGTGAATAGATGCGAATTAAACAGTTAGAAATTTATGGCTATGGAAAATGGGTCGATCAAACCTTTGATCTGGTCAATGATGTCCAACTTTTTTATGGGGCCAATGAAGCGGGAAAATCAACCTTGATGTCTTTTATACATAGTATTTTATTTGGCTTTCCTACACGCAATAGCACGCTTTTGCGTTATGAACCCCATGAAAGCTCGAAATATGGTGGGAAAATTATGGCAGAAGATCCGCGATTTGGCCAAGTGGTGATTGAACGAGTCCATGGAAAAGTGACCGGGAATGTTACGGTGACTTTAGAAGATGGCACGACGGGAGCAGATGAATTACTAGATACCCTCCTTTCAGGAATGACTCGAGAAACCTTTCAAAATATTTTTTCGTTTTCTTTATCTGATATTGAAAATGTGCACCAATTAAATAAAAACCAATTGAATCGTTATTTATTAAATATCGGCGCCCATGGAACCGATGATTATTTAGATTATATTGATGAGTTTAAAAAAGAAGCGGACAAGCTATACCGACCAACAGGACGGGTCTTGCCATTAAACCAGCAATTGGCCACTTTAGAGAATCAGGAAAAACGGTTAGGTGAACTCGAAGCACGAAATGAAAGCTACTTAGATTTAATCGAAGAAAATAATCGCCAATTAATTGAAATGGAGCAATTGGAAAAGAACCGCGACCAAGTAGAAAAACGTTTAGCGGATGTTTTAGAAATAAAAAAAGAATGGCATATTTATGAAGAAATCAAAACACTGCAAGCAAGCATTCGAAAAACAAATTTACCCCCATTAAAAGAAGATGGTCATTACTTATTTGAAGAATATAAAAAAGAATGTTCAAAAATAAACGAACAACTTCAAGAAATTAATTTAGCAATCACTCAGCAAAAAGAAACACTCACAAACCCTGAAATGATGCAACAATATGAGCAACACCAACAAGAAATTACTGAATTAGAACAAGCCTTACCAGAAATGATGGAACAATTAGGAGATTATCAGTTTCTTTCCAATCAACAAACAGAAAATCAAAAACAACTCCTTTTATTAAATCGACAATTAAAACGTGAACAAAACACTACGGAACCGGTCGTATTTACAGAAGTAGAAAAGGAAAATGTTCAAGAATGGCTTGTTTCTCATGAACAATTAGAAGAGAAATTAGTCGCTCTCCAAATAGCACTTCAAAAACTTGAAAATGAATTAAATTTAAAAAATCAGCAATTGGATCAAATTGAAGCCATCATGTGGGACAGTGAGACCCTTCGTAGCATAGAAGATGAATTGGCTACAGAAGAAAGCATAGAGAAAGCCCCAGAAGAGAAACCGAAAAAAAGCTATCTTTTAAGTGGCGGACTTGCGTTATTTGCCTTGCTAGCCTCCTTTTTTGTCCAACCACCCATTCAGTGGGTTACTTTAGGTCTTGGATTACTAAGCTTAGCTGGAACTTTTCTTCTATTTGTAAAACGAGATAAAAAAAAACTAGCTCCAAACAAAGAACCCTCTGCATTTATGGTGCAAGAATATGAAAAACAAAGCCAACTAAAAGAGCAATGGCGAGATCTCTTAGGTGAAATTGATTCCGTTCAAGCACATTATCAAGAACAATTAAAAATAAAAGAAAGCTACCTTCACAAACAAAGACTGATTAAAGACCACTGGCAAGCTCTTTTGCGTGAGCACAAGCTTTCCGAATACTTAGATTTTATAGAAGCCACACAAATCATCGAACAAAGTAATACACTACTCGATCGGCTTCACAAAAACAAAAAGGTACAGCAAACACTAAACGAACGGGCAGAAGCTTTGAAGCCGCCAACCGATAAAATTTCAAAACTTCTTGAACTCCCGGAAGAATTGTCATTTAGTGAGAAAATTGCTCGTTTCCGCACTTATTTATCCAAACTCCAGCTCATCCTGAATGACGAAGCGAGTAAAATGGAGAAATTGTCTGCTTTACGACAAGAAAAGAAACAGCTCGTAGCCAGTAAGCAAAATACCCAAAACAAAATGATCACTTTAATTGAAACAGCAGGTGCTAAAGATGAAGCAGCTTTTTTTGATTTATACAAACAAAAAGAAGCACTTGATGCGAAAAAAAGTCGTCTCCTCTTTTTAAAAGAAAATGCGCCGTCATTTAACGAAGAGAACGAATTACCGACTAAAGAAGAATTGAAGAAAAAAGAAGCCAAACTTCGTGAGGACTTACAAGTTTTAGCGGAACAAAATAAAGCGGCTTTGCGAGAATCGGCCAATACGCAATTGTCGATTGAGCGTCTGGAAGAGGATGGGACGTATACAGAAGAGTTGCAGAATTTTGAAAACCAAAAGGCGACTGCTCAACATTTAGTGGATGAATGGGTTTCAAATAAAGTGGCCGCGGGTATTCTTCGAGAAACCTTGAATCAAGTGACTCAGGACCGTTTTGAGGAAATTCTTTTTGATGCGGAAACGTATTTTAACTTGTTAACGGAGGAAAAATACGAGAAAATAGTCTTTAAGAATGAAGAATTATTTGTTCAGCATCGAAAAGGCCGTATGGAAGATGTGCGAGTCTTGTCACGAGGAACGGCAGAACCTTTATATGTTGCGATTCGTTTGGCTTATATAAAAAATACCCAAAAAGTGATGGAGTTACCGGTCATTATGGATGATCCTTTTGTTAATTTTGATTCCACCCGCCAAAAAAATATGTATCAATTGATGCAGTATTTAGGCAAGGATTTGCAAATCATTTATTTTACGTTTGATCCCAGTGTTCATTCGCAATTTGAAGTAGAGCAAATCACAAATTTAAAGGATTTTTAATTTAAATAGTTAAAATTTTAGGAGAAAGAGGTAAGAAAATGGAGAAAAAACTATATGATTATGAAATGGATGCGATTGTAGAATTATTTTTACTCATTAAAAGTACTGCTGAGCGCAAAACGCGTGCAGGGAAACCTTTTTTGACCATCACATTTCAAGATACCAGTGGAGAAATGACGGGAAATTTATGGGATGTTTCACCTGAGCAATTGGAAATGTATACCCCTTCAGCAGTTGTTCATGTGAAAGGAAAACGGGAAGAGTATAATGGTCAGCCCCAATTAAGAATAGATAAAATTCGCTTAGCGGATGATAGTGAGCCGAATAATCCTGAGCTTTATGTAAAGCGGGCGCCATTAAACCGAGAAACTATGATTGAAAAATTGAATGACGTTATTTTTGAAATTACCAATCCAAGCATGAATCGTATTGTCCGTTTTTTATTAAATAAATACAATAAAGAATTTTTCCATTCACCAGCCGCAAAATCAAATCATCATGCCTTTAATGGAGGCTTGGCTTATCACACCATTTCAATGCTTGAATTGGCGAAAACAATTGAAGACTATTACCCAAATATTAACCGTTCCCTTCTTTATGCGGGGTTAATTTTACATGATTTAGGAAAAGTGATTGAACTAAGTGGACCAACCGCAACGGAATACACACTTGAAGGACAGCTAATCGGTCATATCGTACTCGTGGATCAAGAAATTACAAAAGCTTGCGAAGAATTAAAAATTCCCACAGATACAGAAGACGTGCTTTTATTGCGCCACGTCATTCTCGCGCACCATGGCCAGCTAGAATATGGCTCTCCCGTGCGACCACAAGTAAAAGAAGCAGAAATTATCCACTACCTCGACCAAATTGACGCGAAAATCAACATGATGGAAGACGACTTATCGAAAACAGAACCCGGAGATTTCACAACAAAAATTTGGGCCCTCGAGAACCGTCGTTTTTACAAACCAACGATCACGGATCATCATGCAGAAGATGAAGATTAACAACCTTTATTCTCAAAAGCTCTACCAGGTAAAACACGATAAAGTAGGCGCATTCTAAAAATAGAAGCCGCCAATTATCCTTAAAGTGGATTATAAATATGCATATATTAAAACTAAATTTAATAATCTTTGTCGGTTTCGAAATTTGTGTGAAGTTTTCAGGTTGCATTTTACTTAAGGATAAGATGTATGGTATATTACACAAGTATTGGTTCTCGCATTTAGAGAATAAATCTTAGTTAATAGGAAGTGTAAAAACAGAATGAAAAAATTGTTATTATCAACATTTGCAGCGTCTGCTTTATTACTAGCAGGTTGTTCAAATGACCCAGAAGTTGCTTCAACCGAAGCAGGTCGTATTCGCGAAGCGGAGCTTTACGAAGCGATGAAAGATGAACCCCTACAGAGTGGGATGACAGTAGGAGAGACTGTCCTTCAAAAATTACTAATGGAAGATATTTTTGAACACACATACGGAGACCAAGTAACGGATGAAGATGTCGATGAAGAATTCGCCGCTTCTGCCGAACAATTTGGTAGTGTCGAGGATTATGAGTCTCTTTTAGAAATGCAAGGAATGGATGTAGACTATATTAAAGATAACATCCGTTTAACCCTTTTAATTCGTGCAGCTGTTGAGGATAGTGTGGAAGTTACAGACGAAGAGGTCGAATCTCTTTATGAAGAACAACGTCCCGACTATACAGCCCAACATATTTTAGTTGAAGATGAAGAGCTTGCAAAAGATATCATTGCTCAATTAGAAGACGGTGCAGATTTTGCTGAATTAGTTGAAGAACATTCAACCGACCCAGGTAGTTTAGATACCGAAGGGAAATATACATTTAGCGAAGGTGAAATGGTTCCTGAATTTGAAGAAGCCGTAGAAGCTTTAGAAGTAGACGAAACAACTTCTGAACCTGTAAAATCTGATAGTGGCTACCATGTCATTCGCCGATTAGAATTAGAATATGCACCGCTTGAAGATCAACAAGAAGATTTAAAAGCTCAAGTACTTGATAATTATACAAACGATGAGCAATTCATGAGCGAACTTGTTTCAAAACTTGCCAAAGAAGCGAATGTTCAAATCGCCGATGACGATCTAAAAGGTGCAATGGCTGCCTATATGCCTCAAGACGAAGAAGAAGAGCCAGCTGAAGATGTAGAAGAAGAAGCACCAGCTGACGAATCCGATGAGTCTGAAGAAACAGACGAACAAACTGATGCAGACGCTAATGCAGATGCAGAAAATTCAGATTCTGAATAATATAGAATTTAAAAGCACGATTTATCTCGCGATAGGTCGTGCTTTTTCTTTTTGGCGAGAAATATTTTATAAGAAGGCGGAGTGACTGAAGAAAAACTCTACCAGTAACGTCCATCACGTGCGAATAGCAAAAAAGAGCGTGCACCTCCGTTTATCGCACAAAAATAACGAGAAAGTGTGCGTAAACACCTTCTACCACGCACAAACAGCAAAAAAGTGCGCGCTAATATCTCCATC
>NZ_FQUF01000020.1:19457-48981 GCF_900129085.1 Atopostipes suicloacalis DSM 15692
CGCAAAAATAACGAAAAAGTGCGCGCAAACACTTTTACCACAGACAAATAGCGAATAAGTACGCGCTATTCCATCCATCACGCACAAATAACGGAAAAGCGCGCGCAACTTCGTTCACCACGCAAAAATAACAAAAAAGTACGCGCAAGCACCTTTCAACACGTACAAACAGCGAATAAGTGCGCGCAAACACCTTCCACCACACACAACTCACCAAACTAAACCCATTAGAGCAATCTACCAAGTTTAAAGAACATAATCCAATCTTAGAAAACCAAAAAATCCCCATAAGATAGCTTAACTATTAAAAGTTTCTATCTTAGAGGGATTCTATGAAAAAAGCATTTAATTTCATCGCCAATTTACCTATCTTCAGAAGGAAAGCACCACACACAAATTACTCATCCATATTCTTTCGAGCTTCAATGCGCATGTTCATTGCCTCAACATCCGCCTTCATCTCATTCACACTATCATTAATACGACGCATATACACATCCGCTTCTTCCGTCAAACTATTCACACTATTCATGACCTCCGGAACAAAATCAAGCTGCACATAACTCAACTCATTATTTAAAGTCGCCATCGCATCCTGAAAATTCGTCGCTTTATCCTGAACCTCTTCCACATTATACTTCGTCGTATAATACAAATCCTTCACCAAACGTTGATTATCGGCACCACTACGAGGCGTGTTCAATAACACATACGAGCCACCTAAAGCCACACCACCCAGCGTACCCAATAAAAAAGTAAACATTTAATCGTCCCCCAATTCATTCATAATCGACTTTTGAAGCTGATCCAACTGCGTATCCGAATACTTATCCTCATTATACGCCCACTCCAAACCAAAATCATCATTCTCAGAATAGCGCGGCAACAAATGAATATGGCTATGGAAAACCGTCTGCGACGCCACTTCCTCATTATTCAACAAAATATTCAAACCTCGAACTTCCGGATCAAAATCTCGCAACGCCCGAGCCACCTTAGGAACCGCCGCAAACACCTCACGCGCCAACTCCTCATCATAATCAAAAATATTTCGCACATGCTTCTTCGGAATCAATAACGTATGCCCAGGCGTCACCTGAGAATTATCTAAAATCGCAAACACATGCTCATCCTCATAAACCTTACGACTCGGAATCTCCCCATCACGAATCATACAAAAAATACAATCAGCCATATTATCCAGCCTCTCCAACTAAATTCTTACCATTATTTTAGCACGAAGCCTCAGCTTTTAAAAATACAAGCCCTGAAAACCTTCCACTTCGTAAACACGACCCTAAGAACCTCCGCCATGTATGAACCGTTCATCCAGAAGAGGAAAGACCAAGAAAGCTCATTTCAATCGTCCCATCAGTCCTCATCCACCGTTTGAATTTCACCAAATAATTCTTCCAAAAACTGCTTCATAAATTCAGTACGATGTTCCGCCAACTGACGCCCTTTTTCCGTATTCATAGAATCTTTTAAGCGCAACAACTTTTCATAAAAATGATTGACCACATTATTTTGTTCCCGATAGTTTTCTTCTGTAATATCTTCTGCTTGACGGGGACGAGTGTCATCATAAATTAAATGTTTCTTACTACCACCATAATAAAAAGCACGCGCCGTTCCAATCGCGCCGAGCGCATCTAAGCGATCCGCATCTTGAACAATTTGACCCAAAAAACTTAAGCTTTGCTTTTTATCAATGTTTTTTGAATACGATAAGTTTTGAATAATATAAAGAACCTCTTCTGTTTGTTCATCAGAGGAGCCATTTTCACGCAAAACAGTTTCAACCTCAATCAAAGAGGCACGTTTATTCGGATCAATCTTCTCATCAATCGTATCATGTAGCCAACAAGCAGCACGTATAACTTCAATCGCATCAGCAGATAATTTTTTAGGACTAATTTTTTTCGCATTCGCTTCTACACGCAAAGCATGACGCCAGTCATGACCGGTCGTATCGTCTCCAATAATCGCTTGAGCAAAGGCTTTAATTTTTTCTAAATTCATCGATTCAACCTCCTACAAAAAATAAAGACTTCAAAATATTCTGATTAGTATAGCATACCCCTCAAAGTTTCCCAAAGAATAGAATACAAACAAATCCATTCCTTTCGTTTATTCACAAAACATGCTTGAGAAACCCTCCATTTTATCGTATCATAGACTTCTTGTGAAATTTAAAAAATAGAATACAAATAATGACAATAAGAAACTTTGAAGGCATTTATAGAATAATATTGTCTTTTTCTACGAACTAAGCGTGTAGTGTGGTAGAATTAACGCACATATAGGGAGGTCAATACATGAGTTTAAATGTTTCGCAATTAACGGGGGGTTATACTCGTAAAGCAGTTATAAAAGAGGTATCCTTTGAAGTAAAGGATGGAGAAATTGTAGGCTTGATTGGCCTAAATGGTGCAGGGAAAAGTACGACAATCAAACACATCATGGGCTTAATGGAGCCTTTTTCTGGCGAAATTAAAGTGGATGGATTGACTTTAGCAGAAGCGCCCGTAGATTACCGCAAAAAAATTGCTTTTGTACCTGAAACGCCTATGGTTTATCGGAATCTAACCCTTAAAGAGCATTTAGAAATTACAGCAATGGCTTATGATCTTCCCTTTGCGGAAGTTTTAGAACGTGCTCAACCGCTTCTAAAACTCTTTCGTCTCGACCAACGAATGGATTGGTTTCCAGAAGACTTTTCCAAAGGGATGAAACAAAAAGTCATGATTACTTGTGCCTTCGTCATTAACCCGACTTTATTGGTCATTGATGAACCGTTTATCGGGCTTGATCCAGTTGCTATGATGGATTTAGAAAATTTATTACTTGAAGAGAGAGCCAAAGGACATTCAGTTTTAATGAGTACCCATGTGCTTACGAATGCGGAGAAAATCTGTGACTCCTTTGTGATTTTGCATGATGGCTTAGTTTTCGCGAAAGGAACCACCGAAGAACTCGCTGAAACCTTCAACTTAAAAGGCGCAGACTTAGAAGAAATTTACCGCTACGTTGCGCAGGAAGAAGGCTTTGGCCATGACGCTTAATCGCTTATTCCAAAAAAGATATACCCTCTACCTTAAAAACTTACTAAAATACGCACGACATATTGTGAATGACCATTTCGTTCTCGTCTTTTTCTTACTGATTGGCGTAGGCGGGTATACATATTCACAGTTTCTAGAAACTGTAACGCTGGAGATGGTTGAACCGCGACTCGTTGTTTTGCTTTTATTTTTCATGCTGACTTCTACCGGCAGTATCACTTTGCTGTTAGAACCGGCCGACCGTGTTTTTTTATTGCCAAAAGAGCGTGAATTTCAAAAGGTATTCAAACAACTGACCTTTAGAAGTTTTGCTTCGCAAATGATTTCAATGGCCTTATTAACTTTTGTGACGTTTCCAATTTTTGTGACCACGCTAGACACAAATACGATGGAAAGCCTCTTTATTTTTCTGACTTTAGTCAGTTTAAAATGGTTAAATTTACTTACCAAAATGTATCCTTTCTTTTACAGTCAAAAGGAAAATGAGCGCAAATTAAAACTAGCTATGGTCGGCATAAAGCTACTCACATTAACGAGCTTGTTATTTATTAATCTTCCAATAACTGCCATACTGATTACCCTAGTAGCTGTAATCGGTGCTATTCAGTTCTTGACTGGGAAAATGTACTTTAAACAATTTTTTAAATGGGAAACCATGATTGAAGCCGAAGAGCGTCGTATGCAAAAAATTTACCAATTGATTCAAATGTTTGTAGACGTTCCGCAATTAAAAACAAAAATACGACGCTTAAAAGTATTGGATAAACCACTTAACTGGTTATCAGAGCGCTATCCAACCGCGCCTTACTATTACATTTTGCGCATAATCACTCGAAATTCAGAATATAGCTTGTTAATTCTTCGTGTGACGATTGTTGGTGCCATCCTGCTTGCAGTAACCGAGTCATTCGCGACGGGGCTGATTTTGGGGATTTTGTTTTTATATGTGATTGGTTTCCAACTGATTCCTTTGATCAACGAAATGAACCAAAGTCCGCAATTTCAAATTTACCCGGTGACGAAAACGATGAAAGTTAAATCTGTGAAGCATATTATTTTTCAAGTGTTGGCACTGGTAAGTATTGTTTTGGCTTTATTTGCCTTGAATGCGCAGGGGATCGTTGGTTTGACGCTACTGCCTGTAGGAATGCTGTTTGGATTTTTGTTCAGCCAATTTTATGTGCCGCGACGAATTGAACGAATGGATTAAAAAAAGAACGTTCGGTCTCTTGACGATTTTGGCGAAGACTTTTAAAATAGGGAGTACCCCAAAGAAATTCGAATAAATTAAATACAATAAATAGAATAAAATCTTTAAAAGAAGGATCGGATAATATGGAAATCGAAAGAGAATCGGGGTGGAATTTACATCCTATCGGTGGTGAAACCGGGCAAGCGTATATGGGCATCCGCGATGAAGAGAAGGTTTTTTTGAAAAAGAACTCCTCACCGTTTTTAGCCGCTTTATCGCTTGAAGGCATCACCCCGAGGCTTATGTGGACGAAGAGGACAGGGAATGGCGATGTACTAACAGCCCAAGAATGGTGCAATGGACGAACACTAGAAGAATCGGAAATGACGTCGAGTAATATTGCAGATATTTTAATTAAAATACATCAATCAGACACGTTGAAACGATTATTGAAACGGGTCGGAGGAGAAGAAGTTTCTGCTGTAGATTTATTGATGGAATACGAAATGAACTTATCTATCGACTTAGAAAATCATCCCGTTTTACAAGAAGCCTACAAATTTTTATTAGGCTCGTTACCTCTTGGCTATACACAAGAAGACATTCGAGTTTGTCACGCAGATATTTCTAATGATAATATGTTACTTTCTGACGATGGAGAACTCTACATTGTGGACTGGGACACAGCCGTGTTAACGGACTATCTCTTTGATATTGGCCAACTATTTGCACGCTATATTGATAGAAACGACTGGGAAAAGTGGGCAACAAAAAACAATTTAAACTACACAGAAAACGAAAAAAATCGAATTTTGTGGTACGCAATTATTAATTTACTCTTAGACATCAAATACGCTTATCGAAAAGCTCGCTACAGTAAAATGAACGAACTCATCCTGAAATTGAACAGTTGGTTAGAAACTCAGCCCTGAAATTCTTTTCACCTTCGGCAAATGACGGAAGAAGGACTAGTTATGAAAAGGCCACTGTCGCAATCGATATCCGCCTATTAATTTAAAATAAATAGAGAAAAAGACAAATCGTGAGTAATCGATTTGTCTTTTTACATTTTGAGGAAAATGTATGCAATACTTTTAATAGATAACCAATCGTGAATCCGTTAAGAAAGGAGAATTTCTGTGAATGCCGCAATTACTCTTATTCCCTTTATGTTTATTCGAATCCTACTTTTTCGATGGATGGATTTGAAAGGGTATCAACGTGCACAAAAATATGCGCCGCTAAAAGAAAAGAAAAAAATCTATTTTATCATTTATCAGTTTTGCCAAGCGATTTTACTTCTCTTGCCATTTTTTAATTCTTTGCGATTACTTATTTGGCTAGACTATTTAGGGGTGTTTTTCTATATAATCGGTCTGGTCATTATCGGATTATCGATATCTGCTTTTGCTCAGACAAAAGCAGACACGTTTAGTCAAACAGGGATATATCGGTTTTCTCGTCACCCAATGTACGTCGGTTACTTTTTCTTTTATTTAGGCTTAGGCTTTCTAATGTCCTCGTATCTCTACTTGATTGTTTTACTAATTTTTCAAATCTGTACCCATCAAATTATTTTAGCAGAAGAAACGGAGTGTCTGAAAACGTTCGGTACCTCCTATCAAGATTACATGCAAGAAGTGCGACGGTATTTTTAACTGTCTTCACTATCTATTTAAATATCATATAAATAAAAAAGCTTAGTATTTTTAGGGAAATTCCCTAAAAAACACCAAGCTTTAATTTAACGGTGTAAACTAAACTTTATAAATATCCATCACACTACCCGTATAGGCATCGGCAATAAACTCATACTGCGTAATCTTTCCCTCTTCAAAACGGGAGATTCCACCATAATAAACCTTTGTTTGGTAATTATATTTCTCCCAAGGTACCTTCGTCATTTCAATCCATGACCCTTCAATCGGGCCTTCTTTTTTAAATTCTTTTTTAACCATTTCTAAAATTCGATCTGCACTTACAGGTATTTTTTTCTCTACAAAAAAGAAAGTGACTGCACCCATTAAAAAGGAAGCCACTACGGCAATAATCGCTAATGGAGCAAAGTATTTTCTACCTCTTCCAACCATCTGTTTTCGTCCTCCCTTACTCGAAAGTATTTTGAAACGTTTTCTTCAATTTTTGCGTAACTCTATTTTAGCACAATTTTTAAACGTCTGTCATATATTTGGAGGAAATCTCTAGCGAAAGTTTTCCCTACCCCCTCCTTTTATCATAATGACTTCATTTTACTTTTTTAAGTCTATTTTGCCTTTTTTAATCAATTACTTTTTTAACAACTTCGAACGTACATTGAAAAGCGTACCAACGAGATCCCTCGCGCAAAAAAGCGAATAATTGCGCGCAGTCGAGCTTTCCGTCCACAAATCGCAAAAAAATGCGCGCAGTCGGGTTTCTCGCCCACAAATCGTAAAAATATGCGCGCAGTTGAGCCTATCGCACACAAATCACGAAAAAATGCGCGTAATCGAATTTCCCGCACACAAATCACAAAAAAATGCGTGCAGTCGAGTCTACCGCACACAAATCACAAAATAATACGCGCAGACGAGCTTATCCCACACAAATCTCAAAAAAATGCGCGCAGACGAGCTTTCCGCCCACAAATTGTAAAAATATGCGCGCAGTCGAGCCTACCGCACACAAATCGCAAATAATTGCGCGCAGTTGAGTTTCCTGCACACAAATCGTAAAAATATGCGCGCAGTCGAGCTTCTCGCACGCAAATCACGAAAAAATGCGCGCAAATGAGCCTCCCGCCCACAAATCGCAAAAAAATGCGCGCAGTCGAGCTTTCCGCCCACAAATCGTAAAAATATGCGCGCAAATGAGCTTCCCGCCCACAAATTACGAAAAAATGCGTGCAGTCGAGCTTTCCGCTCACAAATCACGAAAAAATGCGCGCAAATGAGCCTCCCCCCCACAAATCGCAAAAAAATGCGCGCAGACGAGCTTCTCGCCCACAAATCGCAAATAATTGCGCGCAGTCGAGTTTCTCGCACACAAATCACGAAAAAATGCGCGCAGTCGATTTTCCCGCACACAAATAGTAAAACTATGCGCGCAGTCGAGCTTTCCGCACACAAATCGCAAATAATTGCGCGCAGACGAGCTTATCCCACACAAATCGCAAAAAAATGCGCGCAGTCGAGCTTTCCGCCCACAAATCGCAAAAAAATGCGCGCAGTCGAGCTTCTCGCCCACAAATCGCAAAAAAATGCGCGCAGTCGATTTTCTTGCCCACAAATCGTAAAAATATGCGCGCAATTGAGTTTCCCGCATACAAATCGTAAAAATATGCGCGCAGACGATTTTCTCGCACACACATCTCAAAAATATGCGCGCAGTCGAGCTTCCCGCACACAAATCATAGAAATTTGCGCGCAAGAATAGTTTTTCGACTATTTACCAAGAATCACACGCCAAATTTCTAATAAATCTAAAATCGATCAAAAATCTCATCAATAAAACAAATTTTCCAACGAACAAATAACTGATAGTTCAATCAAGCGAAATTTTTGTGTATAATAAGAGAATAATAGAACGTAATTCAAGGAGGCAATCTAGTTTACTAGAAAAATATGAATGAACAACGATTTGAACGTATAAAAAAATTAACCGAAGTCCAAAGCACCAGCGGATTCGAACACAACATCCGCGAAGTGATCCGTTCCGAAATGACCCCGTATGTAGATGAAATTCAGCAAGACGGTTTAGGCGGCATTTTTGGCTTGCGTCACTCAGAGGAAAAAGATGCACCGACCGTTATGGTAGCCGCACACATGGACGAAGTCGGTTTCATGTTAGCATCCATTACAGACGAAGGCTTTTTCCGAGTAGTCCCTTTAGGTGGCTGGAATCCTTTAGTCGTTTCTGCACAAAGATTTACCCTACAAACACGTAAAGGAAATTATCCAGTCGTCTCTTCTTCCGTACCGCCTCATTTACTACGCGGAAAAGAAAATAGTATGCCGAAAGTCGAAGATATTTTATTTGACGGAGGCTTTGAATCAAAAGAAGAAGCAGAAGAATATGGAGTTCGTCCTGGAGATACCATCGTTCCAGAAGTAGAAACCATTAAAATGGCCAATGGAAAAAGAATCCTTGGAAAAGCTTGGGATAACCGTTACGGAGTCACCGCCGTTTTAGAAGCTTTACACGATTTAAAAGATGAAGCATTACCAAATAACTTAGTCGCAGGAGCCAATGTCCAAGAAGAAGTTGGCTTGCGTGGAACAAAAGGGGCTGCTCGTAAATTCAATCCCGACGCATTCTTTGCGGTCGATTGTTCACCAGCAGATGATGTGTATGGAAAAGCGGATGCTTTTGGAAAATTAGGCAAAGGGACACTAATTCGTATTCAAGACCCAGGATTTATTCTTTCAAAAGAGATGCGTGAATTTATGTTAGATACCGCTGAAACACACAATATTCCTTATCAATATTATGTATCCAAAGGGGGCACGGATGCCGGCGCTGCCCATCAACTAAAAGAAGGAATCCCAAGTGGGGTTATTGGAATGGTGGCGCGTTATATTCACACCCATCAAACAATTTTCCACATTGATGACTATGAAGCAGCTCTAGAAATGGTCAAGCAAATCATCTTGAGCTTAGACCGAAGCACATTAGAAACCATCTCACCAAAAAAATAAGAAAAAAGAGGGAAATAAATGTTAGTAGCAAGTTATAATAACCAAGCATTTAATGATTTATTAGTTATTCAATTAAAACCATCTCAAGCAGAAAACCAAACTTTTGAACGTAAAGACGATATTACTCGTATTTCGGATAAAGATTCTGGGGAAGTAGTGGGCTACAATTTTTTTGAAGCTTCGAAAATACTTTCATTGGAGGAGAGTGGTCCGGTGACTTTGTCTGAAGCGGATGTAGAGAATTTGAACCAGGCTTTAGAAGAGGCGGGGTTTGAAGGAAACTTAGTCGCGGATTCTAGCCCGAAATTTGTGGTAGGCTATGTGCAAGAATGTGTGCCTCATGAAGATTCAGACCATTTATCTGTGACACAAACTGAAGTAGATAATGGGGAAGTTTTACAGATTGTTTGTGGAGCGGCCAATATTGCCCAAGGACAAAAAGTGGTAGTTGCTAAACCAGGCGCAACGATGCCAGACGGTTTAGTCATTTGGCCAGGTGAACTAAGAGGTGTGGCAAGTCACGGTATGATTAGCTCTGCGCGGGAATTAGGCGTAGACGTATCGGCTGAAAAACAAAAAGGGATCCTTGTTTTAGACGAGGATGCGGTCGTTGGCGAAGCCTTCGAAATCTAAAAAGAATCACCAAATCAATGGAAAGGAGGAGTAAGCATGAGTAAATATGATGGGCCGAGTTATTTTAAGAAAAATCATCCAAAAATTAAACCGTTAAAAGAAAAAAAGGAAGACCCTAAAAAAGAAAGTTGGGTGGATCAGGACTCTTACTTTAAAAATGACTATAAAGAGACAATGCCCAAACGTGTCCAAACGCGAACGGATCTACAAGAAGAAGCCGCAGAGTATATGCAAACTCCTTCAACTCCTTTCAAATCCTCCGTTCCGCCTCGGCAAATGACTAAAAAAGCAAAAGAACAGACGAATCGCTTTCGTAGCAAACAGATTCCTAAGAGTTTGCAGCATTTAGAAGGTTGGGCAACCAACCCAGCGCAGCAAACGCGCTGGCAAGAAGTGAGAAAACGTCTGGCGAAAGAAAAGGAAACGTATCTTTTATTTGAAGACCACTTAGCACCAGCAATTAAGCAAGAACTTGAGGAAGAAGAACAGAAGCAATCGTTAGAAGAACTAGCTCCTCAAAAAAAGCAAACGTTAAAGAATAAAAAGAATTTCCAACAGCGAAGAAAAACTAAAACAGCCAAGACGGCAAAAGTAAATTCGCGCACCCAAGAAAAAGCTGAGCGTGTACAAGAAGAGTTGAACCACAATCTATTGAAACCGAACACCGGTCTTCATCGTTCGCTAAGTAAAATCATTGCCGAAGATCAAGAGGCTCTGGAAAGTGGAAAAAATAATTTGGGAAGTTTATTTTCGGATAAAGACTGAATGCTTCAAAAAATTGAGGAAGTGTTCAGCTTTTTAGTGAGGAAATTTTTGGTGAACGTTGGTTTGATACGGGAAAGAATCAACAACGAGAGGCAGATTTTACTAGTAATTGGAGAAAATTTGCTATACTATTAGTAATCGATAAAGAACCACATTGGAGGATTAGAATGAATCGCGAAACGACTTATCATTTTGTAGGCATCAAAGGGTCTGGAATGAGTGCTTTGGCGTTGATTTTGCATGAAGAAGGCTATAAAGTACAAGGATCTGATGTTAGTAAATACTTTTTTACCCAACAACCTTTAGAAGAAAAAAATATTCCCATTTATATATTTGATGAAAAAAATATCAAAAAAGGGCAAGTCATTATTGCTGGGAACGCATTTCCGGATACACACGAAGAAATCGTCCGGGCAAAAGAGCTAGGCTTGGAAGTTATTCGATACCATGATTTCATCGGTGAGAAAATGAAACACTATACCAGCGTTGCCGTTACAGGTTCTCATGGAAAAACAACCACTACCGGCTTACTTTCGCACGTCATCAGCAATATCGAATCAACAAGTTATCTGATTGGTGATGGAACCGGACATGGAATAGAAGAGGCCGATTATTTCGTCCTCGAAGCTTGCGAATATCGCCGCCACTTTTTAGCGTACAAAGCCGATTATGCCATCATTACCAACATTGATTTCGACCACCCCGACTACTATAAAAGTATCGATGACGTGGCCGAAGCCTTTGACACGTTCTCTCTTCAAACGAAAAAACGCGTCATTGCCTGTGGGGACGACCCCTTACTTCGTAAAATGAAATCAAAAGTACCCGTTACATATTATGGCTTTGGTGATAACAATAATGTCCAAGCCAGAAATATTGTAAAAAACACTAAAGGATCTATATTTGATGTCTATATTGATGGAGAATTTTACCATGAATTTTCAATTCCTTCATATGGCGATCATAACATTGAGAACTCGTTAAGTGTGATTGCGCTCGCTTATCACGAAGACTTAGATAAAGAAGAAGTCGCTAAAAACTTAGCCGATTTTGAAGGCGTCAAACGCCGCTTCTCAGAAAAAATTATTAGCGATACTGTGATTATTGACGACTACGCGCACCATCCCGCAGAAATTAGCGCCACGATTGATGCCGCTCGTCAAAAATATCCCGATCGCGAAATTGTAGCGGTTTTCCAACCCCATACCTTTACCCGAACCGTGGCTTTGTTAAGCGAATTTGCTGAATCTTTAAATGAAGCAGACAGCGTCTACTTAAGTGAGATTTTCACTTCAGCTCGCGAAAAGGAAGGCAAAGTCAACATTAAAGATTTGTTCAATAAAATTGATAAAGCACAAGCCATCCTTTCCGACGAAGACGTCTCGCCATTGCTGGACCATAAAGGAGATGTGGTCGTATTTATGGGAGCTGGCGACATTCAAAAATTCGAACAAGGTTTCCAAGAATTACTTTCTTCCTTAGAAAAAACCACCCTTTAATACAAATAAGTTAAAAGATGTTCAAGCGGGGAGCTTGAACATCTTTTTTGATGAACCTAAGCAGTATCCCGCACAAACCGCGAGAAAGTACGCGTAGATGATTGTATCCCGCACAAATCGCGAGAAAGTACGCGCAGAAGATTTTATCCCGCACAAATTGCGAAAAATAGCGCGTAGAAGATTTTACCCCGCACAAACTCCGAGAAATAGCGCTCAGATGATTGTATCCCGCACAAACTCCGAGAAAGTACGCGCAGATGATTTTATCCCGCACAAACCGCGAGAAATTGCGTGCAGATAATTTTATCCCGCACAAACTCCGAGAAATAGCGCGCAGAAGATTTTACCCCGCACAAATCGCGAAAAAATACGCGCAGATGATTCTATCTCGCACAAACTGCGAGAAAGTGCGCGCAAATGATTGTATCTCGCACAAATCGCGAAAAATAGCGCGCAGATGATTGTATCCCGCACAAACTCCGAGAAATTGCGCGCAGAAGATTTTATCCCGCACAAATCGCGAAAAAGTACGCGCAGATGCTTGTATCCCGCACAAACTACGAGAAATAGCGCGCAGATGATTGTATCCCGCACAAATTGCGAGAAAGTACGCGTAGATGTTTTTATCCCGCACAAACTCCGAGAAATAGCGCTCAGATGTTTCCATCCCGCACAAATCGCGGAAAATAGCGCGCAATGTGGTTTCATCCCGCACAGATTGTATTTAAAAACGCGCTTTAATTTTTTAGCCCTTTTAAACAATACACTACCTTTATTTTCCTGTCTTATTCTTTAAAACTAGAGAAAGAATAAGGGGGTTGAAAATTTCTTCGGAAATTTTCCTCGTCTAAGGTCTGACATACAAACTAAGAAAGTATTCTTCATGGATAAACTAAAACTGATTGAGAGAGGCTCGATTGTTTCTGTAATAAGCAGAAACGTCTTTTTGAAAAGATCTTAAGGACTTACTTATTCGTTCTTTGTCGTGTTTTGAAAATATGAGAATTGATAGGATTAAATAAAATTAGGAAATAATCAAATATTTTCAAAACGATATTGTGTAGATCTGCCGTTTCCTATTTTTTTAAAAGTTTGAGTTAATATTTTTCTTATGTGAGTTTTAGAAAATTGATTGTCCATAAAGATTAAGATTTCGTTTAAAGTAAAATCTTTTTTAAACGTTAAAACTCCATATTCATTGATTGTACGAAGAATAGCTTCTTTACTTGTTTCTTGATAGCCACAGGGGCAGGGGACTATATGACGGTGACCGTTCATTTGATAATCGTGACACTTTTTACATGAAATTCCTTTCTTAGCTTGTTGCAGAAGAAGCTTCTTGTCGTAAGGTTCTGGGTTAAAAGAATTCTCTTTTTCGTATTTTGAAAAGAGGGGGAAGATTTTGTGCCAATCAAGGGGGCGGCCCGCATTAGCGTCTTCCTCGTCGCTGATTTTTTTGATGAAATGTAAGAGGTGATTGCGTGTGACGATGTTGAGGTCGGAAACTTCTGATTGCATGTTGACATAATTATCAACCCCTACAAAAATAAGTGAGCCTTCGACTGGGATTTTTAAGCTTTCTTTGTGGAAAATTTCTTGCAAGTTTGAGCAGGCTCTTCGGATTTGGAAAATAGGGTTTACGCTTAAATGATGTTGATTGAGGGTGCTGATGCCTTCTTTAAATGTGAAATCGCCGAAATAATTTTTGATTTCGATGGGGTAGCATTTATTTTTCGTAAAAAGGACCAAGTCACATTCAAAGCTTCCAAAATAATTCATCCATAAATTTGGAATAACGATCCAGTGTTTTTTTCCATATTTTTTGAAATAGTCAAGAACTGTTTCTTCGCCTTCAAATCCGGCAACCGAACGCCGAAAAGCATCGACCTCATCTTTATTTGTGATTAATCCTCTTCGAAAAGCTACCGAGTTAAATTCTAGTCGGTTAGGAAACTTGGCCATTTTTTGTTGAAACTCCGTTTGATAAATTTTCATTTAGATTCTCCTTTTTAATTTTTTTTAACTCCTATATATATAATTTGCAAAAAAACGCGATTTTCTCGTAATGAATTTAAAAAAGGTGAAATTTTTTTGGAAAATGATTTTTCTAAGCGTGCTGGTGGGTTCTACCGCACACAAAAGAGGAAAAATTACGCGCTGTTGGTTCTATCCCGCACACAAACGAGAAAATTTGCGCGCTGTCGGCTCCATCACGCACAAACGGCAAAAATTGCGCGCTGTCAGGTCCATCGCACACAAATGACGAAAAATTGCGCGCTGTTGGTTCTATCCCGCACACAAACGAGGAAAAATTGCGCGCTTTGGGTTCCATCGCACACAAATAACAAAAATTTGCGCGCTTTGGGTTCCATCGCACAGAAATAACAAAAATTTGCGCGCTCTGGGTTCCATCACACACAAATAACAAAAATTTACGCGCTGTCGGCTCCATCACACACAAACGAGGAAAAATTGCGTGCTAGTGGGGTCTATCACGCACAAACGACGAAAAATTGCGCGTTGTTGGTTCTATCACGCACAAACGACGAAAAATTGTGCGTTGTTGGTTCTATCACGCACAAATGACGAAAATTTGCGCGCTCTGGGTTCCATCACACACAAATAACAAAAATTTACGCGCTGTCGGCTCCATCACACACAAACGAGGAAAAATTGCGCGCAGTCGAGGTCTATCGCACACAAATGACGAAAATTTGCGCGCAAACGGGTTTCATCGCACACAAAATCATTTCCACTAACATTAAAGCACCACCAACAAGCCGCAACGGCTAAATCATCTCGTCCAGACGCTAAACACTTGCTTCCTTTCCTTTAGAAATCCGCTATTTTTTGGTAAAATAGCAAAGACAACTATCACGCAACAAACAAAGGAGTTTTTACCGTGACTACGAAGACTACGAAAAAGAAATTATTACTCATCGACGGCCACAGCGTTGCTTTTCGAGCGTTTTATGCCTTGCACAGCCAACTCGAAAGAATGAAAAACGCAAACGGCCTACATACAAACGCACTCTACGGCTTTCACAATATGCTTGAAAACATTCTAGAAAAAGAACAACCGACCCACGCACTCGTTGCTTTTGATGCAGGATCCACAACTTTCCGTCACGAATTTTTCGACGACTATAAAGGCGGCCGCGATTCCATGCCCGGCGAACTCTCAGAACAAATGCCGTACCTAAAAGAACTACTCAGCGCGTTCGGTCTCAAATCCTACGAACTTCCCAATTTTGAAGCGGATGATATTATCGGCACCCTCGCAAATGAAGCGGAAAAGCAGGATTATGAAGTAGTCGTTTTGAGTGGAGATAAAGACTTAACCCAATTAGTTACCGAAGACATTCGAGTGGATATTACCGTAAAAGGTGTCTCAAATGTTGAAGAGTATACAATGGAGACAGTCAAAGACCTAATGGGGGTGCGTCCCGATCAAATCGTCGATTATCTAGGGCTTTCTGGAGACCCTTCCGATAATATTCCGGGAGTAACAGGCGTCGGCGACAAAACGGCGATTAAATTGCTCGAACAATACGACACGATGGAAAACTTGTATGAGCACATTGATGAAATGAACAAATCCAAACGGAAAGAAAATCTAATCAATGAAAAAGACACAGCTTTTCTAAGTAAAAAGCTCGCACAAATCAATACGGAATCTCCAATTGAAATTAGTGCAGATGAGCTAGATTATCCTGGAAAAGATATTGAAAAATTAATTGCGTTCTACAAAGAAATGGACTTTAATTCGCATTTAGAAAAATTAGATACGGAAGCGTACATGGAAAGTTTGGGCGAACAGCCAGAAGAAAAAGAGATTCAATATGAAGTGGTTGATGAAATCACGGCGGAAATGTTTGCCGAGCAAACGGTGCTTTATTTAGAAATGCTGGACGAAAATTACCATAAAGCAGAAATTGAAACGGTAGCTTGGGGAGATGACGAGAAAGTTTATCTCACCACTATCACGCAAGCTCTAGCCTCCGAAGCATTCAAAACATATATTGAAGATTCGAACAAGCACAAAATAACCTATGATTTGAAAGCCTATTATGTCGCCCTTCAAAGACGCGGCTTGAGCTTAAAGGGTGTCGACTTTGATGCGGTTTTGGCATCTTACCTTCTCCGATCTGAAGACAGCAGTAGTGGAGACGTCGCTGATATTACTGAAAAAAATGGGTATCCAGGCGTTCTTCCAGATGAAGCCGTTTATGGAAAAGGCGCGAAACGAGGAGTACCCACAGACAACGAAAAAATGTTCAAACATGTCGCCTCAAAAGTGGATGGCTTATTTTCGATTCGAGAAAAAATCTCCAAAGAACTCGTCGAAAATGAACAAGAAGAGCTTCTTTACGAAATCGAAATGCCTTTAGCTTATATTTTAGGTGATATGGAAATTGATGGAATCAAAGTGGATGCCCAACAAATTGAAAAACTACAAACCGAATTTGCTGAAATTTTAACTAATATTGAACAAACTATTTATGGTTTAGCCGGTGAAGAATTTAATATCAATTCGCCAAAACAGCTGAGCGAAATCTTATTTGTGAAAATGGGCTACACACCAATTCGTAAAACGAAAACTGGCTTTTCAACTGCGCAAGATGTTTTAGAAAAGCTACAAGCTGAAGCGCCTATTGTGGAACATATTTTAAAATATCGTCAAATCGCCAAAATCCAATCGACTTATGTGGATGGCCTTTTAAAAGTTATTGACCCTGAAACGAGCCTTGTGCATACACGGTATCAACAAACTGTTGCGCGTACCGGTCGCTTAAGTTCAGTAGATCCAAACTTACAAAATATTCCGATTCGTCTCGAAGAAGGACGAAAAGTGCGACAAGCCTTTGTACCACGAGAAAAAGATTGGAAACTATTTAGTGCAGACTACTCGCAAATTGAACTTCGGATTCTGGCTCATATTTCAGAAGACAAGCATTTAATTGAAACCTTTAAAAATAACGAAGATGTCCACACAACAACGGCCGTCCGCGTATTTGGACTGGAAAGTGCTGACGAAGTGACTCCGAATATGCGACGAGATGCGAAAGCTGTAAACTTCGGAATCGTGTACGGAATTTCTGATTATGGCCTTTCACAAAATCTAAACATCAGCCGTGCGGAAGCCAAAGAGTATATCGACACTTACTTTGAGCGTTTCCCCGGAGTTAAAGACTACATCGACAACATCATTCGCGAAGCAAAGGATCAAGGTTTTGTGGAGACAATTTTCCACCGCCGACGTTATTTGCCAGACATCAATTCGCGAAACTTTAATTTGCGGTCATTTGCCGAAAGAACAGCGATGAACACGCCAATTCAAGGAAGTGCGGCCGATATTATTAAAGTAGCGATGATTCAGGTGGCCGAACGCCTCGAAAAAGAAAAATTGGAAGCGAAAATGTTGCTACAAGTGCATGACGAGTTGGTTTTTGAAGCACCCGAAGCCGAAATGCCAGCTTTGAAAAAACTGGTTGAAGAAACCATGGAAAGTGCGCTGGACCTTGCGATTCCTCTAAAAGTCGATAGCAACGCAGGGGACACTTGGTATGATCTGTAAAAGTTGTAGAATAGGAGCGAACAAGCAGTGCCAGAATTACCAGAAGTTGAAAGTGTAAAACGAGGACTCAATCAAATGGTAAAAGGGGAGACGGTGGCCGAAGTGACGGTGCTTTGGCCACGAATTATCGAGTCCCCCGACGTCGAAACCTTCAAATCCACCCTCCAAAATCAAACGATTGAAGAGGTCAAACGCCGCGGGAAATTTTTGCTGTTTTACCTGACGGATGACGTCCTCATTTCCCATCTGCGGATGGAAGGAAAATATCAACTCATTGAGCCCACCCCCCTTCGGGAAATGACCCCGAATTCCAAGCATACGCACGTGGTTTTCCATTTAAAAAGCGGGAAAGAACTCCGTTATTTAGATGTGCGCAAGTTTGGGCGAATGAGTCTTGTGCCTCGTGGCAAGGAGTTTCAGCATAAATCTCTGGCAAAGTTAGGACCAGAGCCAACAAAAGAAGACTTCTCTTTTGAAAAAATGCAAGCATTTTTGAGCCGACGAACCAAAGCCATTAAAGGTGTTTTGTTAGACCAACAAGTCGTCGTCGGAGTTGGTAATATTTATGCGGATGAGATTTTATATCGCGCAAAAATTCATCCGCTAACTCCGGCAAAGCAATTAACAGAAAGTGAGCAAGTAAGACTTCACGAAGCAATTATTTTCATTTTAGATGAAGCGGTGAAGAACGGTGGAACGACGATTCGGACGTACCAAAACGCTTTTGGAGATATTGGAACCTTTCAAAATCATTTAAAAATGTATGGAAAAGAGAACCAAGCGTGTGAAGCGTGTGGAACAATGATTGAGAAAATAAAAGTTGCTGGCCGCGGTACGCATTATTGCCCCGTTTGCCAACCGCTGAAAGGATAAAACAATGACAAAAATATTAGGTCTTACCGGAGGAATTGCCTCTGGAAAATCAACAGTCAGTGCCTACTTAGGCTCCTTAAATCTTCCAATCATTGACGCGGATTTAATCGCTCGCGAAGTAATGAAAGCTGGCTCGCCCGCTATTTCAGAAATTTGTGAACAATTTGGGGCTGACATGTTATTAGCAAATGGAGAACTGGATCGAAAAAAACTAGGGGACGTTATTTTTGCTTCACCAGAAAAGAGAAATCAACTAAACGACATTGTGCAAGGACGAATACGCGCAGAAATTAAACGACAACTATCCGAGTGCCAGAAGAAAAATCCCCCATTAATTATTTTGGATATTCCACTCCTTTACGAAGAAGAGTACGAAAACCAAGTCGATGAAATTATGGTCGTCTACGTGGACGTAGATATCCAAAAAGCGCGCTTACGCAATCGAAACAAAGAGCTAACTGAAGAAGAAGCATTAAATCGCATCCTTTCTCAAATGCCCTTAATAGAAAAAGCCGAATTAGCCGACATCTTAATCGATAATAACGGGACCATCGAAAATACACTTAGTCAAGTAAGAAAATGGCTTAAAACAGTTGTCCCTGAAATAGAATTTGCAGAATAAGTGCGCTGTAGAGGAGCTTATCGCATACAAAAAGTAGAAGTTTGCGTGGAAGAGGAGTCTATCGCCCACAAAAAGTAAAAATTTGCGCGATAGAAGGGTCCTTCGCCACAAAAAGCAGAAGTTTGCGCGATAAAGGTTCCATCGCACACAAAAAGTAAAAGTTTACGCGGAAGAGGAGCCCACCACGCACAAAAAGTAGAAGTTTGCGCGCAGGAGGTTCTACCGCCCACAAACTGCAAAAATTTGCGCGTAAGAGGGGGCTACCACACATAAACAGCAAAAATTTGCGCGTAAGAGGAGTCCACCGCCCACAGAAAGTGAAAATTTACGCGTAAGAGGGGTCCACCGCCCACAAAAAGTAAAAGTTTGCGCGTAAGAGGAGTCCACCGCACACAAACAGTCGAAATTTACGCGGTAAAGGGGTCTACCGCCCACAGAAAGTAAAAATTTGCGCGTAAGAGGGGTCCACCGCCCACAAAAAGTAAAAGTTTGCGCGTAAGAGGAGTCCACCGCACACAAACAGTCGAAATTTACGCGGTAAAGGGGTCTACCGCCCACAGAAAGTAAAAATTTGCGCGTAAGAGGAGTCCACCGCCCACAAAAAGTAGAAGTTTGCGCGATAGAAGGGTCCTTCGCACACAAAAAGTAAAAGTTTGCGCGGTAAAGGCTCCACCACACACAAACAGTAGAAATTTACGCGGAAGAGGTTCCCCCGCCCACAAAAAGTAGAAGTTTGCGCGGAAGTGGGGTCTACCGCGCACAAACAGCAAAAGTTTACGCGTAAGAGGAGTCTACCGCACACAAACAGCAGAAGTTTACGCGATAGTAGGGTCTATCGCACACAAACAGTAAAAATTTGCGCGTAAGAGGAGTCCACCGCACACAAAAAGTAGAAGTTTGCGCGATAGAAGGGTCCTTCGCACACAAAAAGTAGAAGTTTGCGCGATAAAGGTTCCATCGCACACAAAAAGTAAAAGTTTACGCGGAAGAGGGGTCTACCGCCCACAGAAAGTAAAAATTTGCGCGTAAGAGGAGTCCACCGCACACAAAAAGTAAAAATTTGCGCGTAAGAGGGGTCCACCGCACACAAAAAGTAAAAGTTTACGCGCAGGAGGTTCCACCGCCCACAAACAGCGAAATTTTGCGCGTAAGAGGAGTCTACCGCACACAGAAAGTGAAAGTTTGCGCGTAAGAGGGGTCTACCGCACACAAAAAGTAGAAGTTTGCGCGTAAGAGGAGTCTATCGCACACAAAAAGTAAAAGTTTACGCGTAAGAGGAGTTCTCCGCACACAGAAAGTAAAAATTTGCGCGATAAAGGGGTCTACCGCCCACAGAAAGTAAAAATTTGCGCGTAAGAGGAGTCCACCGCCCACAAAAAGTAGAAGTTTGCGCGATAGAAGGGTCCTTCGCACACAAAAAGTAAAAGTTTGCGCGTAAGAGGAGTTCTCCGCACACAGAAAGTAAAAATTTGCGCGATAAAGGCTCGAGCACAAACAAAAATCAAAATTTACGCGCAGACGCCCTCCCTTTAAACTAGACCAAATAATCCAACTCAAAAAAACTCAAAAGCACCAACCAAGAACTTAAAAGAACTTATAAGGTCAAAATTTGCCTACAGCAAATTTTTTCATTCATAACCAAAAGGAAATATTTCGCCACCGCGAAATATCTCCACCAAAAAGATCCACTTCGTTACAGGAAACTTTAGATATCATTCACAAGTCTACATCGCATATGTTATAATGTAGAACAAGAATATACAAAGGACTGATCAATATGAAGTGCCCACGCTGCTCATACAACGGCAGCCGAGTCGTCGATAGCCGGCCCGCCGATGACGGATCAACCATCCGGCGCCGACGCGAATGTGAAAATTGCCAATACCGCTTCACCACCTACGAGCGAATCGAAGAAACACCACTACTCGTCGTCAAGAAAAACGGCGATCGCGAAGAATTCAATCGCGCAAAAATTCTTCGAGGCATCCACCGAGCATTCGAAAAACGACCATTCTCGGCCAAAGAACAAGAAGACATCGTCAACCGAATCGAAACCAAACTACGCGAAGAAGGCCTTCGTGAAATTCAATCCGCCCAAATCGGCGAATACGTCATGGAAGAACTCGCCCAAATAGACGACGTCGCGTACATCCGCTTCGCCAGCGTCTACCGCCAATTCCAAGACATCAACGTCTTCATGCAAGAAATGCAAAACATCGGCGACAAACACGACGACCCCGAAGAAGAAGATTAACCCCTCCTCCTTCGGAAAATGACCAAAAAAGTAAACATACAAAGTTCCTGCTTCGTAGCACCCAAAAGAAAGGAGACGTGTGCAATGACAAAATACCCATGGCAAGCCATCGACCCAAAAAGCTTTATCAAAATAGAATCAACCAATACATTAACTATGCAAAATGTACACGTCTTGACGAAATTATATCAACCCATTATAGGCGGATCCGCTTATGCATTATATCTCACGTTATTTGGAGAAACGCAATTTTTCGCCCAGACAAAAGGAGTCACCGTTTCTGAACTCCTTCGAAAATTAGATATCGGGATTCCAGACTTTTATAAAGCACGCATCCGTTTAGAAGGGATTGGCTTACTACGCGTTTATCGTTCGCAAGAAAATAACGACCAATATTTCTATCAACTCGTCCGACCCCTTACCGCACCAGCCTTTTTCAAAGATAGTCTATTTCGCACGCTATTAATAGAAAAAGTTGGGGAACGACTATTTAATGAAGAAATAGCTGATTTTCTTCCAGACGAAAAAGACAAAACGTCTTATGGAGAAATTACACGGTCCTTTTTAGACGTGTATCATTTTGATGTGAACAATACAGACGTTTTAAGTCAAACTGATTTCATGCCGATTGAATCGCAATCTCAGCCAAAACTAGCAGAAACCATTGAAAACGTAGATAGCTTTGACTATAATTTTTTTAAAGCAGGACTCAATAAACATTTTGTCCGCCAAGAAAGCTTTACTAAAGAAATTAAAGAATTGATTTACACCTTTCACATTGTCTACGGAATTGACGAAATGACGATGCAAGCTCTTATTTTGGAGAGTGCAGACATTGAATCAGGTGAAGTCAATAAAAATAAATTCGTTTCAAATGTGCAGCGTTCGTACTTAAATAAACAACAAACACAAACACAAAAGAGTCCACAAGTTTTAAACCAACCAAACGAACAAACTGAAAGTAAGAACGAAACAAAAAAAGAGGGCACAACACAAAACTTAACGGCAACAGAAACCTCGGTTATTTCTCATGCCAAACAAACAGCCCCCGCTAATTACTTACGATCCATCAAAGACCAAAAAGGAGGATTTGTAACGAGTAACGAAACGTGGGTATTAAAAGAACTCGTTGAATCTTCTCGCTTAAGTAAAGATGTGATCAATATTTTACTACATTACATTTTAGTTGTGAAAGAAGCGGTCGTGTTGGAGAAAAACTATGCCATGAAGATAGCCAATGATTGGGCGCAAAGTGGTGTTCGGACTCCTGAACAAGCCATTCAAAAAGTAAAAGAATTATACAATCAGGCTCAAAATAAAAATGCCCAACCCAAGAAACAAAATAATTCTTACCAAAACAATTATCGCAAAAATCGGAAAAAAGAAACATTACCCGATTGGGCACAAGACGATAAAAAACAAACAACCGACGACGAACAAGTTTCCACTCAAGACGAAGATGCCTTGAAAATTCGACTCGAACAAATTAGACGAATGAGACAACAAAAGGAGGGAGATAACTAATGGAAAGTATTGGCGATTACTTAAATAAAATGATGAGTTCATCCGAAACACGTGGAAAATATGAAGAATTGATTAATCAAGCTCTTCAAGACGAAGAGGTTGTCACCTTCATTCAAAACCACAAAAAAGAACTAACTACAAATGCCGTCGAGCGCAGCGCAGCGAATCTTTACGAATTTGTCCTAGAAAAAGAAAAAGCCCGCAAAGGCCAAGGACAATTAATGCCCGGTTATATCCCCAAGTTGATTTTGAACAATAAAAGAATCGAAGTCACTTATGTCGCAACCGACGAGCATTTAGAAAAACGAAAACAAGAAGATTTAAAACGCCGCATTCATTCCGTGTACATGCCAAAAGATATCAAAGAAGCCACCTTTGACCAATTTGAAATGACCCATGGACGTCGCGAAGCGTTGGATCAATCCATCCAATTCGTAGAAGATTATATAAAAAATCCCGATGGCTTCCATAAAGGACTCTATCTCCACGGCGCATTTGGTGTGGGAAAAACCTATCTTTTAGGGGCAATCGCCCACGAACTTTCAACGTTTGGTTACCCATCCACGCTCGTGCATTACCCAACCTTTGCGACCGAAATGCGTAGCTCAGTCGGACAGCAAACAACCGGAGAGAAGCTTGATTCTTACAAAGGAACCCCCATTTTAATGTTGGATGATATTGGAGCCGAGTATGCAACCTCGTGGATTCGCGATGATGTGCTAGGGGTCATCTTGCAATACCGAATGCAAAACGAACTACCCACACTTTTTAGCTCGAATTTCACCATGGATCGACTCGAAAATGAGCATTTTCGCTTCAACCAACATAACGACGATGAGCAGCTGAAGGCCAAACGAATCATGGAGCGCATCCGCTTTTTAACCGATGAAATCGAAGTTACCGGTAAAAATCGTCGGAATGACTAAGTGAGTAGAACGAGGAAAATCGAATAGTGTGATAAAAATAGAGCCTCTGAGCAGAAATCAGGGGTTTTCTCTTTTTAACAGATTACAGAAAAGGAAATACACGTTATGCCATTTAAACAATTTTTCAAAGCCCATTTTGTCTTTATCAAATTTGCGGCGTCTTCTTTATTATCAACAGCGATTGATCTAGCCTTTTTTACGCTTTTTATTTATTTTTTGGAACAGCCTTTTCCAAAAATGTATATAATTCTGGCAACCACAATCGCTAGAATTATTTCAAGTATTGTAAATTACACATTAAATAAAAAAGTCGTTTTTAAAGAGAATCGTCAAGTGAAAACAGCCTTCGTTCGTTACGTACTGCTGTCAATCATTCAGATGCTACTATCCGGTCTGCTAGTAACCTATTTTGTTAAAACGATTCTTCCATACGAACTCATAACAAAAATTCTAGTCGATTGCAGTTTGTTTTTCCTTGCCTTTTTTGTTCAAAAGCGATTTATTTTTCCACCAGGCGAAGAATCGTCTTTTAAAGGCCAGTTGACTAAAAAATAACTATTATATTCCAGCGATTTTATACTGAAAAATCACTGGAAATTTTCTCTACGCACAAATCGCGAGAAAGTGCGCGTAAGAGTCAGCTACCGCTCACAGATCGCGAAAAATTTGCGCATAGATAGTTCTATCCCGCATAAATTGCGTAAATTTGCGCGCAGAAAGTTTTACCCCACACAGATTGCGTAAATGTGCGCGCAGAAGGTTTCATCCCGCACAGATTGCGTAAATTTGCGTGTAGATGGTTCTATCTCGCACAAAACGCGAGAAAGTGCGTGCAAGAGACTGCTCCCGCCCACAAATCGTAAAAATTTGCGTGCAGAAAGTTCTATCTCGCACAAAACGCGAGAATGTGCGTACAAGAGACTGCTGCCGCTCAGAAATCGTAAAAAATTGCGCACAGAAAGTTCTATCCCACACAAATCTCGAAAAAGTGCGCGCAGAAAGTTCTATCCCGCACAAACCACGAGAAAGTGCGTGCAAGAGGCAGCTATCGCCCATAAATCGCAAAAATTTGCGCGCAGAAAGTTTTATCCCGCACAAATTGCGAGAAAGTGCGTGTAAGAGGGGACTATCGCCCATAAATCGCAAAAATTTGCGTGTAGATGATTCTATCCCACACAAACCGCGGAAAAGTACGCGCAGATGGTCTTATTCCCCACCAGACGGCGTTTTAAAAACGCGCGGATGCCTTTGTCGTGTTTGGGACGGAAATTTCTGACGAAATGTTCCTTCACGCAATTTTAAAGAAAAAACATTTGCAAGAAAATGAATAAAGTGGTATCGTATGGATAACTTAAAATGAATCTTTGAGAAAGACACCTTTGAAGTCTATTTATTTTACAGAAAAGAGAACATACGATGAGAGTTTTCTAAAATAAATCTTCACTGACCACTTTCGAGATGTTGATGACAAATCAACCGTTGCTTGGCGTTAACAAGTGCAAGAATGGAAACTCGTTTTATTTAATGGATGAAATTGCCCAGCAATTTCCACACCTAAGAGTTTTTCATTGAACTTGGGTGGAACCACGTCGTATTCAACGTCCCATTAGATCGTTTTCGAACGCATCTAATGGGGCTTTTTATTTTTATAACACTTATTATTCTTGACGAAGAAGTTATTTAGGAAAAAGAAAGGAAGATTTAAATATGTCAGAAATTTTAGTTACTTTACCAGACGGTTCAAAAAAATCTTTACCGATGCATTCTACAGCAGAAGATGTTGCAGGAACAATTGGTAAAGGACTACAAAAAGCTGGAATTGCTGCACGTTTTAATGGAGAGTTAGTAGATTACCGACGACCACTTACTGAAGATGGAACGATTGATATTATTACCAAAGATAGCGATGAAGCGTTAGAAATTTTGCGCCACTCTGCTGCACATATTATGGCACAGGCAATCAAACGTCTACATCCAAATGTCCATTTTGGAGTGGGACCGGCTATTGAAAATGGTTTTTATTATGACACAGATATGGAAGAACAACTCCAAGAAGAAGAACTTCCAAAAATTGAAAAAGAAATGATGGAAATTGTTAAAGCCAATTATCCATTCGAACGCCGAGTAGTAAGTCGTGAAGAAGCGCTCGAAATTTTCAAAGACGATCCATACAAAGTAGAATTGATCACAGATTTACCTGAAGACGAAGAAATCTCTGTTTATACACAAGGTGATTTCACTGATTTATGTCGTGGAATCCATGTTCCTTCTACTGGTTATGTTCAAGTCTTCAAATTACTTTCACTTGCTGGTGCGTATTGGCGAGGCGATTCAGACAATAAAATGATGCAGCGTGTATATGGGACAGCTTTCTTCAATAAAAAAGACCTTAAAGCCTATCTAAAAATGCGCGAAGAAGCTAAAGAACGTGATCACCGTAAACTCGGTAAAGAATTAGATATCTTTATGATTAGTCCAGAAGCTGGTTCCGGCTTGCCTTTCTGGTTACCAAAAGGAGCAACTGTTCGTCGTACGATTGAGCGCTACATTGTAGATAAAGAAGTCAGCCTTGGCTACGACCATGTTTACACACCGATTATGGCTGACACTGAATTATACAAAACTTCTGGCCACTGGGATCATTACCAAGAAGACATGTTCCCACCAATGGATATGGGCGATGGCGAAGAGTTGGTTTTACGTCCGATGAACTGTCCTCATCACATGTTAATTTACAAAAATCACACACATAGTTACCGTGAATTACCTATTCGTATTGCGGAACTGGGCATGATGCACCGTTATGAAAAATCAGGCGCACTTTCAGGTTTACAACGTGTTCGTGAAATGACATTAAATGATGCACATATATTCGTTCGACCTGACCAAATTAAAGAGGAATTCAACCGAGCTGTTCAATTATTGCTGGAAGTTTACAAAGACTTTGATATTACAGAATACAGCTTCCGCTTGAGTTATCGAGATCCAGAAGACACAGAAAAATATTTCGATGATGACCAAATGTGGGAACAAGCGGAAAGTATGTTAAAAGAAGCAATGGATGATTTAGGATTAGACTATGTGGAAGCTGAAGGGGAAGCGGCATTTTATGGTCCGAAATTAGATGTTCAGGTAAAGACCGCCCTCGGCAATGAAGAGACATTGTCTACTATCCAGTTAGATTTCTTGTTACCAGAGCGCTTCGATTTAACTTACGTTGGAGAAGATGGAAATGACGATCATCGTCCAGTAGTTATCCACCGCGGAATCGTTTCAACAATGGAACGTTTTGTCGCTTACTTGTTGGAACGTTACAAAGGTGCATTCCCAACTTGGTTAGCTCCAGTTCAAGCGGTTGTTATTCCAGTAAATGAAGAAGCTCATGGAGATGCCGTTGTCGAATTAGTCAACGACATGAAACGAAAAGGGCTCCGAGTAGAAGCCGATCTTCGAAATGAGAAAATGGGCTACAAAATTCGTGAAGCTCAAACCATGAAAATCCCTTATCAAATCGTTATTGGGGAAAATGAAATCAAAGACGAAGTTCTTTCTGTCCGTAAATACGGTGAAAAGAAAACAGAAAGTATCGATTGCAAACAATTTTTACTTGATTTTTTAGAAGAAGCTAAGAAGTTTTAAACGTTCATAATTTAGGAAAGAGCGCATAGTGGGGTTTACTGAACCAACGTGTGCTCTTTTTTTATGGAGTGGATTAATTATGTGCTAGCGATGGGCTTCAGCGCGCGTAAATTGTAGAAAAGTGCGTGCAAGGTATGTCCATCGCACAAAAATTGCAGATATTTGCGTGCAGGATGCTTCATCGCACACAAATCACAAATATTTGCATGGAGATGGTTTCATCGCACACAAACTGTGAATAATTGCGTGTAGATAGGTTTATCGCCCACAAACTACGAATAATTGCGCACAGATGAGTTTATCCCGCACAAACTGCGAATAATTGCGTGTAGATAGGTTTATCGCACACAAATCACAAATATTTGCGCGCTGATGGCTCTATCCCGCACAAATTACGAAAAATTGCGCGCTGATGAGTTCACCGCACACAACCTGCGAAAAATTGCGCGCTGATGAGTTCACCGCACACAAACTGCGAATATTTGCGAGGTGACGGTTTCATCGCACATAAACTGCGAAAAATTGCGCGCTGATGGGCTCTATCACGCACAAACTACGAATATTTGCGTGGTGATAGGCTCTATCGCACGCAAACTGCAAAGAATTGCGCGCTGATGAGTTCATCGCGCACAAACTGCGAATATTTGCGAGGTGATGGTTTCATCGCACACAACCTGCGAATAATTGCGCGCTGATGGTTTCACCGCACACAAATCACGAAAAATTGCGCGCTAGCGATCTCTACTCCCCAACAAACCCACTCAAAATCACCTTATACAAACTTTGACCGAGCTCTTTTCTCGACTCACCCGACTCACCCGCCACAGGTATGTGTAAAATTATACTCGGGGTAAAAATATTATTTTTTTAGGAAATATTTCTGGAAAAATAAAAGAAGGCACTCTATCATAATAATATGTCCAATCACAAACATATAAATGAAAGAGGCCTTCCCATGGATAAAATTATAACAGATATTTACGAAATAATGAAATGTTCTTCAAATCCAATTGAGACTGAAAAAGAAATACAAAGCTATATGTGGCAGACTTTCTCAGAAATAATGGGCGAAGTTTTCGAGAAATTTAATCAAACGATTAAAGAAAGTAAGCAAGCCCAAAGCTGGAAAGTTCAGCGGAATGATCCGCGGACGATTCAGTATATTTTTGGGCCTGTTCAATTTAGGCGAACTCTAATGGTTGATCCTAACGGTCAAAGTCATTATCCATTGGATGAATGGTTAGGCTTAAAAAAAAGACAACGTTATAGCCCACTTGTAGAAGTTCAGATGGCAGAGCTTGCAGGAGAGACAACTTATCGAGAAACGGCTCATTTTATAAAATCGTGGACGCCTGTTGAAATGTCGCATCAAACGGTTAAAAGTATTTTAGAAAAAGTAGGGAACGCACAAGCGAAGTATGATCAAGCTTTGGTTGAGGAACTAGAAATTTCTGCTGGCCTTCCTGAAGGAAAAGAAGTTCAATTCTTTTATGCTGAAGCAGATGGTGTTTTCGTAAGAAGCACGGAAAAAGGGAAAAAGACGGAAGTTCACCATGCCATTACTTATGAAGGCTGGGAAAAGAATGGAAAACGTGTCGCATTAAAAGCACCAAAGACTATTTTAACGACTCAATCTCTTTCTAAATTTTGGGGAGAAGTTCAAAGCCTTACGGCCAATGAATATTCTTTAAAAAAGACTCAGGTAATTACGAATAGTGATGGGGGTAAAGGTTATACAGCAGAAAAATTCCAAACGGCCTTCTCTCAATCCAAATACCCTGTTTTAAATCAGTTGGATGCTTATCATATTACACAAGGTTTAAATCGGACATTTGGCATGAATGAGAAAGTTTTTAAGCCCAAAGTACGTCAAGCGATTAATGAAAAAGATTTTGACACTTTTCAACGCTGGATGGATACTTTTGAGAGTACCTTAGAACTCGATTCAGAGATAGAAAAATTGAACGCTTTTTATACCTATATCCAAAAAAATTGGGATCGAATATTTGACTGGCGGACGGTTATCGAAGACGCTCCTGCGGACGCTCGTAGACTAGACGCAATGGAATCCAATCAGAGACGAATTAGTTTTCGAATGAAAAAAAGAGGAATGCATTGGAGCGAAAGAGGATGCGAAGCGATGGTGAAAGTAAAACAAGGAGTATTTAACCAAACATTAAGAGAAGCTTACTTAGCAGATATTCATCGAAGTGCTCGTCAAGTGCGTAAAGATAAACAACTCGTGAGTGCTACAAAGATTTTACATCAAAAATTCCGA
>NZ_FQUF01000044.1 GCF_900129085.1 Atopostipes suicloacalis DSM 15692
CTTCGAGAGTAACTAGAGGGAATAAATATTTAAAAACAGCCCTAATTACGAGTGGTGGAATGGCCGGAAGGTCACGTGATCCAGCTTTCGGATCGTTATATCACAGAATATCTAACAGAGGAACCAAAATAAAAGCAGTTGTGGCATGTGGGCACAAGTTACTACGGATCATTTATAAGATTCTAGATGACAAAGTACCATATGACGAAAAAAGAGCACTAGGTCTGCGGCAACAGAAACTAGTACTCAATTAAGTAAATATTTTTAAAATTTTCATGATTTAATTATACCATGAGAGATGCTTTTTTGTCTCTTTTTAGCATTTTCTTTTCAAATAAAAGAACCCAGTAAAGATTTAATATTTACTAAACGGTAAACATCAATTGATATACTAGGTTCTTTGAGAGCTTTATAAATGACTCACTTTATTGACATCTTCTTCAGATAATTCAAAATTGAATAAATCTAGATTAGCTGCTTGATTATTTTTATTATGAGATTTCGGTATCACAACAATACCTCTTTGGATTTGATAGCGTAAAAGAACTTGTGCCCATGATTTATTATAAGCCTTGCCTATTTCAGTTAAAGCTTCTATTTGTTCGCCTGACGCATCCATTGGGCCCCAAGCAACGGGAGTGATTTCCATACTTTTAAGCAGTTCTATTAATTCTTGGTTTGGTTCTTTTAGGTTAATTGGAATTTGGTTAACTGCTGGCTTTACTGTGGCAAATTTTTTCATTTCGTTTAATAGTTCTTCATCAAAATTTGATACACCAATACTTTTTAGTTTTCCATTTTTATAATATTCCTCGAAAACTTCCCAAGTTTGTTTGAAATATTCTTTATTTTCGATGGGATGATGAATAAGATACAAATCTAAATAATCCGTATGAAAATTTTTTAAACTGTTGTTAATTGTCTTACGGACTGCATCTTTAGTTGATATGTATTCGTCATTTATTGGAAGTTTACTGGTAATAAAAAAATCTTCGCGTGAGATTTTACTTTTGGCTAAAGTTTCTCCAACACCTGCTTCATTACTATAGGAAACAGCCGCATCAATTGAGCGATAACCTAAATCAATAGCATCTTCTAATACCGTAAAATCACCATTTAGCTTTCCACGGTATTGATTATTTTCTTTTCCATAAGTATTTGTTCCTGTTCCAACGATCGGCATTTGCTCTCCACTATTTAATTTGATATATTCCATAAAAAATTCTCCTTCATGAATTATTATTCTTGTTAAATAGCTCTACTATTGATACTAGCAAATAGTTGGAGATAATGAAAATGATTAGTATTTTTAAATGTAAAGAGGCTCTCTGATTAGGAATCAAAAAGCCTCTCTTTTATTCGTATAAAATCTAGTTCGTTTCCATGTCTGGTGTAACTTGTCGATCATTATCATTAAAGGTATCTTCGTCAAAAGTTCCTAATCGTTTAGAAGTAATGACACCTGCTAAAATACTATCATTCACATTTAAAGCGGTACGTGCCATATCAATAATTGGCTCAACAGAAACCAATAAACCTATAATTTCAATAGGTAAATCAAGTGCTCCAAATACGATGAGCGCTGCGAAAGTTGCTCCGCCACCAACACCCGCTACACCAAAAGAGGAGATAGCGACAACAACAATAATCGTTCCCCATACAACTGGATCTGTCAAATCCATACCGACTGCGGGAGCAATGATTGTTACTAACATTGCTGGATAAATTCCGGCACATCCATTTTGACCAATAGATAAACCAAATGTGGCTGCAATATTTGATGTGGTTGCATCTACTCCTAATACTTCTTTTTGTGTGGCAATATTTAATGGTAAGGCGCCAGCACTTGATCGAGAAGTAAAAGCAAAACTTAAAACGGTCCATACTTTTTTAAAGTATTGGATAGGGTTCACTTTATAAATTATTAAAATTAAAGCATGAATGATAAACATCACAATAACAGAAAAATATGAGGCAATTAAGAAAGTTCCCATATTTGCTAAAGCAGCAGGACTTGAAGTAGCTACCATTTTAGTCATTAAAGCTAAAATACCATAAGGAGCCATTCGTAATACGAGAGTCACTAAACGCATAACAATCGCATGCAGACTATCAATGATTTTTCTGAAAAAATCTCCATGTTCCGGTTGTTTTCGAGCAACCCCGAGATAAGCAATCCCTATAAATGCAGAGAAAATGACAACTGCGATTGTGCTTGTTCCCCGTAATCCTGCTAAATCATTAAATATATTGTTTGGAATAAAGCTTAAGATTTGTTGAGGAATCGTCATACCTTCTACTTGCGTTTGGGTTTCTTGTAAGGCGGCTATTCGAGCATTTTCCGCTGCACCGCGAGTAAATTCAGCCCCATCTAAATTAAAGAGTAGAACACTCGTAATACCAACCGCTGCTGCAATCATAACTGTTATAATTAAAACAGCTAAAACATTCGCACCAATTTTCCCAATGTTGCTTTCGCCTTCCATTTCAGTAAAAGCACGAACTAAAGACACAAAGATTAATGGCATTACAAGCATTTGAAGGAAACGAACATAACCTAATCCTACAACATCTAACCATTCAACTATAGTTTGAGTGATAGAATTATCCACTCCAAATAATAATTGGATAATTGCTCCAAACACAATACCAATTCCTAGACCAGCAAATACTCGATATGAATATTTTACATATTTTGTTTGCATACGGTAGAGGAGATAAAGTAAAGCAGCAAATACAATAAGTGTTAAAATAATTTCCAAAATAATACCTCCAATATAATATTTTTCTTTCTGCCTTAGAGTATACCAAACGTAAATCAGATTTCTAGCAAAATGACTTAAAAATCTCGTTTAGACTAAATATTTTTTGTTTGTCTTGAAAAGCTTTTATTTAAAGGTTTACAAGTAAAAACTTTAGTAAATAGATATATATAGTGATAAGATTAAAAAGAGGAAAAAGGAGGAAAGCATTTTGAAAGCTGTACAAATTAAAGAGTTTGGTGGACCAGAAGTGTTGAAAACTGTTGAGGTTGACGAACCATTCCCTAATGAAAATGAAGTTAAAGTTAAAGTCCATGCCGTGGGCTTGAATCCAAATGAATCTTATACAATTACAGGAACCTATGCTTATAATATACCGGAACTTCCGTATATTCCAGGTTATGATGCGACAGGTATAATAGAAGAGATTGGTTCCAATGTTGAAGGATTTCAAATAGGAGATCGAATATTTTTAAGTGCTTTTTCAGCGGATAGGAACACAGGGACTTATGCTGAAAAAGTTGTAGTCGATGCTGAAAATGTCTTTCGTTTACCAGATAACGTTTCTCTTATAAAAGGAGCAGCATTAGGTATACCCGCTTTTACAGCGTATAAAGCTTTGTTTCAAAAAGCAAAAATAAAAGCAGGAGAAATTGTCCTTATTCATGGAGCAAGCGGTGCAGTAGGAAACTGGCTCGTACAAATGGCTACAGCTATTGGAGCGATCGTGATAGGCACCTCCAGTACAAAAAAAGGACGTAATCTTATTCTTGATTTAGGTGCTGATCATGCGATAGATCATGTGACGCAACAAAACAAAGATAAGTTATTATCATTAACAAATGAACAAGGTCCAGATATCATTATAGAAATGTTAGCCAATAAAAATTTAAAAACAGATATGCAAATCATTCAGCGACATGGTCGAATCATTATTGTAGGAAGTCGAGAGACGATAGAAGTAGACCCTCGAAACTTAATGACCAATGAAGCTATAGTAACCGGAATGACCTTTACCTCGCCAAATGAAAAAGAAATGAAAGAATTAACTTTTGGTCTACATGCTTTTTTAGAAAGTGGAGCCATCCATCCATTTATTGGAAATAAGTTCACATTAGATGAACCAATCAAAGCATACAAAAATTTAATGGAATCTTCTGGGAATGGACGAACCATTTTCGTTGTATCAGAAGAATAAACTAATCAAAAACAGGCTAAAATACGAAAAAGAGAGCTTTTTAGGTCAAATATTGTATTATCCATCTATAAAATAATAATAGTAAAGAAAAACCGTTGATATTAAGTAAAGTTCCAGAGTATAATAGATTAGTATGTAATATTACATTTGCACAGTACTTTATTGTGATGTGCACAAAAACTTTATTATCAAACATACTTAGTTAAATAAGAAAGTATGTGGAAGGGGATTAATAATGGAAATCATTATTATTGGAGGAGTAATCGCCGGAATAGAAACAGCCTTACAAGCAAGAAAAAATTCGGAAGATGTTAAAATTACTATTTATGATAGAGATTATGATATCGCGCATACTGGTTTTGCGACGCATTATGTAGCAGGTGGAGTTGTTGATAATGTGGAGCAGTTGACTTTAAAGACCCCTGAGTGGTTTAAGAGTCGTTACAATATAGATATCCATACCGGACATGATATAACAAAAATTGATTACGAAAATAAAAAGATTATGGGTGTTAACTTAACTTCAGATGAAGAATTTGAAGCTACTTTTGATGCTTTAGTTTTTGCTAACGGATCCGTCGTAACAGTTCCTCCGGTGTTTAGAGATAAAGAATTCACAAATGTTTTTACAATAAAAAGTGTTCAGAATGCTAGAAAACTACTATCTTTTGTTGAAGAAAAACAACCAAAAACTGCCATTGTTATTGGAACAGGTTATATAGGTCTTGGAGTATCCGAACAACTAACAAATGCAGGAATCAATGTTAAAACAGTAGACTTTTTAGAATATCCTATGGCACAGTTGGATCATGATACATCTGTTCATATTGCAGATATTTTAGAAGTTAATGGAGTTTCTTTCCACGGAAATGAGGGGGTTGTTGAGCTCGCTAGCCATAATGGAGAGTTAGACAGCGTAGTAACTTCTCAAGGAAATAAATATGAAGCGGACATGTTTATCGTTGCTACAGGTGTTCGACCGAATACCGAATTAGCAGAATCTATAGGAGTAGAAATGGGTTCAAGTCGTGCGATAAAAGTTGATGACAAGCTACAAACAAATCTTCCAGATGTCTATGCAGTAGGAGATGTGGCGGAAGCTTATCATGCCGTAACAAAGGCTCCTATTTATCTTCCATTAGCAACAACCGCCGTTAAAATGGGACGGATTGCTGGAGATGTTATCACTGGTGGAGATATGCGCTTTGAAGGAGTATTAGGAACTTCTGCTGTACGATTATTTGGTCAAACTATTGCTTCAACAGGTATGACGGAAGATGCTGCGAGAAGAGCAGGAATCGAACCAGAAGTGTTAGTAACGACTAAACCAGCAGTTTTAAAAATAATGGGTGGTAAAGATATTTTAATTAAAGCCGTTGCAGAACCTAAGACAGAAAGGTTATTAGGCGTACAAATTATCGGCCCAGAAGGAGTAGAAAGAAGAATTGATGTTTTTGCGACAGCTATGCAATTTGGAGCAAAAGTTTCAGATTTAGCAAATATTGACTTGGCATTCACTCCGCCAATCTCTACGCCATTAGATCCTGTAATGTATACTGGCTTATTGTTATCAGAAGCGATTAAGAAGTGTCCTCTTATGACCCCTGAACAATTAAATGAAATGATAGAAGATGACCAAGAGCTTACAATCATCGACGTTAGAAGTGAAGAAAGCTATAAAAAAGCTCATATCCAAGGAGCAATTAACCTCCCCATAGATTCTTTAAGAGACTCTTTAAATTCCTTAAATAAAAAGAACAAAATTGTTGTCTATTGTGGGTTAGGTGAATCTTCATTGGTTGCTCAAGAAATATTGGTAAATAATGGATTTGAGAAAGTTTATAATCTAACAGGTGGTCTTTCAAATTACAGAACCTTAAATGAAGAAAAGATTTCTAAAGAAAGTAAATAAATTTATAAAAGAAGACGCTAGATAATCACTAGTGTCTTCTTAAGTTATCAAAATAATAGAATGTTTGAATTTTATCTCTCGATTAATAATCTATACATATTGAGGTGGTGAAGCGATTGTCAAAATTCGAACAAGAAGAACGCGTTAAAAGCGGCATACAGACAGGTTTTATTGGTTTAGTGGTAAACATAGTTTTATTAACCATTAAGTTAATAGCAGGGTTGACTGCTGGAAGTGTGTCCATTTTAGTAGATGCGATGAATAGTTTAGGGGATACTGCTAGTTCTTTTTTTACCATCGGTGGGTTTTATGTTTCCAACAAACCTGCTGATCGTGAACATCCTTATGGGCACCAAAGAGCTGAATATATTAGCGGGTTATTTATTGCAATTATTATTTTAATTGTGGGATTTCAGTTTCTCCTCCAGTCCATTAATCGTATATTCAATCCAATGAGCGTTTATAGTTCAGGTTTAGTTTTACTTTTATTAATTATTTCTATATTATTGAAAATTGGATTAGGTTTTTATTATCAACACCGTAGTAAGCAAATGGCAACGCAGTCAAATACAGTTTTAGCTTTGAAAAAGGATAGCTTTAATGATGCATTAATGACTTTAGTTATTATCGCTTCTTATTATATCGAAATTAAATTTGGTTGGTATATTGATGGATATGTAGGAGCTGGAGTGGCTTTATTTATTATCTATTCGGGTTTTCGCTCTATCCTTGATTCTTCGGATGACTTGTTGGGTACACGTCCAGATGTTCAAATGATTCTACGAATGCGAGAAGTTCTAGACTCATTTGAAACGCCTATTGGCTATCATGATTTACTGATTCATAAATATGGACCGAATAAAGTTTTTGCCACGGTTGATATTGAGATTGATTCTAGATTAAGCTTAATTCAAGCACATCGAGTCATTGATGAAATAGAGCAAGAATTCGAAAAGCAATTTAATATAAAGTTAGTAGGCCATTTAGATCCGATTATATTAGATGATGAAGAACAGAATAAAATATACGCTTTAGTCAAAAATGTTTTAAAAACTTATCATTCAAATTTTCATTTTCATGATTTTAGGATCAAAGGAAATGATGAAAAGAAAGAAATTCATTTTGATGTTGTTGTTCCAACGGATGTAGTGGAAACTGATCAAGAACTGCATTATAAAATAACAAGTGATATTTATCGAGAATTCAATGAGTATCCAATTTATATTAAATTTGACCGCGATTATATTTTAGATGAAGTGAATAAGAACAAAGATTAGCCTGATTAAAAATTCGAGTGTTCTAAAGTTAGTAAGAACTTTCATGATGGTATTGATTTCATAATGTTCAATGTGTATAATGAAACTTGATATGGATTGTTACTGGTTATGCAGGCAAAACCTAAATATATACTCGATAAGTCTGGCACCACTGTAAAAAAATACAGTAAAGTGTCATTTATTGCGTATCTATTTAGGCTTTTTTATTTGGAAGGAGGGACAGAATGAAGATTAAGCAAATTTTTAATAATAATGTCGTATTAACAACGAATGATGTTGCCAATGAATTTGTGGTTATGGGACGAGGAATCGGTTTTCAGAAAGCAAAAGGAGATCCTATTGATCCAGCACTTATTGAAAAAAAGTTCATTCTTTCTGAAAACGTATCAAAATCAATTTTTCCAGATATTTATCATCAACTTTCTGATGATGAAATTGATGTCGTTATTGAAATCATTGATTTAGCTGAAGCAAAGTTAGGAATTGAGTTTCAATCGAATATTTATATTGCATTAGCCGATCATATTCATTATGCATTAGATCGAACGCAACAATTGATTCCTCTTACAAATCCTTTAAATTACGAAGTAAAAAAATATTATCCTGAGGAATATAAAGTGGGAAAAATGGCATTAAAGATTATAGAGAATCGTTTAGGTATTTCATTATATAAAGATGAAGCTTCTTCTATAGCTCTTCATTTTGTTACAGGTCAAAAAGAAGATAAAGTCCATATAATTGTGTAAAAGTAAAAAGGCCATATAAACGTCCTTTTACGGTACAATGTTTTTAACGCAAAAACATACCTAGGAGGACTTCATATGACCCAAGTACATTTTACACTGAATAACGAAGAGGTTCAAAGCATTATTGAACATTCTGTCAAAGATGACGTATCGAAAAATATTTTAACCACCATTTTCAATCAACTGATGGAAGAACAACGAACGGAATATATCCAAGCCCAGGAATATGAAAGAACGAATGATCGAAGAAGCCAACGGAATGGCTATTACGAGCGAGCGT
>NZ_FQUF01000008.1 GCF_900129085.1 Atopostipes suicloacalis DSM 15692
TTTGTACGTTTCGTTCCATTGATTCAGGAAGTGGTTGTATACGAACCGTGAACAACCGATGGTTTTGTTGATTAGGATAGCTTGCTCCTTGTTTGGGTAGAGTCGAAATTTATACGCTTTGTGGATTTTCATTGTATTATCACCTCACTTTAGGTATATTTATTATACCTATTAATAGGAGGAATAACAATGGAAAGAATCACTAAAAGCATACGGTTTCCAAAGAAATTGGAAGCAAGAATTTCTGAATACCAGAAGCAAAATGAGATTAGCACCTTTACACAAGCATTGTTTGAGTTAGTACGCACTGCATTAGAAACGAAAGGCTTTTGAACTGACGCTCAATTGGCATTCATCTTCCACTTTCCCTTTGCTTAGAAGTGAGAGTCTTCTGCCGAAAAACGATAAAGTTTTGTCATGTTCCTTTCTTATATGTTATAATTATCAAGAAAATAACGAAGAGGTGACGACATGGACTGGAAAATTGTAACCGATACAGGTTCCAACATTCGACAAATAAATGACTTACCAGAGAGTATATCTTTTGATATCATCCCATTAATCCTACACATTGATAATGAAGATTTTGTAGATACGCCCGATTTAGATATTGAATTATTAAATCAAAAAGTAGCACAATCTTCTGAATCTAGTTCAGCCTGCCCAGCACCTGGCGTTTATGCGGAGAAGTTTAAAGGGGCAGATCATGTAATTTGTTTTACTATTTCTTCTGAACTTTCAGGAAGCTATAATAGTGCAGAACAAGGAAAGCAGATTGCTTTAGAAGAAAACCCAGATGCGGACATTTATATTTTTGATTCAAAATCTGCCGGTGGAGAAAATGATTTGCTGGTATTTAAAGCGATAGAATTAGTAAAAGAAGGTTTAGGCTTCCATGAGGTTGTGGATGCGTTAAATGAATACCATGAAAAAACACATGCAGGTTATATGCTAAAATCAATTGAAAACCTTGTAAAAAATGGACGAGTAAATAAAATTGTTGGTTCATTAGTTGGTTTGTTAAATATTCATGTGATGGGTGTACGTTCAGAAGAAGGAACGATAGAGATGTCTAGTCGCGCACGTGGAGAGAAACGAGCATTGAATACTTTTATTAAAGATTTCGTAGAAGCAGGATTTAGTGGGAAGGTATTGGAAATTTCGCACGTGAATAATGAACCGCTAGCTAAAAAACTAGCTGAAAAAGTATTAGAACAGTTTCCAAAAACAGATATTCGAATACGTCCAACGAGTGGTCTTTGTAGCTTTTACGCTGAAAAAGGCGGTCTGATTGTAGGATATGAACGCTTGTAAGACAGTGAAATCAAACAAAATACCTGAATTTTATTATAATTTGAGCGACAATATAGAAAAGATGCAAATCTGTTGTCGCTTTTTTGTATGTTCCCGATTGCGAAAATGACTCAGAAAGAAAGTGAAAAAATGTCTATAGAAGAAATGAATAAAAATGAGAAAATTGACTACGCTAGAAAGGTTTTGAAACAATATAAAAGTAATGCCTATTTGGCAGATTTAGGAATAACAACTGCTTTAAAGGAAGATGGAACGATTCATAATTTAGATGAATTTCTTGAAGTGAGAGATAAGACTGGAAATCCATTAAGTTGTGATACCCCATTGGAAAAAATTGCCTTAACAGCTCCAAAAGCTGTGGCTGCTATTTTAGAAGGTATTCATAATATGGATGCAACGTTTGAAGAGAAGAAAGCACTATTTGATTTATATATTGAAAGAAAAGAAGAACATTCAGAAGTTTCAGAGGAAGTCTTTGTCGCATTTGCCGAAGCCTATGATGATAGTTACATGGGGGTTCCGACTTCTCGACCAGTTACTGAGATTTGATCGTTTAATGATTTTTGCAGAGAGGAGAATAAGCGGCAATGAAAAAAGTACACACACATGTAGGATGCGTAAGATTAGTTCCAATTTTTAACCATTTAGATGAAGAGTCGATGATGAAGATTGCAACTAAGGCACGTCATAAAGATTTAAAACGTGGAGAATATTTATACCAAGCAGCGGATGAAGATGATACTGTTTATATTGTGCATAAAGGACAAGTTCGCATTTTTCATTTATCTGAGTCTGGAAAAGAACAATTAATTCGGGTTCTAAACCCTGGAGACTTTACGGGTGAATGGACGATTTTCTCTGCGGATACGTATCATGAGCATTATGCGGAAGCAATACGTAATTCTGCTATTTGTATGATTAATCGAAATGATTTATTGGAACTTTTAAAGGAACATCCAGAAATTTCAATGAAAATATTATCTTCAATGTCTGATCGTTTACAGCAATCTGAGAGACAAACTGCTTCAGTTGCTACGGAGTCCGTTTTGAATCGAATTATTTATTATTTGGAAGGCTTGGCTAATACGGAGATGGAAGATGAAGTAACGGTAGAATTGCCGATGACACGAAAAGATTTATCTTCCTATCTAGGGACAACCCCTGAGACGCTAAGCCGTCGCTTTAAAGAACTAGAAAATAAAGGCTTGATTAAACCTCTAACCAAAAACAAAATTCATATTCCAAGTATAGAAGAGTTATTATTTTCGGTAGAATAAGATAAAAATATGATCCTAGAGAGTAGTGCAAATAGCTACCTTCTAGGATTTTTTGTGTTTTTAGATGATTATTTCATTTTACTGTTGCGAAACAGATATAAAAAACAGTAAACCTCTTTTACTGTGTGAACAAATTCAAAGTGTGTTAGTGGGTTATTTTATTCCCATAATTTTTCTAAAGTTTGCTTGTAAAGGTCAATGATTTCTTCACGACTAATTTTATCTTTGTTATTTTTATACCAATAGACGGACTGAATGGTGAGGTTCATAATAATTTGTCCTTTATATTCATTGATTAATGATAAATTATCATTATCATCGCTTGTATTTATATGGTTTCTTAACATGCGTTGTCCATATTCTTGAACACTTTCTAGCTCTACAATAATGTCTGCATTCATTTGGAGACGGAAGAGGAGATACACTAGGTTGTCAAATTGATCGAGTAATTGTTCAAAAACTAAAACAAAAAAGTCCTCTTCTTCATCTTCTAAATTTTGAAATGCATGATCAAAAATTAGATTCATTTTGTGTTTAATAAAGAAAGTTAGGAAATCATATTTATCTAAAAAATGTTTATAAAAGGTAGGACGTCGTATCATAGCAGTATCGCATAGTTCCTTTACTGAAATTTTTTCAAACTCTTTCTCTCGTAATAAATCTTCAAAAGCTTCAATAAGTAATTTATAAGTTCTTTGGACTCTTAAATCTAATTCTTCCATAATGAAAGGTTCTCCTTTGTAATTAGTTAACAATTTATCTGTAAGTGTTAATTAACTATCACATGCCTGATTATGTCTCTTGTCCCAGTATTTAATTTAAGTATAATCATAAATGTAACAAAAGTAAATAAACTTACAGATGTTAATTATTTATCGTTTGTAAGCTCGAAATGAAAGAGGGAATTAAATGCCTGTTATTAAATTAAAACATGTGACGAAAGATTATGGACATGGACGTGGAATATTTGATATTTCTTTCAAAGTTGAAGAAGGAGAAGTTTTCGGGTTTTTAGGACCAAATGGCGCTGGAAAGACTACAACTATACGTCATTTGATGGGGTTTACCAAAGCTCAAGATGGAGAACTGTATATTAACGGGAAAAATTGTTGGCAACAAGCCGCCAATATTAAACGAGATGTTGGTTATTTACCTGGAGAGTTGGCCTTTCCAAAAAGCATGACAGGGAATCACTTCATTAAATTTATGGCAGAAGAAAGACAAATTACCAATATGACAAGGACAGAAAAACTTAAAAAACTATTTGAATTAGATACCTCTGAAGAAATTAAAGAAATGAGCCTTGGAACTAAGAGGAAGTTAGCTATAGTTACTGCTTTTATGCATAACCCAAAAATCTTAATATTAGATGAACCTACCTCCGGTTTGGATCCAGTGATGCAAGAACGTTTTATTCAATTTGTTTTAAATGAAAAAGCGGAAGGAAAAACAATTCTATTGTCCAGCCATATCTTTAGTGAAGTCGATGCAACCTGTGATCGAATCGCCATTATTAAAGAAGGGGTCGTTGTTTCAACTATCGATTCTTCTCAATTAAAGCAAAATTCGAATAAAGCATTCAAAATTGAATTTGCTAGTCCTGAAGATTATCAAAAATTTATGGAAAACACTAAATTTATTATTCCAATTGAAAGACCAGAACAAAACCAGGTCAAACTAAATCTCACAGATGAGAAGATGAAGCAACTCTTTACGGAATTAACCAAGGTTAAGGTAAATTTCATTTCAGAAATTAAATTTACGCTCGAAGATTACTTTATGGACTTTTATGATCGTAAGAAAACAGTAGCTGATGCAGAGGAGAACTTACAATATGGCTTACATTAATATAGATCATTTGACGAAAGATTATGGAAAAGGACGCGGGATATTTGATGTATCCTTAGAAATTAATAAAGGAGAAATCTATGGTTTCGTAGGTATTAATGGTGCTGGAAAGACGACAACTATTCGCCATATGATGGGTTTTTTGAAACCTGATGAGGGCAATGTCCTTATTAAGGGAATAGATGCTACTAAAAACAGTGCAGAAGTTAAGCGTCATGTATCTTATATTCCCGGTGAAATCAATTTTCCTGGAAATTCAACAGGGGAAGTGTTTTTAAAGGATCAAATCTATTTATCAGGAAGAGGAAGTTGGGAACATGCTAAGGAATTGAGTAGTCTCTTCCAACTAGATGTAACGGCTAATGTGCATTCCATGAGTAAAGGAATGAAACAAAAAACAGCGATTGTCTCAGCTTTTGCATCCGATGCAGATATTTTAATTATGGATGAACCATCAACAGGCTTAGACCCGTTGATGCGTGATGTCTTCCTTGATCTTTTAAAACAAGAAAAAGAAAAAGGGAAAACGATTTTCATGTCGAGTCATATTTTTCAAGAAGTGGAAGAGGTCTGCGATCGTGTCGCAGTAATCCGCCAAGGGAAAATTATTGATATTACGGATATGAAAGACATTCGATATAACAAGAATAAAACGTATAGAATGGAATTTAAATCGCGAGAAGATTTTGAACGCTTTTTAAGCTTAGGTTACCAAATTGGTCAAGTAAAAGCGGAAGATTTACAAGTATTTGCTCAGATTCACGATGAAGATATTAATCGTCTTATCCAAGATTTAAAATCTTTTGATTTAGTTTATTTTAAAGAAATTAAAGTTTCATTTGAAAATTATATCACTGAAATATTCAAGGGGGAAGATTAAATGTTCTCAAAACCAATATTTAAACAAAGTGTCCAAGCAAACTGGAGGCTATGGGTAATTATTACAATCGTTGCTTCAACTATTTTATCGGGTTTTATCATTAGTTATGACGCAACAGGTTATGCGTCGATTGCTGCAGCGGCAGAAGGAACGGCTTTTTCCAATATTCTTTCATCAATGACTAGCCTTTTAGGAAGTTTAGAAAATTTTTACAAATTGATTGCTGTGATTCTTGGCATCGTATATGTTGTCTTTACAGCAAATAATCTAGTCGTAAATGAAGTAGATTCAGGTTCCATGGCTTATACATTATCTACTCCGATTACACGTTTAAGTGTTATTTTTACAAAGTCTCTTTATCTCATTTTGTCAGTTATTTTAATGTATATACTCATTTCATTAGCTGGATTGGGCGTTTCTCAATTGCAATATAACAATGTAACGGGTTATCCTATCACCGATGATGTAAAAGCAGCAACGGAAAGTTTAAATCAAGATGAACGTTATATTTCTGAACGCTTATACTTAATTCAAGAGGATGAAGATGCTATGTGGGAGGCTGCGGCAGCCCGAGATATGGATACAGATGCATACGCTATCTACATACAAGATGTTATTGATGAACGATCTTACGAAGAGGCAGCGGAGATTATCACTGATGAACGTGAAGATATCTATGAAGATGACGATGATATGGAAGACGAAGATATTGAAATTACAACGGAAGAACTAATTGAAAACCCTGAGATGATTTTAGCAAGTAACGATGCCTTAGCAGCGGGTGCTCGCGTGCATGGATTTTCTGTTAATGAATATCTTCAATTTATAACCGATGAAATAGCTGCACTTGAAGCTGAGGAGAAGGAAGAAGCAGAAGGAAATCATGAATCAGCAGTTATCGTTACTGAAGACAATGCAGAACTTTTGCTACAAACTGTGGTTGATTCTTCTGCGAATGTTTTAAATGTAAATAGTGATCAAGTAAAAGATAATATGACTTTAATCAAAGAGCCTACTGCTTTATCAGCATCTACTGAAGTAACAGGTTTAACTGAAGAACAAATTATAATGATGGCAAACCATGCGATGGTATCCTCTGCAAGGTCCGTTGATGAAGCCTTAGATTTTGATACTGAAGCCTATTTTTGGTTAAGTTTTGGGTTGCTTCTTTTGATTTTAGCAATGAGTTCTATTTCGTTTTTCGCCTCCACTTTATTTAACCGTACGGGTTTAGCCTTAGCTATTGGTGGCGGCTTGCCATTTGCTTTCTTTTTAATCACGATGATTCAACAACTGATGGATAGTACAGATTCGCTTGAATATTTTACAATAACTAGTTTATTTGATACAGACACAATTTTAGCCAGCGGGGAATTTGGGTGGAGATTAGTTGCTCTAGGGGGAATTGCTTTAGTCTTATATACAGCATCAAATGCTATCTTTATAAAAAAAGATTTGCCTCTATAATAATGAAATTAAGGATAATAAATAGGGTACTAAAACTAGTGATAGTTTTAGTATCCTATTTTACTTGAAACATATGATAACTAAAATGGATAGCGAATAGATCATTTCTTAAAAGAAAAGGAAAAAGTTGATACAAGTCAATTTTTCTTTTACCTTTTCGGCTTAGACTACATTCACAAGATAAAAGAAAGAGGGAATTTATAATGACTAATTTAACATTTAACGAAGCAAAAGAAAAAAACTTTGAAAGACTAGATCAATTTACACCGATTGTTGACCGAGTTCATGGAAAGAACCATCCTGAAATGCATAAGGTAAAAACCTTGTGGGAACAAATTCAAGGAAAAACAAATGCAGCTGGCTCTGATCAACCTGAATTGGATAAAGAATTTACACAATTACGTGAAATAACAAATAACTATACCGTACCCGATGACGTCTGTGAAAGTTACGAAGCCGTTTATACTATGCTAGAAGAAGTCGATACGGCTTATCATGCATAAAAATGTAGGAGGAGGAATATAATGCAAAGGTTCATTTTAAGTAAGAAAAATCAGATTACATTTATTAGTGGTATTTTAATCGTGTTAGGATTTATCGCTCACTTTGGCTTTGAAAATGTAGGGTTATTTAATGCAGCGTTCATTTTAGCTTCTATTTTAGGGGTTATACCGATTGCGATTCAAGCAATTAGTGCATTGAAAGTCAAAGTTGTAAGTATTGATTTATTGGTTACAATTGCGGTAATTGGGGCTTTCTTCATTCAAAACTATGAAGAATCAGCGATAGTTACTTTTCTATTTTTATTTGGTGCTTGGTTAGAAGCTCGTACATTAAATCAAACGCGATCCGCTATTAAAGAATTAACAGATATGGCACCAGAAGTTGCTTTGAAGCAAAATGAAAAGGGTGAGTTTGCAGAAGTTGACATTTGGGATGTAGATGAAGGAGATACCCTTCTTGTAAAAACTGGTGCAAAAGTTCCTGTTGACGGGACGGTATTAATAGGTGAAGGGCATATTAATGAAGCAAGTATCACAGGAGAAGCGGTGCCCGTAAGTAAAATAAAAGATTCGGAAGTTTTTGCAGGGACAATTTTAGAAAATGGAACCCTTCAAATTCAAGCAGACCGTGTAGGCGAAGACACAACTTTTGGTAAAATTATTGAACTCGTGGAGGAAGCACAAGATTCTAAATCCGAAGCAGAACGCTTTATTGATCGATTTTCAAAATGGTATACACCAACAGTTTTAGTTTTATCTTTGATTGTGTGGTTTATTTCTAAAGATATTGAATTAGCAATTACTATTCTTGTTTTAGGATGCCCTGGAGCTTTAGTAATAGGTGTACCTGTATCAAATGTTTCAGGAATTGGGAACGGAGCTAAAAATGGTATTCTCTTAAAAGGGAGCGAAGTCATTAATGATTTTAGTAAGGTAGACTCCATCGTATTTGACAAAACAGGAACGTTGACTATTGGAAACCCAGAAGTGGCAGAATCTAAAACTTATGGTGAGGCTAATCGAGCGCTAAGTTATTTGGCAAGTATTGAAGCTGAATCAGATCATCCTTTAGGAAAAGCGATTGTGGCAGATCTTGGAGAAATTGAACGCTATACTGTTGAAGAGACAGAGGTCGTTAAGGGTGGCGGAATTATTGCCCAAGTTGATGGTCATCGTGTCGCTGTAGGAAATGTTGCTTTAATGGAGCAGGAAAATGTTTCATTGAATCAAGAAGTATTGACAGACATTAAAAAATATGAAAAAAATGGAAATTCTCTTGTCTTAACGGCTGTTGATGGTAAATTAAACGTTTTAATGGGTATACGGGATCAAGTTCGAAAAGGTGTTAAAGAGGATCTTCAAGAATTGAAAAATCTAGGCGTTAAAAATTTAATTGTCCTTTCTGGAGACAACCAAGGAACAGTTGACCTAGTCGCAAACGAGTTAGGTTTAACAGAAGCTCATGGACATATGTTGCCGGAAGACAAATCGGCTTACATTGAAAAGTTACAAGCAGAAGGTCAAATTGTTGCCTTTGTAGGCGATGGTGTTAACGATAGTCCTTCTCTTGCGTTAGCAGATATTGGAATTGCGATGGGTAGCGGAACAGATGTCGCGATTGAAACATCAGATGTTGTGTTAATGAATTCAGACTTCAGTCGTTTACCCCATGCTTTGGGTTTGACGAAAGCTACAGCTCGAAATATGATGCAAAATATTTTAATCGCTATAGGCGTTGTTTTAGTCCTTCTAGTCAGTGTATTCTTTAGCGATTGGATGAATATGTCGATTGGGATGTTGGTTCATGAAGGAAGTATTTTGGTGGTCATTTTGAATGGTATGCGTTTATTAAAATATCGTTTAAAAGGAAATCGCCAAGAAACAAGCACCGAAGTTATAACCGAAAGAGTTTCTTAAGAGTAAATCTAAGATAGAAATTATTAAGCGTTTCACTTGTTCTTATGAACATTGAGTTCTATATTAACAGTATGAAGATACTTTTGAAGAAGAGACTAAAATAGTAGGAGGATTTTAATGAAGAAATATATGAAATTCGGGCTTATGATTTTGACTTCAACAATTGTGATGTACTTTCTGATGTTCGTCAATGTTAGCGAATTTGCTCATTTTCATCTTAGCCAGACACGGATCTATATGGCGCTTTTAATGGGTGGAGTAATGGCGATTATCATGATGCTGTTTATGTGGAAGATGTATGACAATAAAAAAATGAATGCACTTATTTTGGGAATTTCTGTTCTAATCATCGGCGTTTCATTTGGATTCATTCAAAATCAAGTAGGCGTTGGCGATACAGCTTGGATGAAGGCGATGATTCCTCATCACTCTACTGCTATTTTAACCAGTGAAAATGCGAATCTTAAAGATCCACGTGTGAAGGAATTAAGTGAAGAAATTATTCAAGCACAAAAAGAAGAAATTGCTGAAATGGAACGTTTAATTGAAGAATTAAAGGAAAATAAAGAGGATGCAGAAGAAGCTGAATAAATAGAAAAGCCAGAGGGTTAAAAGATTTTTACACTTAACACTTTGGCTTTTTTTATTTTGCGAAAATTTGATTCAAAATACGACGGATATTTCTCGTTTTAAAAAATACGCAGAAAACCAAAATAAAAGAAAAAGTTGATATGGATCAATTCTTTAAAAACGAAAAGCTTCTATAATAAAGGCGTAGTAGGAAATAGAGAATATAAAAACTAAAAAAAGGGGAAATAAACCATGCAAAAAGCAAACATTCAATTAGAAACCCTAACTTGTCCATCTTGTCTTCAAAAAATTGAAGGAGCAGTCAGAGGTGTTGAAGGAATCGACCAAGATAGTTTGAAAGTGATGTTCAACGCAAGTCGAGTAAAAGTAGAATTTAACGATAGTGAAACTTCTATTGAAGAAATTGAAAAAGCAATCACTGATATGGGCTACGAAGTGAAAAAATCACGCGTAAAAGCTGCTTAAGTTCTTTGTCATTACATTATTAAATGAGGGAAGAAAAATGAGTCAAATAACTTTACAATTAGAAAAGTTAACTTGCCCCTCTTGTATGCAGACCATTATACAAACAACAAATAAGTTAAATGGTGTTGAGAAGACAAAAATTCTTTTTGATTCAAGTAAGGCAAGAGTAACCTTTAGTGAAGAAATAATTACAGAAACTGAGATTATGGATAAAATCAACGATATGGGTTATCAAAGTAGAAAAATATAAATAAGAAAAATAAAACTCGGACATTCCATCCTTATAGTGGAATGTCCGAGTTTTTGTATATTAGGTGGGGAATTTCCTCTAAATCATTAATTGGATTTCTTCATTATAAAATGAGCGGTACGTCATATAACTTGCGATAAAGGAAGAAATAGCTGTAACAGAGATCAACATAAACATGACAACAATTTGATAACGAATGGCTTCAGTAGGATCAATACCAGCAAACATTAGTCCTGACATCATTCCAGGTAAGCTGACCAAACCAACAGTTTTTGAACGACTGATTGAAGGTTGCATTCCTGTTTTAATACTTTGTCGAACAATCGTTAAAGAACTTTGTTTTTCGTCTGCTCCTAAAGCTAGCTTTTCAAGAATTTGTTGTCTATTATCTTTAAATTGAGTAGTGAGTGATTGGTATGTAATTCCGATAGTCGTCATAGAATTACTTGCAATCATTCCTGTAATGGGGACAATCTGTGAAGGCACCCAATCAATAGCACCTGAAAGAACTAATATTCCTAATGCTAATATAGTTCCTACTCCAATAGAAGTTAATGAGATTTTAAAAGAATTTGGAATTCCCTCACTAGTCTTATGTGCATTATAAGAAGCATTAAATATGATAAATAAAACCATTATCAATGTTACTAAATTATTATTAATCTGAAAGACAAAGCTTAAGACGTATCCAATAATAAATAGTTGGATAACTACACGAATTCCTGCAATAAAAATATCTTTTCCGAGACCTAACTTTTCTTTATAGTCCACTAAAATAGCGATTACTAGTAACAGAGTCGATAATATTAAAGAAAGATTACTAATTTCTAAATGATTAGTCATGTTTTATATCCTCCGCTCTTCCATCTTTTATTAGAATCAGTCTATTCGATTCTTTGATTTCTTGCGTATCATGGGTAATCCAAAGAATGGTTAGCTTTTCGTCTTGGTTTAATCGTTTAATGAACGTTAAGATAATCTCTTTATTTTCCTTATCTAAAGAGCTTGTTACTTCATCCATTAATAGAACGTTGGGTGCATACATTAAATTTCTGACGAGAGCAATTCTTTGACGTTCTCCACCAGAAAGTTCCCGAATAGGCTTATTTAAATATGTTTCTGGAAGCTGTACGGTATGTAGTCCTTTAAGTGCTCGGTTTTTATCAAAGGCTTTGTCTCTTATTTTTGATGGGAAAGCTAAGTTATCATAAACTGTTTCATCGAATAAGGTTGCACTTTGAAAGAAATAAGAAACATTCTTTCGATAGTCCGTGGGTGCATATTTAAAAATTTCTTTGCCGTCGTAGAAGATTTTCCCAGAAGAAGGGCTGATTAAATGACCGATGAGTTTAAGTAGTGTACTTTTTCCACTGCCGGAAGGGCCAGTTAAGGTAACAAATTCTCCTTTATCAATAGAAAAAGAAATATTTTCTAAAATTTTTCTTCCCTCGATTTCAAAAGAAAGATCTCTTAATTCTAAAATGGGTTTCATTTCTTTGTTGTCTCCTTTTATCTTTGAAGTATAAGAGTGTTTCATATGAATAGATTACCATTTATTTAGAATGGTTACAAATAAAGAACGTGCAAAGAAGCATTTTAAAAACAGAAATATTTCCGACCTTTTTAAGGCTTAAGAAAAAGTTAACCTTTGAGGATTTTTGAGAACATTTTGAAGAATAAATCCGATCACAATAAGTTTTTTCATGCTCTTGTGTAAAGAAAAAGGTATGAAGAATTGATGAACAGATCTCAAAATATGTTGACAAAGAAAATGGAGTGAGCTAAAATCAGGAGCATCGAGTAGACACTTTAAAATATTTGTACATAAAAATATATAAAATAGAAAAGTTGTTTATTCGAAAGAGACCAAATGGCAATAAAAATAAACGATGTAAAAAGTCTATCTTTGTAAAAAGACAAGGAAAAGATAAAGAGAGAAGAGTAGGATGAGTAGGATAGTTGCGACAGGTTCTTATTTACCTGAAAAAATACTGACGAATAAAGAACTGATTGAGCGAACGGGAATTGATTCAAGTGATGAATGGATTACCCAACGAACAGGCATTCACCAACGTCATTTCGCTTTAGGACATGAAACAGTGAGTGATTTAGCTATTCAAGCTGCTAAGGATTTATTAAAGCAGATGGATGCAGAAATTGTTCAAGAGATTCAGCTGATTCTTGTTGCAACGATGTCTTCGCGTTTACCGACGCCTTCTGTTGCAAGTCAAGTCCAGCGTGGGCTAGGAATTGAACAAGCTTTAGCTTTTGATATCAGTGGAGCTTGCTCGGGTTTTATAATGGCCTTAGAAGTGGCTGAAAAGCTTACTCGCGAACAATCTTCAGGATATACCTTGATGATTGGGGCGGAGAAAATGAGCGAGATCTTGAATTTTGAAGATCGAGGAACTTCGATTCTCTTTGGAGATGGAGCAGGAGCGGTATTGATTAAACACGATGGAGAAGGATTAAAGAACTATCAAAGTGAATTAATTAGTTTACCGGATCCAAAAGATTCAATTCACGTTCCAGCAGAAGAAAATCCAAAAGGTCAAATGTCGATGGATGGACGAGAAGTCTTTAATTTTGTTTTACGACAAGTGATTCCATCACTTTCAAATTTTATCCAAGACTATGCAAAAGATTTTGATTATTTAATTAGCCATCAAGCAAATTATCGCTTTATTGAAATATTAGCGAAAAAATTAAAAGTGAGTCTCGATAAAATTCCAGCAAATATTGACAAAATGGCGAATACGTCAGCTGGAAGTATCCCTATTCTTCTGGACCAAATGGTTAAGGAAGAACGTATCTTTTTAAACAGCACACAAGAAGTCGTGTTGGTCGGATACGGTGCAGGTTTAGCATGGGGCCAAATTCGCTTAACAATATAAAAAAATAAAACAATTTATGGAGGAAACAACCAATGATTAAAGATACAGTAATTGATATTATTTCAGACCAATTAGAAGTAGACAAAGACATTATTACACCAGAAACAAACTTTATGGAAGATTTAGAAGCTGACAGCTTAGACATTTTCCAAGTACTAAGTGAAATCGAAGATGAATTAGACATTGTGATTGAAACAGATGAAAGTATTCAAACAGTTCAACAATTAGTCGACCACATCGAAGCAACAAAAGAATAATTATTTCCCGCAATTACAGTGAAAAGGATGTCATGAATGAAAACAGCAATTACGGAATTATTAAATATAAAATATCCAATTATTCAAGGCGCCATGGCATGGGTAGCTGATCCAGATTTAGCAAGTGCAGTATCCAATGCGGGAGGGCTTGGAATAGTCGGTACCGGACATGATCCGGTAGACGTTGTTCGTGAAAAAGTGGAAGAAATGAAACAAAAAACAGACAAACCTTTCGCGGTAAATGCGATGTTTCTAAGTCCTCATGTAGATGCGGTGGTGGATTACTTAATTGAAGAACCCTCCGTAAAAATTATTACAACCGGTGCTGGAAACCCCAGCAAATATATGGATCGATTCAAAGAAGCGGGAATCGTTATTATTCCTGTCGTGGCATCCGTTGCCGTCGCAAAACGTATGGAACGGATTGGTGCCGATGCAATTGTGGTTGAAGGAATGGAAGCGGGCGGTCACATTGGCCGTCTGACCACCATGGCCTTACTTCCACAAGTGGTAGATGCCGTCTCAATCCCTGTCATCGGAGCAGGAGGCTTTGGGGATGGTCGTACGATGGCCGCTGGATTAATGCTTGGAGCGGCAGGCATTCAGGTCGGAACACGATTTGTTGTAGCGAAAGAATCAAATGCACATCCAAACTTTAAACAGCAAATTCTAAAAGCAAAAGATATTTCTACAACGGTAACCGGTGAAATTACCGGACATCCTGTTCGTGTTCTTCGGAACCAATTAACAAAAGAATATTTATCTGTTCAAAAATCGATTACTAGTGATGACAATCCTGATTTTTCAGAGTTAGAGCGATTAGGGAGTGGAGCGCTATATCGAGCAGTGGTTGAAGGAAACACTAAAACAGGTTCCATGATGGCCGGTCAAATTGCAGGACTGGTTAATGAAGAAGGAACGGTTGAAGAAATTATTTTAGATTATGTAAGTGAAGCCAAACGAATCTATGAAGATCGAGGTCACTACTTCGAATAAAGAGGGAGATTTATGTCTTTAGCTATTATATTTAACGGGCAAGGTGCCCAGTATAAAGAAATGGGGCAAGATTTTGCCCACGCATTTCCAAAGGCACAAGCCGTTTATGAAAAAGTTGAAACTTTGACAAACTATCCCGTACGTCAATGGATTACGGATGATTTCGAGGCTTTACAAGAGACTCGTTACGCGCAAGTTGCCATTGCAGCAACGAGTTTAGCCATTTATGAAAGTATACAAGCGAAGTTGCCAGCCATTGACTACATGGCTGGCTTAAGTTTAGGTGAGTATTCTTCGTTAATCGCAAGTGGAATGTTGAGCGTTGAAGAAGGATTTAAATTAATTAAAAAACGCGGGCAACTAATGACAGATCATTGTCAAAAATTAAGAGAGTCTTCTGACATCGTGATGGCAGCCGTTATGAAAATGCCGCTTGAAGAAATTCAAGCCGTCCTTAGGGAAGTCAATGAACCAGAAGAAAAATTATACTTAGCGAATTTAAATTCATCCACACAAGTAACGATTGCCGGTACGACAGCAGCCGTTGATCAATTTAAAAAAATAGCACGTACACAAGGCTATAAAAAAATAATGCCGCTAAAAGTAGAAGGCCCTTTTCACAGTCCATATATGCAGGCTGTTTGTGCGCTTTATGACGAAGCACTAGCTTCTGTGTCATTTTCCGAAGGGGAGGTTCCGGTCATTAGTAATACGACCGTAAAACCTCATCAACCAGACAATGTGAAGGAATTACTGGTCCGTCATTTAGTGGAGCCCGTTCGTTGGCAAGAAACGATTGATGCTCTTGTTGCAGCAGGAGTTACAAAGATTATTCAAATTGGTCCAGGAAAAACCTTGGTCAACTTGTTAAAACGCGAACTAGAAGCCCCCGACACTTTAGTGGTGGATAAAATAGCAGATGTGGAAGAAATAGAAGAATTTCTAGGAGGATAAGCAGTGGTAGAAGTAGCTTTAATTACCGGGAGCTCTCGGGGAATTGGATTAGAAATCGCTAAACGATTAGCGAAAGTTGGCTATCAAGTGGTTTTAAATGGCCGTCGTGAAATCAGCGAGGAAGTTCTTGAACAATTTTCAAACGTTCCAGTTCCTGTAGCCCAAGTAACAGGCGATGTAAGTAATTTCGATGAAGCCAAAGCCATTGTAGGCGAAGTGATTGACCGATTTGGCCGAGTGGATATTCTAATCAATAATGCAGGGATTACTCGTGATGGCTTAATTATGCGGATGAAAGAAGCCGATTTCGATGATGTTTTGAATACAAACTTGAAAGGTGCGTTCAATATGTGTCGTCATGTGACACAACCTATGCTGAAGCAACGGGCAGGAACGATTATTAATATGTCTAGTGTGGTGGGTTTAATTGGAAATGCTGGACAAACCAATTATGCCGCCAGTAAAGCAGGCTTGCTTGGGTTAACTAAGGCTTTAGCACGCGAGTTATCGAGTCGTCATATTACGGTCAATGCGATTGCTCCTGGTTATATTGAAACGGAAATGACGGAATCTTTAAGCGATCGAGTAAAAGAAACAATGCTGAGCCAAATCCCATTGAAGCGTTTTGGACAGGCAGAAGAAATTGCTAAAACTGTTGAGTTTTTAATTGATAATAAATATATGACGGGACAAGTTCTCGAAGTTAATGGCGGTTTGAACATGTAAGGAACCATCGGAACAGAATTTAAGGAGGATAAGATGCAACGAGTAGTAATTACAGGGATTGGAACCATTTCCCCAATTGGTAATGATGTAGAGACTTTTTGGGAAAATATGAAAGCTGGGAATTCTGGGATTGCCCCGATCGAAAGCTTTGACGCTTCTGAAACAGGTGTTTCTGTAGCTGCAGAAGTTAAAGACTTTGACCCTAAAAATACAATGGGACGAAAAGAATACTCACGAATGGATCGCTTTTCACAATTTGGAGTAGCTGCCAGTGTTGAAGCCGTCGATAATAGTGGCTATAACATTGAAGAAAATGCAGATCGAGTTGGTGTGATTGTTGGTTCAGGAATCGGTGGATTATTAGCGATTCAAGATGGAATCGATAAAATGCGAGACAAAGGCCCCAAACGCGTGACTCCATTATTTGTACCGATGACCATTGGAAATATGGGCGCTGGAAACATTTCTATGAAAGTAGGCGCTCGTGGCATTAGTTTGGATATTGTAACTGCTTGTGCGAGTGCAACGAATTCTATTGGAGAAGCTTTTTTAAAAATTCAAAGTGGTATGTTAGATGCGTGTCTTGCAGGAGGTACGGAGGCCACGATTAACGAAATCGGCATTGCAGGCTTTGATGTATTAACTGCTCTATCGACCAATGATGATCCTAAAACAGCATCGCGTCCTTTTGATAAAGACCGAGATGGTTTTGTAATGGGTGAAGGAGCAGGAATTTTATTTATGGAATCTTTAGAATCTGCTCAGGCACGAGGTGCAAATATTTTAGCTGAAGTTGTTGGCTATGGTTCGAATAGTGATGCCTATCATATGACGGCCCCCCGTCCAGATGGTAGTGGTGCTGGTGAGGCCATTAAATCAGCCATTCATATGGCGGATATCCAACCAGAAGAAGTTGATTATATTAATGCGCATGGAACAAGTACACCAACGAATGACTCGGCAGAAACAGAATCCATTAAGTATGCTCTAGGTGAACATGCTTATAAAATTCCAGTATCGAGTTCGAAAGGATTTTTTGGACATTTACTAGGAGCTGCTGGGGGCGTTGAAGCAGTAACGGTGGTTAAAGCCTTACAGGATAGTTTTGTTCCAGCAACTTTGGGACTTGAAACGCCAGATGAAGATTGTGATTTAGATTATGTACCTAAAGAAGGACGTAACCAAGAAATTAACTACGCCTTATCTAGTTCCTTAGGATTTGGTGGACATAATGCTGTGCTATTATTTAAAAGTTGGAATGGTGAGTAATGATGAAATACGAAGAATTAACTGAACTGATTAATCATTTAGATCAATCCAGTTTAGCCTTTATGGACTATCAAACGGATGATGAGCATATTATCCTTTCTAAAGAAGTTCCCCAAATGGCTGCACCTAAAAATGAAGGACCGACACCAGAGGCAACTTCAACAGATCCTGCTCCGGTTCAAACACCTGTGGTACAAGAAGCTGCAGGAGCAGCAGACAACGAGACAACACCATCTGTCACAGAAGAGGCAGGAGAAGTCGTCGAGTCACCAATGGTCGGAGTCCTCTATTTAAAACCTCATCCAGATGAAGAGCCTTACATCAAAGTAGGCGACCATGTGAAACAAGGGGATGTCATTTGTATTGTCGAAGCTATGAAGCTTATGAATGAAATACAAGCTCCACATTCAGGGGTAGTCACAGAAATTTTAGTTGAAAATGAAGCGGTCGTTGAGTACAAACAACCGCTCGTTCGAATCGATTAGTGTTTTATAAGGAGGACAAAATGTCAGAACAAAACAAACCCGTCATGACAGCTCAAGAGGTTATGGAGGTCATTCCTAACCGTTATCCAATGTTTTTTGTCGATCGGGTAGAAGAGCTAGATTTAGAAGAGCGAATCGTTGCAACCAAAAACGTTGCAGCGAATGAATCTTATTTCCAAGGACATTTTCCTGGAAATCCGATTATGCCAGGTGTTTTACAAGTGGAAACCATGGCACAAGTAGGCTCCATTCCTTTATTAATGAGTCCAAATTTTAAAGGGAAAATTGCTTTTTTAGCGGCAGTAGATAAAGTGAAATTCCGAAGAAATGTTGTACCTGGAGATGTTTTAACGATTACAGTAGATATTGTAAAGTTAAAAGCCGTTATGGGGATTGGACAAGGAACCATTACGAACCAAAACGGAGACGTTGTTTCCGAAGCAAAGATGACCTTTATTATTAGTGATTTAGAACAATTATAGGTGGGACGCTATGTTTCAAAAAGTATTAGTTGCTAACCGAGGAGAAATTGCGGTACGAATTATTCGTGCCTTAAGAGAACTAGGAATTACATCAGTTGCTGTGTTTAGTGAGGCCGATCGTTATGCCTTACATACAGAATTAGCAGACGAAGCAATTTGTATTGGGCCAGCTAAAGGAATAGATTCCTATGCAAACCCGGTTGCCGTTTTAAGTGCTGCAAATGTATCTGGGGCTGATGCTATCCATCCGGGCTACGGGTTTCTATCCGAACGCAGTGACTTCGCCTCTTTATGCGAAAAGATGAACATTAAATTTATTGGGCCCAACAGTGATATTATTCGAGATATGGGGAATAAACAAAATGCCCGCACTACGATGCGAGAAGCGGGTGTGCCAATTGTCCCAGGTGGAAAAGATTTGGTCGAAAATATTGAACAAGCACGTAAAATTGCCGAAGAAACAGGCTATCCTTTAATGATTAAAGCCGCTGACGGTGGCGGTGGAAAAGGAATGCGTCTAGCCAGTTCACCAGAAGAATTAGAGCCGATGTTTACGCAAGCGCAAAATGAAACACAAAGCATTTATGGCAATCGACACTTATATATTGAGCGGACTATTTATCCTGCCAAACATATTGAAGTACAAATTTTAGCGGATGAACAAGGAAACGTAGTGCATTTAGGAGAGCGAGATTGTTCCCTTCAAAGAAATAATCAGAAAGTGATTGAGTTTGCTCCTTCACCAACGTTGTCAGAGGAAACACGCAATAAATTGAATCAAGCAGCAGTAGATGCAGCGAAAGCAATTGGCTATACCAATGCGGGAACGATTGAATTTCTAGTCGATAATGATGAGAACTTCTATTTCATGGAAATGAATACCCGGCTGCAAGTCGAACATCCTATCACAGAAATGGTTACGGGCGTAGATATCGTAAAGGCGCAAATTGAGATTGCAGCTGGTCAACCGCTACCCTTCAAACAATCCGATATAGAATTAAATGGTTTTGCTATTGAATGCCGGTTAAATGCCGAAGACCCTTATAATCATTTTCAACCGTCAAGCGGCTACATTGATCGTTTGTTTTTACCAAATGGAGGAATGGGTTTACGCGTTGAAACGACTTTATATTCTAACTATACCCTTCCGCCATTTTATGATTCTATGGTGGCTAAAATTATTACCCATCAGCCCACAAGGGAAGATGCCTTTAAGTTGATGGAACGAGCATTGTACGAAGTGACAGTTGAGGGGTTGAATACCAATATTGAATTATTGGAAGCTTTAATCAGTCACCCAGAAGTCCAGGCAGATAATGTTCACGCTAAATGGTTGGAAGAGGAGTTTATGCCTCAATGGATCGAAGAAGTGAAGGAACATTCTGCTTTAAATGAGTAGAAGATGTCATAAGAGGAGAGAATAGAGGATGGCCTTATTTCGTAAGAAAAAGAAATATGTAGAAATCAATCCGAGAAGAGCGGATGAACTTAGAGAAAGGCGTGCCCAAATACCAGATGGCTTGGCGGAGCGTTGTCCGAAATGCCAAGCAATCATTTTTCAAAATTCCATTGAAAGTGATTATCTGTGTCCAAAATGTAACTATCATCTCCAATTTCCAGCTTTAAAACGGATTGAATGGTTAGTGGACGAAGGATCGTTTAGAGAGTGGGATAGTAACCTTACGGCAAGAGATCCTTTGAATTTTCCAGGATACCAAGAAAAACTGGATCGAAGCCAAAGTAGTACAGAATTAAAAGAAGCAGTGGTGACTGGACAAGCAGAAATAGAGCACCTTCCTTTTGCGCTTGGCGTAATGGATAGTCGCTTTGTGATGGCCAGTATGGGAACTGTTGTGGGTGAAAAATTGACCCGCTTATTTGAGCAAGCGACAGAGAAAAAGCTTCCGGTTGTTTTATATATTGCTTCAGGAGGCGCGCGAATGCAAGAAGGGATTTTATCCTTAATGCAGATGGCAAAGATTTCTCAGGCGATTTCTAAACATAGTCAAGCTGGGCTATTTTACTGTACCGTTCTTACGCATCCAACAACAGGAGGCGTAACAGCCAGCTTTGCCATGCAAGGGGACATTACGTTAGCCGAGCCTGAGGCAACGATTGGCTTTGCTGGAAAACGAGTAATTGAACAAACCATTGGCTCAGATTTGCCTGAAGATTTTCAAACAGCCGAATCTGTTTTAAAAAATGGCTTTATTGACCACATTGTTCCGCGAAAAAAACAAACGCAAGTTTTACGTTTCCTCTTAACTGCACATAGAACTCCAGCAGAAAGCGCAGGTGTCTAGATGAAAGCTTATGATATTGTAAAAAAAGCACGCGACATTCAGCGTTTATCGACGATTGAAATAATCAATGCTCTTTGTTCAGATTTTATGGAGCTTCATGGTGACCGTCGAATGACCGATGATCAAGCGGTCGTTGGTGGTGTGGGGCTAATAGAGGATCAAGATCCAATCACAATTATTGGAATTCAAAAAGGACGCAACACAGAAGAAAATATCCGTAGAAACTTTGGTTCAAGTGGTCCAGCCGGTTATCGCAAGGCGGAGCGTTTGATGAAACAAGCCGAAAAATTTCAGCGCCCTGTTTTGACTTTAATCAATACAGCAGGTGCTGATGCTGCCCCAGATTCGGAAGAATACGGCATTGGTGAAGCTATCGCCAGTATGTTGATCACTATGAGTGAATTGACAGTACCTACTTTAGCTATTATCCTTGGAGAAGGTGGAAGTGGAGGCGCGATTGCCTTAGCTTTAAGTGATCAAGTGTGGATGCTTGAAAATAGTATCTATTCGATTCTCTCTCCAGAAGGCTTCGCATCTATTTTGTGGAAAGACTCGAGTCTAGCCGCAGAGGCGGCAGATATTATGAAACTGACTGCAACGGAGCTCAAGGAACTTACCGTCATTGATCGAGTCATTGCCGAAGGAGAAAAAGGGAAAACATTCAGCAATGAAGAATTAGCAGAACGTTTGATTCCAGAGATTAAAACAGCCTTTGAAGAATTAGAAAAGCAGGATTCAAAAGATCGTGTGGCAAACCGTTATGAACGTTTTCGAAAGTTCTAATGATGGAGGTTAACTATTGATATGGTAGCTGGTATAGGAATTGATTTGATTGATTTAGACCATATGGCTTCGGTTTGTCAAAAGCAGCCTCGTATTTTCGAGAAAATTTTGACGGAAAAAGAGATTGAAGTTTATGAGAGGTATGGTGAGAAGCGGAAGCTAGAATTTCTAGCAGGTCGTTATGCAGTTAAAGAGGCGTTCAGTAAAGCGATGGGGACAGGTATCGGTAAAACAGTTACTTTCAAAAGTATATCAGTTTTGACTAACAATAAAGGGCAACCTGTTGTTGTAAAGTCACCTTATGAAGGAAATGTTTTTGTTTCTATTAGTCACTCGCAAAAAATGGCTGTTGCACAAGTGGTTTTGGAAAAAATAAAATAAGAAATGAAACTTCTTTCTTAAGGCATCGATAAGCCTTGTAAGAAAGGAGTTTTTGCGCTTAATAAAAAGTACTAAATCGCTGGATTGATTCTGTATGTAACTTAGGACTTAAAAGTTGTTAAACATAAAAGACGTAAAAGAGTAATAAAATACCCAAGCCGAGAAAAAATTGACGCAGATCTTACAGTAACTAAACTTGAAAAAAAGGAACAATTCATCTAGAATACTCTTTGATAGATAGAAAGAACCATTCAAAGACAACTAAGGTATGGAAGTTTGGTTAAATTCCAACGCGGTCCCGCCACTGTAATCATGCATGAAGCATGGAGCCAGATCTTTACTTAGTTTGCTAATAATGCATATGGGCTGTTTCGAGGTCAAGCAGCTACATGGAGAGTCTATGTCTGGGTGCATAGGCTATTTTTTTTAGATTTAACTTCAAAGGGTGTATTTTTAGCGAATGAATGAAATCTATCTTGAAACGTAGCAAACACTATATAAAGGAGCAAACAAAATGGACAAAAAATTATTAAGTAAATTATTTTTATTTTCACTATCAGGTGCTTTATTAGTCGGATGTGGAAATCAGGCAGAAGAGACGCCTGAGGAAGCAGAAGAACCAGAAACAGAAGTAGCAGAAACCCCAGAAGAGACAGAAGAAACCACGGATACCGAAGATGCAGCGGATGAAGTTTCTTTTACCATTGATATTTTAGTGGATGGAGAAGCAGTTGCTGATCTAAGTAAAGAAGTAACAGCTGAAGAAGGTATGTATCTTCTTGATGTAATGGAAGACACATATGATATTGAAGAAACAGATGGCTTTATTTCATCTATTGAAGGATACGAACAAGATGAAGCAGAGAATCGTTACTGGCTATACTATATAAATGGTGAATCTGGTGAAGTAGGAGCCGCTGATTATGCTCCAGAAGCAGCTGACCAAATTGAGTGGAGACTAGAAAGCTTTGAATAAATCATCAAATTATTTTAGCGTATACCGAATCTCTTTACTCGCAATAATGACCGCTCTAACTGCTGTGGGACGTTTAGCTTTTGCTTTACCTTTTATGCCAAATATTCAACCAATGACGGCTTTACTCATTATTATTGCCTTAAATATCGGTATCGTTGATAGTTTGATTGTTTCTTTATTATCGATATTATTGACGAATTTATTCTTAGGAATGGGTCCTTGGACTGTTTTGCAAATTATTTCATTTGCACTCGTTATTTTATTGACGGGTTTGATTAAATACTTTTATCGATCCGACTCTTTCATTCATCGACTTATTTTTGCTGTTTGGGCAGGACTTATGGGGTTTGCATATGGCTTTGTTATTTCGTATTTAAATGTTCATTTATATGGGATGAGTAACTTTTGGGTTTATTACCTTAATGGAGTTCCCTTTGATTTATTACATGCTGTCGGAAATGTGGGTTTCTTTATAATATTAGAACCCATTATTGTTCCGATTATAAAGAAAAAATTCGAAAAAATATTACACTAAAAAATATTAATTTCAAGCTCCTTTACTCTCAACGAGTAGAGGAGTTTTTGTCTAAACACGAAAATTTTTTGGACGTTTTTCATTGATAGCCACTCCACTTTGTTGTATACTAATTTCTAGCAAATCACAAGATATAGTATTGGTTTTAAACTAAATTGTCTATATGTTGTGAAAATATGAACAGAAAAAAGGAGCCACTAACATGGAAGCGACTAAAATTCAACCCCTAAATATCGATATTCAGAAATTAAATAAAGATATTGAAAGATTCCCTGTTGTATATCCGATTACAGAAGATATGCATATTACACATAAAGGTGTCTCTCGAATGGTAATGATTGACCGCTATTCATTCAAAGATACAAAAAAGGAAACATTGTCCGAGGGCGATTTAGTTGTTCTCACTGTAAAAAATGATCCAAAATACCCAGCAAGAGGAATTGGTTACGTTCAAGAACTAAACTGGGACACAAATGAAGCACGCATCTTGCTTGAAGAAGAGTATAGAGGTTCCTTAGAAGATCCAGAAGAAATTGAAACGGGTTTGATTACTCGAAAAATTGAAGCAATTGAAAAACCTTTAGAAGTTTTCTATGAACAAATTGTCAAACGAAATGCACGAGGATTGGCTGAGGCAGAAGCGGATCCTAATCAAGTAGAAGAATCCTTTGAAAAGTTTTATAAGCAATTACGAAAAGGTAACTTTGTACCAGCTGGACGTGTGTTATATGGAGCAGGTTCAGAGACAGATGTTACGTACTTTAATTGTTACGTAATGCCTTTTGTTCCTGATTCACGAGAAGGAATTTCTGACCATCGGAAAGAAGTTATGGAAATCATGTCTCGAGGTGGAGGAGTTGGAACAAATGGCTCAACCCTACGTCCACGCAATACTTTAGCACGAGGTGTCAATGGTAAGTCAAGCGGATCTGTTTCATGGTTAGATGATATTGCACAATTGACCCACTTGGTTGAACAAGGAGGTTCACGTCGCGGTGCGCAAATGATTATGTTGGCCGATTGGCATCCAGATATCTTAGAATTTATTATTTCTAAAATGCAAAACCCTCGCATTTTACGTTATTTAATCGAGAAATCGAATGATGAACAAATCAAGCAACTTGCTAAAGAAAATTTAAAATTTACACCTTTTACTGCAGCGGAAACCGAAATGTATGATACCATTGCAAAACATAAAAATTCACCGGGACAGGGAGGTTTTTCAGCAGACATTATTAGTAATGCAGAAGCAAAACTAAAAGATGGCGGAACTTACTCTGTTCAAAACCCAGAATTTTTAACGGGTGCTAATATTTCAGTGACCTTAACCGATGACTTTATGAAAGCTGTCGATAATGACGAAGATTGGGCTTTACGATTCCCAGATACAGAAAACTACACAGAACAAGAAATGGCTGATTATAACGAAAAATGGTCAGAAGTCGGGGATGTTCGTGAATGGGAAGAAATGGGTTATACCGTTCGCACGTATCGTACAATTCCTGCACGCGAATTATGGAATTTAATCAATATTTGTGCAACATATTCAGCAGAACCTGGAATTTTCTTTATCGATAATGCTAATCAAGATACTAATGCCAAAGCTTATGGACAAAAAGTAGTAGCTACAAACCCATGTGGTGAGCAACCGCTAGCGCCTTATTCAGTCTGTAACTTAGCAGCAGTAAACCTAGCAGAAATGGCCGATCACGAAACGAACACTGTCGATTATGAGAAGTTAATCGAAACCGTGAAGACGGGGGTTCGTATGCAAGATAATGTTATTGATGCCACACCTTACTTCTTAAAAGAAAATGAAAAACAAGCACTAGGTGAACGTCGTGTAGGACTTGGTGTAATGGGCTTGGCGGATTTAATGATTTATACGCATAATCGTTATGGCTCAGCTGAAGGAAATGCAGTCATCGATAAAGTCTTTGAAACGATTGCTGTTTCAGCTTACGAAGAATCGATTGAATTAGCGAAAGAAAAAGGCAGTTTCCCATTCTTAATTGGTGAAACCGAGGAAGAAACACAAGAATTACGTGAGAAATTTATTCGAACAGGCTACATGGAGCGTATGCCGGAACATGTTCGCAAAGGTATTTTAGAACATGGAATTCGTAACTCTCACTTATTAACCGTAGCGCCAACAGGAAGTACCGGAACGATGATGAATGTTTCAACTGGTTTAGAACCATACTTTGCCTTTAAATATTTCCGAAGTGGTCGTTTAGGTAAATTCATCGAAGTGAATTCAGACATTGTCCAAGAATATTTAGAAGCTCATCCAGAAGCGGATGAAGAACACTTGCCAGATTTCTTTGTGACGTCAATGGAGCTCAAACCTGAAGAACATGTTGATGTTCAAACAACGATTCAACGTTGGGTGGATAGTTCAATTTCTAAAACAGTCAATGCGCCTAAGGGCTACAGCGTATCTGAAGTTGCCAAAATTTATGAGCGTCTATTCAAAGGTGGCGCTAAAGGTGGGACAGTCTATGTTGACGGTTCGCGCGATTCACAAGTGCTAACGCTTGAAGCAGAAGAAAATGATATCGAGAATGTTTCATTGTTTGAAGTGGAAGACAGTCGTGTAGTGGATGATAGCGAAGAGTTGCGTCAATTAGTGGATCAGGCAGAAAAAGAACATGTGATGCAAAAGGGACACACCGATGATATTGTTTATGGCTCGGAAGTTGGAGATACTTGCCCAATTTGTCGCCAAGGAGTCGTTGAAGATATTGGCGGTTGCAATACGTGTACAAACTGTAATGCTCAATTACGTTGTGGGCTGTAAGAACACTTAAAAAGATAAATGAACGAAATAAAAACTCCAAATTGCTGAGAAGTCATTTGGAGTTTTTTCTTCATGGAATAAAAGACGATTAAATTCATTTGCGAAGCGATGGATGCCCTTTGTTTATTTTTTAAAATAGTGATATAAAAACAGAAAGCCGAGACCGGAAATTTTTAATTGAAGATAGAAAAGGAGACCAAAAGATGCAAATTTATACAAGAGTTGGCGATAAAGGACAAACTAAAATTAATGGGAATTATACAGTCGACAAAGATTCGGCACGGGTGGAAGCTTACGGTACAATTGACGAGTTAAATAGTTTTGTCGGACGGGCAGCCAGTTCAGAGGGAACTTGGCCTACTTTAAAAGAAGAGTTGCAGCAGATTCAACAATTTTTGTTTGATTGCGGGAATGACTTAGCGACCTCTAATACAAAAAAATACCCTTATCGGATGAGTGTTGAGCCTACTCAATGGTTAGAAAGTATTATTGATGGCTATGCGGATGAACCTGAGCCTTTAGAATCTTTCATTTTACCTGGAGGAACGCCGCTTGCTTCAGATCTTCATGTTTGCCGAACAGTGACCCGACGAGCTGAGCGTTCGATTGTGGCTTTCAATCATTATTTGGAAGTTAGCCAAGAAACAGAGGCGTATGAAACGCAGCGTAAAGAGTCGGAAGCTAATCCTTATGTGCAAATGTTTGTCAATCGCTTGTCCGATTACTTTTTTGCGGTTGCCCGTGTTGCTAATCATCGGGCAGATACGAAAGATGTTCTTTACGAACGGAGCGGCAAGGTCTTCCATTTAGATGTAAAGAAAGAAGACTATGGAGATTTAGAAGAATAAGAAGTTAAAGCATAGAATCTAAAGATTAGCGGTTAAGACTAGTCTTTAGATTTTTTGTCTTTATTTTTTTCATACAAGACGTATAATGAAAGTGAGTGCGCTAACATAAAAAGTGTTATGATAAAGAAAAGAATTGAAACAACTCAAAAAATACAATGAAAAGAGGAAGATAAATGCGACTAATGGCTTTTGATTTAGGGGGAACATCCGTTAAATACGGTACCTATGTAAAGGATGAACTGATCGATAAAGGAAGTTTTATCACGCCTGCCACCCTAGAAGAATTAATGGAAAAGATGACAACTGTAATAGATAAGCAAGAAAAAATAGAAGGAATTGCCATCAGTGCACCCGGATCTGTGAATCAAAAAGATCGAGTCATTGAAGGAATTAGTGCTATTCCATATATCCATTTCACACCTATTTATGATTTATTTGAAAAAGAGTTTGGCCTGCCTGTTGCGATTGAAAATGACGCAAACTGTGCTGGTTTATGCGAAGTGGATCGTGGAGCGGCAAAGAATGGAGAAAATATTGTCTTTTTCGTTTTGGGAACAGGAATGGGCGGCTCCGTTTTTATCAATCGACAATTACATACCGGCAGCCACATGTATGGCGGAGAATTCGGCATGTCCCTAAACTCAAACGGAGAAACAGGGAGCAAGAACGGAACCTTAGTCGCCGCAGCTAAAAAATATAATGAACAAATGGGAACAAACCTGGATGGCATCCAATTGTTAGATTTGTATGATCAAGGCCAAGCAGAAGCCGTTAAAACAATCGATCAAATGTTTAACGCTATTGCAGAAATTTTATACAACGTTCAAGTAATCATCGATCCAGACACTATCGTCCTAGGGGGCGGAATCTCCAACCGATCTTCTCTGTCCGAAGAATTGGCAGTAAGAATGGATAAACATTTAGAAGAACTAGACATATTAGGCGCCAAACCAAAAATAGTCAATGCTCAATACAGAAACGACGCCAACCTCTATGGAGCGGTGATCAACTATAAAAAACAAATCGAATCTTTGCTTTAATTTCTCTTTTTTCCTGAACACGACTCATAAAAACTTTGACACCACTCTTTCTTTTAAATAGAAGGGGTGGCTTTTTTTAATGAACTTTGAAAGATTAGCGATTAATACGAGACAAACAGAAATAAATCTGTTAAGATTAAAAAGACTAATCAAAAAAATGAAAAGTATAGTCATTTTATTTTAGGAGGAGTAGATGTTTCATGGACTTTAAATTTCCAAAAGATTTTTGGTGGGGTTCGGCAGCTAGTGGGCCACAAACAGAAGGCGTTTACGAAGGGGACAATAAAGGCGACAGTATTTGGGACTATTGGTATGAAGAAGAACCAGAGAAGTTTTTTGACCAGGTAGGACCCGACACCGCTTCTGCTTTTTATCACAAATATAAAGAAGACATTCAATTAATGAAACAAACGGGACATAATTCATTCCGTACCTCGATTCAGTGGAGTCGTTTAATCCCTGAAGGGGTAGGAGAAGTGAATCAAGAAGCGGTTAATTTTTATAATAATGTAATAGATGAACTACTGGCAAACGATATCGAGCCATTCATTAACTTGTTTCATTTTGACATGCCAATGAAAATGCAAGAAAAAGGTGGCTGGGAAAATCGGGAAGTAGTAGAAGCCTATGTAGAATTTGCTAAGACATGTTTTGATTTATTTGGCGATCGCGTAAAAAAATGGTTCACGCACAATGAACCTATTGTTCCGGTTGAAGGTGGTTATCTCTACCAATTCCACTACCCAAATCAAGTGGATATGAAAAAGGCTGTTCAGGTGGCTTACCATGAAGCTTTAGCGAGTGCCAAAGTTATTAAAGCCTATCATGAAACAGATTTAGAAGGAGAAATTGGAATTATCTTAAACTTAACTCCAAGCTATCCTCGAGATGAAAATAACGAAGAAGACGTAAAAGCAGCTAAAATTGCAGATGCCTTTTTCAACCGTTCATTCTTAGATTCTTCAGTAAAAGGAGAATTTCCAAGTGATTTAATTGATCTGTTAGATGAAATTGATTATCTCCCAAAAATCGAAGATGGAGATTTGGAAATTATCAAAAATAACACCGTAGATATTTTAGGGGTCAATTACTATCAACCTCGTCGGATTAAAGCGAAAGAAACAGAAGAAGGTACAGAAAATGGCTTCATGCCCGATAACTTCTTTGACAATTACGAGATGCCAAATCGTAAAATGAATCCCTATCGTGGTTGGGAAATTTACGAAAAAGGAATTTATGATATCTTGACCGATCTTCGTGAAAATTACGGAAATATTAAATGTTTCATTTCAGAAAATGGAATGGGTGTTGAAGGTGAAGAACGTTATATTAATGAAGATGGCCAAATCGATGATGATTACCGAATTGAATTCGTAAAAGATCATCTAAAATATGTGCATCAAGCGTTGGAAGAAGGAAGCAATGTTCGCGGCTACCATATGTGGACTTGTATGGATAATTGGTCTTGGACGAATGCTTATAAAAATCGTTATGGCTTTATATCTGTTGATTTAGAGAATGAAAGAAAAAGAACCATCAAGAAAAGTGGTCATTGGTTTAATGAAATGACGAAAAATAACGGATTTTAAAGTTGATAGTAAAAAACACTCACTGAAAAAGTGGGTGTTTTTTTAGTAAGAGCTTACTTTATTTTATAAAAGACTAGACATTTAAAAATAAAATGGTATACTTTGTAATGTAAACGGTTAAAAAATAAAAGAAAAGGAGTTTTTGCAATGAATAACTTTATTGACAAGTTAAGTGATAAGTTAGTTCCTGTAGCTTCAAAGCTAGGGCAGAATAAATATTTACTTGTATTAAGAGATGCCTTTATGCTAGCTTTCCCAATTACAATGTTTGGATCTTTAGTCGTAGTTATCAATAATCTACCCTTCTTTAGTGAAGAATTACAAGGAACTTTAGGCACTTTATTTGGAAATGGTCAAAATGCAACAATGTCCATTATGTCTATATTTGTTACTTTTGGTATTGGGTATTATTTATCAAAAACATATGACATTGATCCTGCATTTGGAGGCGCTGTTTCTTTAGCAGCATATCTCATCTTGACACCCTTTGAAATGATCACAGAAGGTGGAGAAGCTGTTACAGGCGTCTTAACATTAGATCGCTTAGGAGCGAAGGGAATGTTTGTTGGAATGGTTGCAGCTTTTTTAGCAGCCGAAGTATATGCCCGAATTACTAAAAAAGGGATTACCATTACTATGCCTGAGGGTGTTCCAGAAGCTGTTGCCCGCTCATTTGCAGCAATGATTCCAGCTATTATAACATTAGGTATTTTCACACTACTCAACGCTCTCGTTATTGGTTTATTAAATGCTAACTTACATGATTTAGTTTATGATACGATTCAAGAACCGTTAACCGGTTTAGGAAGTGGCTTACCGGCAACATTGATAGCGGTGTTTTTTGTTCAGTTGCTATGGTTCTTTGGTCTACATGGACAAATTATTGTAAACTCAGTGATGGATCCCATTTGGAATACAACCATGCTTGATAACTTAGCGGCATATGAAACGGGTAAACCTCTTCCTCACATTGTTACTAAACCATTTATGGAAATGTATACTGTAGGAATGGGAGGCTCGGGAAGCACCTTAATTGTCGTTATTTTAATTGCTTTCTTTATGAAGAGTCGCCAATTTAATGATGTAGGGCGTTTAGCCTTAGCTCCCGGTATTTTTAACGTAAACGAACCCGTTATCTTCGGAATGCCGATTGTATTGAATGCAGCCATCTTTATCCCATGGTTAATTGCTCCATTAATAACAACAGCCTTTAATTATATTGTCATGAATATTGGACTCTTCCCAATACCAACGGGTGTTTCTGTACCGTGGACCGTTCCAGTATTTGCCAATGGTATGTTAGCCACTAACTCGTTAATGGGTGGAGTGTTACAGTTGATTGATATGGCAATTATCGGAGTCATCTGGTATCCATTCTTGAAAATAGTGGATCGCCAAAACTTGAAAAATCAAGCTCCGGATATGTCTAAGGCTTAATTACCTGTAGATTATATTCTTTAAAAAAAGCAACTCTATAAGTATAGGGTTGCTTTTTGTTTGTAAAGAACTTTTTTATTTAACGGTATATATATATGTCTAATAAAACTAGTCTTTTGAAATTAAATCTGTTAAAATAAGCTTAGGTAGGGGGAATGGAATGACAAAGTATGAAATGATTGCTGGAAAGATTCGCCAGCGTATTCGAGAAGAGGTTTACCCGGTGGATTCGCTTATCCCCGATCAAGTCTCATTAGCAAAAGAGTTTAAGGTAAGTCGAATGACTGTAAAAAAAGCAATGGATATTTTAGAACTAGAAGGACTGATCCTGCGAAAAAGAGGAGCAGGAACTTTTGTTAAGAAAACAGCGCTAAGCGAAGGACTTACTGCTAGCATTATGGAGTATGAAGGCTTAACCAAACAACTGGCCAATCAAGAAGTTAAGAGCCAAGTCATTTCTTTTAAGCTGGATTTTCCAAATGAATTGACCCAAGAAAAATTAATGTTAGACAAGCATGATCCCATCTATAAGATTATTCGATTAAGAGTTGTAGATGATGCACCTTATATTCTTGAACATACAATCATGAATGCAAATTTAATTCCTGGAATCAACGAAGACATTTTACATCAATCGATCTATGACTACATTCATAAAGAATTAAATTTACAGTTCGGAGGGGCTCACAGAATTATTCAAGCCGATAAAGCTTCAGAGTATGATCAAAAATACTTAGACTGTGATGAACACGACCCCATTCTAGAAATTGAACAAGTTGTATATTTAGAAGATGGGACTCCTTTTGAATACTCAAGAAGTCGTAATAAATACAACACTCGAAGCTACAACGTCGTAGATTTTTAAGCATAAAACACGACTTATTTCCTGCAAATAGGTATAAAAAAGAATCCTGCTTCAAAACAGGATTCTTTTTAAATTTTTAAGTCACAAATTAAGCAGTAATTCCACCGTCAGCAATAAACTCAGCACCAGTAGAGTAACTTGAATCGTCGGAAGCTAAAAACATCACGAGTTGACTTATTTCATTAGGTTCAGACATGCGTTTTAATGGGATAGCTTCGACCATAGCTTGGATTTGTTCAAAGGCGGCACTTTGTTGAACCATTGGTGTATTAATCACACCTGGATGAACAGAGTTTACGCGAATATTGTAATGCGCTAGTTCTTTGGCCGCTGCTTTAGTCATTCCGCGTACAGCAAATTTTGTGTCCGTGTAACCAACGGCTCCACCGATTAAACCATTGATGGAAGAGATATTGATAATAGAACCATCATCGACCTTCTTCATGGAAGGGACTACATATTTCATGCCTAAAAACACACTCACTTGGTTGATTTTAACAACATTCATATAGTCCTCTAAGGAAGAACTTTCAAGGCTTAAAACAGGACTAATTCCAGCATTGTTAACTAAGATATTTACAGGACCAAATCTTTCTTCTGTCTGACTGACTACTTCTTTCCAGCCAGCTTCATCTGTAACGTCGTGTTGAATAAAGTGAGCATTCTCCCCTAATTCATCCGCCAACTCTTGCCCTTTTTCAGCATTTACATCGGTTAAAACGACTTTTGCCCCTTCTTTAATAAACAAGCGCACATGTGTTTCGCCCATCCCAGCGGCTCCGCCTGTAATAATGGCTATTTTATTTTCCAATTTGTTCATTCTAAATCCTCCTATAAAATAATCATAAACTTTATAATAAGTATAACGCTTTCAGTAAAAAAAAGAAACCCTCGCTTTGTATTATAATGATTCGGTGATTTTATTGACGTTTTGTGTCAGAAAGTTACTCTGTATCGTGTTTTCGATGCTGGTTTTATACCTAGAAAGTGGCTAAATATAAGTTGTCAAGCCAGCATTTTTTGTATGCAATTGGTAAAGTAAAGATATGAATAAAAGAGTGAGGTGTTGTGGATGTATTTTTTTGAATTTCCTCAAAATGTCATAGGGTTCGTCACCTTTAAATTATATACAAAAATTTACAAATGTCCCTTCTATAAATATCAAGAGGCTTATGTTACGCATGTGAAAGGTCGCTGGGGAGCCATTTCTTTAAGTCGGTACATTTTTGCGGACGATACTTATTTTCAATCTGAAATGATTAAACATGAGTATGGGCATACTCTGCAATCGAAAAAGTTATTGTTCTTTTACCTTCCTGTGATTGGTCTTCCTTCTCTTATTTGGAATAAGTTTTTTAAAGGCTACCGTAAAAGAAAGCGTCAAAGTTATTATGCTTTTTATACAGAAGCTTGGGCGAATAAATTGGGTGGATTCCATGGATAATCGAAGAATATCTCGAATTCGAATCTAATAATTGACGTAGGATAGATCTCGTGCTATTATTATCTCGCATTAGAGATAATTTTAAAATGAAAGATGTACGAAAAGAGAGGAGCTATTAAATAATGGCAAATACAAATTTAATAGGCATTCATCACGTAACCGCAATGACAGAGGATGTTCAAAGAAACTATGAATTTATTACCAATATTTTAGGCATGCGCCTGGTTAAAAAGACAGTGAACCAAGACGATATTCAAACCTATCACACATTTTATGCGGATGACCGAGGAAATCCAGGAACAGATTTAACGTTTTTTGATTTTCCAGATATTCCAAGCTATGTACTTGGAACAAATTCTATTTCACGTACAGGGTTAAGAGTGCCCAATGATGAAGCACTAGCGTATTATTTAGACCGCTTTGAAGAATATGAGATAGAAAATGAAGGGATTCAAGAATTATTTGGCCGTAAGATTCTTCCGTTTCAAGAAGCGGATGGCCAACGTTACCAGTTATTCTCAGATGAAAATGATCAAGGAGTGGCACCTGGAACTCCATGGAAAAATGGACCTGTTCCGGAAGATAAAGCAATCTATGGTTTAGGACCTATAGAAATTACAGTTAGCTATTTTGAAGATTTTGTTCAAGCAATGCAATTGATCTTTGGTTTCACATTAAAAGTTGAGGAAGAAAATGTTGCTCTTTTAGAAGTGGGTCAAGGGGGCAATGGTGGGCAAATGATTGTTAGAAAAGATGATACTTCACCAATAGAAGTGCAAGGAAATGGAACGGTTCATCATGTTTCCTTTCGAGTAGCTGATCATCAGGCAATAAAAGAGTGGGAAGAAAAATATAATGGATTAGAAATGAAGCATTCAGGCTTAGTCGATCGATTTTATTTTGAAGCCCTCTATACAAGAATTGGTCATATTCTTATTGAAATTTCGACAGATGGTCCTGGCTTCATTGATGAGCAAGAATCTTATGAAGAATTAGGCACTACGTTGGCTTTACCGCCCTTTTTAGAGCCGGATCGTGAATATATTGAAAGTGTTGTGCGCCCTTTTGACACAGCAAAAAAATAAGAAAATGGAAACCGAGAATAAAATGATCCATTTCACCCCCGAAGAATTAAGTGAAAGAGAAAATTATAAGTTTTTAATTGGCTCGATCATACCACGGCCCATCGCCTTAGTGACCAGCTTATCGGAGAATGAAGTGTTAAACATTGCACCATTCAGCTACTTTAATATTGTGACCTCGAACCCACCGATTGTCTCAATTGCTATTCAAAGAAAAAATGGCCGTTTAAAAGATACTGCACGAAATATTTTGAAAAAGAAAGAAGCCGTCATCCATATTGTTGATTCAAAAAATGTTGCTCAAGCCAATCAAACAGCGGCCAATCTCAGTGAAGAGATGAGCGAATTGGATCGAACAAGCTTTACAACTTGTCCGTCAAAAACGGTGGATGTTCCAAGCTTAAAGGAGACAAAAATACGCTTTGAAGTTATATTAGAACAACACGTCCCCCTCGAAAATGATGGAGTTCCAGCAGCAGATTTACTCTTACTAAAAATAAAAAGATACCATATCCAAGAAGAACTTTACCATCAAGGGCGGATTGACCCGATCGGTTTAGCAGCCATGAGTCGTTTAGCCGGACATGATTATGCGGAAATTGGCGAAATCTTTACGATTAAAAGACCAGAATAAAAGGAGACAGTCACATGTATAAATATAGATACGAAAAAGGTCAAACCAAAACCCCTACATTTATTTTACTACATGGAACAGGAGGGAACGAAGAAGATTTATTGCCTGTTGCCGCAGCGTTAAATGCGAACGCGAGTGTCTTAAGTATTCGGGGAAATGTTTTAGAACATGGAAATGCTCGTTACTTTAAACGTTTGGATACAGGAGCTTATGATATCCCTGATTTGATGACGCGGGGGCAAGAGCTTTATGCATTTATTGAAGAAAAAGCACAAGAATATGATTTTTCTTTAGAAGAAGCAATTTACTTAGGCTTTTCAAATGGCGCAAATATTGCAATCAATATGATGTTACTCGATGATTCCCTCATAAATAAAGCCATGTTATATGCACCTATGTATCCAATGGATGTCGAAGAAACGACTGACTTACCGAATGCAAAAGTCTTTTTATCTATGGGGGAAAATGATCCAATAGTTCCCAAAAGAGAAAGTGAACGCGTAGTTTCTATTTTCAAAGATTTAGGCGCCGAGGTTACGGAGTTTTGGGTAGAAGGACATGAATTAAATGGGGATAATTTATTAGCAGGGAAAGAATGGTTAGAGAAAATTCAATAATAAAAATAAACCAGTCAACGAATTGTTAAGAAGTTGACTGGTTTTTTTACTCTATAAAAAAGATGCGCTCACTTTTTGGGACATGCATCCACTAAGTCGTTATAGAAACAACATCATTGCCGGAACGGTGACAATGGATAGGAGGGTGGTAACAAAGACAATTTTTGAAGCAAGCTCTTCATCCAGATCATATTGGGCTGCTAAAAGAGCGGTAGTTGCTCCAGCAGGCATGGAGGACATGATGGTTAGGACGCCAATCAGTGTTTCATCTAAACCGAGAGCCTTGCTGACAATGAGGACGGCAAAGGGAATCAGGAGCAATCGAATAACCGTGTAGCGGATGACGCCTCGTTCGTAAATAGCACGAAAATCAATGGAGGCAATAATTGAACCGATCATAATAGCGGATAAAGGCGAAACGGTTGATCCCATCGTTTCAATCGCGCGGTCTAAAAATTCAGGGAAGGGGATCTGCAAAAGCCCACGAATAAGACCTAACACAACCGCAACAATGGAAGGGTTTCTTAAAAGTTTATAAAGGGTCGAATGGCTTTCTTCCTGATCACTGTCCAGAATCTCCACTCCAACCGACCACATAAAAATACGATGAGGAACGAGATAAATAGAAGAAAATAAAGCGCCGAGTTCTCCATACATAGAATAAGAAAGAGGTTGACCGCCCAGCCCAGCATTATTTACTAACGTTCCGTAGTGCAAGATTCGTTTCTTTGGATCCTCGAAATCCGAAAAAGCGAGTGCGCCTAGGAAGTAAGAGACTGTATAGATGATGGTTGAACCAATTAAAGCCCATAAACCTAATTTTAAAATTTCCATCGTCAAATTTTTAAAAGAATTGAAGACAAGCATGGGCATTAATAAACTTAAAATTAAATGGATAAATTGTGTGCGATTTTCATCGGTAATAATTTTTGTTTTGTAGGCGACCACACCGATTAGTAAATACATTAAAACAGAAAGTTGTAAGTCTAACATTTGATAAAATTGTTCCACTCAATCATTCCTATTCCTAAAGAGATTATTCATAGAGTAGGATAGCAGATTCAAAGAGACTCCACAAACAAAAAAATAAAAAGAGTGGATTCACGGATTTGAATGAAACTATAAACCTTGAATGGTATAATAATTTTGTAAATAATATTGGGAGGATAAGAATGAATAAATTGATAATTAACTCGGATGATTTCGGTTATAGTCGGGCGATTAATCATGCGATTATTGATACACATCAAGAAGGTATTTTAACTTCAACGACTTTAATGTCGAATACGCCGGGATTTGAACATGCGGTAAAGTTAGCTAAAGAAAACCCGAAAATGGGTGTGGGGGTTCACTTGGTATTGACTTTTCTGAAGCCTTTACGCCAAGATGTTCCTTCTTTAGTGGATGAAAAAGGGGATTTTTATCGTCCGGATGCTTACCGTTCAGGTTTAGCAATCGTTGATGTAGAAGATTTGTATAAAGAATGGGATGCCCAAATTCAAAAAGTCTTGGCTGCGGGAATTCAACCCACGCATTTAGATAGTCACCACCATGCCCATACATTTAATGCCCATCATTTTGAAGTGTTTTTAAAACTTTCTGAAAAATATGATTTACCCATTCGCGGGAACTTTGATCAAGAGCATAACAGACCAACCACTACATATTTTGAACCCGCTTTTGATGGAGTAGGGATGCTGGAAGAAAAAGAAAAAGAAACGTATTTAGAGCTGTTAGTAGAAAAAATAAAAAAGAATGAATCAACGGAAGTAATGTGTCATACGGGTTATATTGATGAATTTTTATTTAAAAGCTCTTCTTTTGTTGAACCTCGAATTTATCAAGTAGATATTCTAACGGACTCAAATTTTGTAGATAACATCCGCGAGAACAAAGAAATCGAATTAGTGACTTTTAGCGATTTATAATTAAAGACAATAAAACATTTGAAAAAACTAGCTTCTGCTTTGTCGGAGCTGGTTTTTTTTCGTCCATTAAACGGACAAAAGCTCCTTACCTTCAGAAGTAGCAGCTTTTTATGAGTCAACTCCTGAGGGTAGCAGCCGTACCCTAAGAAGTCGCAACATTTTCCGGGTCAACTCCTAAGGGTAGCAGCCGTATCCTAAGAAGTCGCAACATTTTCCGGATCAACTCCTGAGGGTAGCAGTCGTACCCTAAGAAGTCGCAACATTTTCTAGGCCAACTCCTGAGGGTAGCAGCCAATGGACAGGAAGTTACCGAGTAAAATAAGCAAAAGGTATGATAAGTCGGAAAAGATGGCAGAAATACCCTCTTTTTAAATAAACCGAAAAAATGAATATTTTTGAATGAATTTGAATGGTTATGATTGATTTTGAACGTTTATTCTTGTATAGTAGAAATACAAAAAGAAAAGGGTTCCAAAGAAAAGGAAGAGAGAGATGCTATTCCAACATCGGAAAGAAAAAATTCTAGAACGACTTGCAGAAAAAAGCACAATATCGATTCAAGAATTAGAAACAGCTATTGGTGTGAGCGAGTCCACCCTAAGACGGGATTTAGTAGCTTTAGAAAAAGAAGGGCTATTGAAGAGAGTGCATGGTGGAGCGACGACACCAACTAATCTCAATAAAGAGCAAAAGATGGCACAGAAAGAAAGCATCAACCAATCAGCCAAAATTAAAGTTGCAAAACATGTCAGTACTTTAGTAGAAAAAGAGACCCAAGTGTATATCGATGCAGGAACAACCACACTTGAACTTGTGCGCTTATTACCTACAGAAAAAAATCTAAAACTAGTAACCAATGGAATCGATCATGCTTTACTTGCCTTAAATCGAGGAATAGAAGTGACTTTACTCGGTGGAATGGTTAAAAGAAATACGCATGCTATTGCAGACATGACCGCTTATAAACAATTAAGTAAAATTAATTTTTCGGCTTCTTTTATGGGAATGAATGGACTGCATGAAAACCAAGGTCTGACGACCACTAATATTGATGAAGCCACACTGAAAGAATGTGCAATGGATCAAAGCCAGAACATCTATCTATTAATGGATGACACAAAAATAGATCAGGTATATGAATTTAAAGTAGATCTCCCAACGAGTGCGAAAATATTCATCAATCAAGAAGCAGCCACAAAACATCCTCAAAAAATCAAAAAATTAAAGGTAAAATACGACATAGAAATGATTGAATAAAAAGTAAAGGATTGGATAAATATGATTTATACATTAACCCTGAATCCATCGATAGACTATATTATGCCCTTGGAGCATCTACAGCTCGGTGCAACCAATTATGCACAAGGAGAGTATATGTTGCCAGGTGGGAAAGGGATTAACGTCTCGCGCGTATTAAATCAATTAAATGTTCCCAATCAAGCTCTAGGTTTCATTGGAGGACATACGGGAAAATTTATTGAAGAATGGTTAGAAAAAGAAGGCGCTGCTTGCCAGTTTATTCCTGTAGAGGGACAGACACGAATTAATGTGAAATTAAAAGGGGAAAGTGAAACGGAAATTAACGGACGAGGCCCAGAAATTTCACAAGAAAAAAGTCGAGAATTAAAGAAACAGATCGGCCAACTGACTGCTCAAGACACACTCGTTATTTCAGGCAGTAAAAACAAAGGCCTGTCAGAGACATTTTATAATGAAATTATTGAAATTTGTCAGAAAAATCAAACATCTTTTATTCTCGATACCAATAGTAAAGAATTACTCGAAGCATTAGTAGCACAACCCTTTTTAGTGAAACCTAACCAAGCAGAATTAGGCGATTTATTTGGTGAAACAATTCAAACCAAAGAAGAGGCTATCCATTATGGGAAGAAGTTACAAGAAGCAGGAGCTCAAAACGTTATTGTTTCTTTAGGAGGAGAAGGTGCAATTTTTATTGATGAGAGTCAAGTGATTATAGCCGATTCTCCTAAAGGAAAGGTAAAAAACACAGTAGGCTCAGGTGATTCAATGATTGCAGGATTTATAGCAGGTATTGAAAAAGGAAAATCGAAAGAAGAAGCATTTAAGCTTGGGGTTCAAAGCGGAAGTGCGACAGCTTTTAATGAAGATTTGGCAACAAAAAAAGAGATTGAAGCGTTAAATGATCAAATAAAAACTAGAGAGGTTGAATAAAATGAAGATGACGGATATTATACGGCAAGAACTGATGCTTCTTCCAGCTCAAGCTACAACGAAAAAAGAAATTTTAGATGAAATGGTCCACAAACTTGTAGAGACAGGTGCCGTTGATGATTTTGACACGTTCAGAAAAGGAATTGCTGACCGTGAAGAAAGTATGAGTACTGGACTTGGCGACGGGATTGCCATGCCACACGCAAAAAATACCGCAGTGAAGAAAACGTCGGTTGTTTTTGCTAAACAACCAGCTGGAGTAGACTTTGATAGTTTAGATGGCCAACCTGCAAAGTTATTTTTTATGATTGCTGCAAAAGATGATGCCAATGAAACTCACTTAGCTATTTTAGCGAACTTATCGAAATTATTGATGAATAAAGATTTTATCGAAGCTTTAACGGCAGCCAATACGCCAGAAAGTGTGCAGGCAGTTGTTAGTCTAGCAGAGGCTAGTTTAGAAACAGAAAAAACAGAAGCACCAGAAGAAGAGGTTGCACCAACAGACTCTGATGAGCCTTATGTCATTGCCGTAACAGCTTGTCCAACAGGGATTGCTCATACGTATATGGCAGAAGATGCCCTGAAGAATAAAGCCAAAGAATTAGGCGTTAAGATTAAAGTTGAAACAGATGGTTCAGAAGGAGTAAAACACCGACTTACTAAAGAAGATATTGACCAAGCAGATGGTATTATTGTAGCTGTCGGTAAAAAAGTTCCAATGGGCCGCTTTTCAGGAAAACGAGTCGTTGAGCGTCCAGTAGCGGATGGTATTAATAAAAGTGAAGAACTCATCCAAACAGCTTTGGCAGGTGAAGCTCCTGTATATCACGGAAGTAGCGATGAAGAGACAGATACAGCTGATGAACCGAGTGAAAGTGGGGGAGCCTTTTCTCTACAATCCGTTTATAATGATTTAATGAGTGGCGTTTCAAATATGTTGCCATTTGTTATTGCGGGTGGAATTATGCTGGCTCTATCTTTCTTAATGGAAGGTTTTGTAGGTAGTGACTCACCGATTTTTGTTGGTCTTAATGAAATAGGAAGTGCAGCCTTTTCATTTCTAATTCCGGTACTTGCTGGATATATTGCAACAAGTATAGGTGGTAAACCAGCGATTGTTAGTGGGTTTGCTGGAGGGGCTTTAGCGGTAAGTGCTGATGCTGGCTTCCTTGGCGGTTTAGTTGCTGGTTTCTTAGCAGGTTATGTCACACTTTTCGTGATGAGAGCCTTAAGAAAGATGCCTAAAAACTTAGCAGGATTACGAACTATTTTACTTTATCCAATATTGACCTTATTTATTACAGGGCTATTGATGTATTATCTATTTGGTCCAATCTTTGCTTCCATTAATATTGCCATGCTTAATTTCTTAGAAACACTAGGTACCGGAAATCAAGTACTACTCGGGGCGATCCTTGGTGGAATGATGGCTATTGATATGGGAGGCCCAGTGAATAAAGCGGCTTATGCTTTTTCTATCGGTATTTTTACAGATACAGGAGATGGACGATTCATGGCAGCTGTTATGGTTGGAGGAATGATTCCACCATTAGCCATTGCTTTAGCATCTGTTCTCTTTAAAGATAAATTTACTGAAGTACAAAAACAGTCCGCACTAACAAACTTTATTTTAGGTTTATCTTTCATTACAGAAGGAGCGATTCCTTTTGCTGCAGCAGATCCTCTACGAGTAATCATTTCAAGTGCTATTGGTAGTGCTGTCGGTGGTGGACTGAGTCAATTATGGTTAACCAGTGTTCCAGCTCCTCACGGTGGAATTTTCACGATGCTTGCTTTAGGAGATAATCGTTTGATGCTTATGCTGGCCGTATTGATTGGAACCGTCATTAGCACAATCATTCTCGGATTTTGGAAAAAACCAGTGGAAGAACAAATGGCTTCAGGAACAATCTAATTGAATTGAAAAAGTGTTGGTAAACTTCCCTTTACCAGCACTTTTTTCTTTAGATAAAACTCGAAAAATGACTAAAGACTTCCTTATAAAAGATAGGGAGTCTTTTATTCATTTTACGAAGTAAAGAGATTAGAATTTAAATCAAAATATTCTTTGGATAACATTGAATTTAGTCTGTATTTCTAGTAAAGTTATACTATTCGTGTGAAACAATTATCGTGTTTCACAATTAACGGATGAGGAGAATTAAAGGATGAATCCAGAGACATTCAAAAAGAGTTTAGAACAAGAAAGTTATCCGATTGATGCGGTTAAAATGGAACAATACAACCGTTATTTATTATTGTTACAAGAATGGAACAATAAAATTAACTTAACCGCGATTACTGAAGAAGACGACGTTTATTTAAAGCATTTTTATGACTCATTGACACTCGCTCGCTTTGTTGATTTTAACCAACCAACACTTAAATTATGTGATGTGGGTTCAGGTGCGGGTTTTCCAAGTATTCCACTAAAGATTTTATTTCCAGAAATTGAAATTACGATTGTGGACTCTTTGAAGAAACGAATACGCTTTTTAGAAATTTTAGTAGAAGAACTTGCCTTAGAAAATGTCCATTTAATCCATGCCCGAGCAGAAGATTTTGGTCAAAAAGATGAATTTCGCAGTGCATTTGATGTAGTTACCGCCAGAGCTGTGGCTCGTTTAAGTGTTTTAGCGGAGTTTTGTCTACCAATCACCAAAGAAAAGGGCGTATTTGCTGCAATGAAAGGCTCTCAAGGAGAAGAAGAACTTGAGGATTCCAAAAAAGCACTAAAAACCTTAGGCGGTCGGTTGCGAACAATCGAAACCTTCGAACTCCCTGAAGATGCAGGAGAACGCAGCATTCTTCTCATTGACAAAGTGAAAAAAACCCCCAAAAAATATCCAAGACAAGCAGGAACACCAAATAAAAAACCATTGTAAATGGTAAAGAAAGAATCAAAAAACCGTTGCGATAACAGAGGTACGATGGAGGAGAAATATGGGTAGAATTATAGCAGTCGCAAATCAAAAAGGTGGCGTTGGAAAAACAACCACCACCATTAATCTAGGTGCTTCACTTGCATTCGAAGGCAATAAAGTATTGCTCGTCGACAGTGATGCCCAAGGAAACGCAACAAGCGGCCTTGGTATCCGAAAAGGCGAAGTAAGTGAAGATATTTATGATGTATTAATTAACCAAGTTCCCGTTGAAGAAGTGATTTTAGAATCCAGTCGTGAAAGAATGGATGTCGTTCCAGCATCTATCCAACTAGCGGGAGCCGAAGTGGAATTATCCAATCTCGAGCGTCGCGAAACACGATTAAAGAGTGCGTTAGAATCTGTTCGTGATCAATATGATTACATTTTAATTGATTGTCCTCCTTCTTTAGGTCATTTGACCATTAATGCATTCACAGCCAGTGATTCTGTTTTAATCCCAGTTCAATGTGAATATTATGCATTAGAAGGATTAAGTCAATTATTAAATACGGTCAGATTAGTTCAAAAGCATTTTAATAATCAATTAAAAATTGAGGGAGTTTTGCTAACTATGTTGGATCGACGAACCAACTTAGGTTACGAAGTGGTTGAAGAAGTAAAGAAATATTTCCATGAAAAAGTTTACGAAACCATTATCCCAAGAAATATTCGTTTATCTGAAGCACCAAGTTACGGACAGTCCATTATTGATTTTGATATCCAATCGATTGGTTCACAAACCTATCAAGAGTTAGCAAAGGAAGTGTTAAAACAAAATGAGCGCTAAGAAAAAGGGTTTAGGCCAAGGAATTAATGCTTTATTTCCAGAAACTTCCTTATTAGATGTCGAAAATGTTGAAGGGGAAGAAAAAGTTGAACAGATTTCTGTTGATGAAATTCGTTCCAATCCTTATCAACCACGAAAAAGTTTTGATCGAGAAGCTCTAGAAGAATTAGCAGAATCTATTAGTCAAAGTGGAGTCTTGCAACCTATTATTGTTCGTAAATCTAGTGCAAAAGGTTATGAACTTGTTGCAGGAGAACGTCGTCATAAAGCGTCTATTATAGCAGGGCTCACACGGATACCAGCAATTGTGCGTGAGCTTGATGAAGAGTTTATGATTAAATACGCTATTCTTGAAAATTTACAACGGGAAGATTTGACACCTTTAGAAGAGGCTGATGCTTACCAGTTAATGATGGATAAATTATCCTTAACACAAGAACGTGTAGCCGATGCTTTAGGAAAAAGTCGCTCACATGTAGCCAATCATTTGAGACTTCGTTCTTTACCGGAACCAGTCAAACAATTATTAACGGAGAAAAAATTATCAATGGGGCAAGCCCGAACGCTGAGAGCTTTAGATGATGAACAAGCTATGATTAAATTAGCCAATAAAGCAGTTAAAGAACATCTTACAGTTCGTCAATTAGAAAAAATGGTTTCTGAGCTGAAAAAGCAAGCCAAAAATCCAGAGAAACCACAACCCGTTAAGAGAAAATCTCCTTTTGTTCGCGAATATGAAAGTAAGCTAATGGATAAGTTTGGAACAGATGTCATGATTAATGAAAAAGGAACCAAAGGGAAAATTCAAATTGAATATACCTCTCAAAGTGATTTAAATCGAATTTTAGTCGATGTATTAGAGATTGAATTAGAAGACTAAACTCGTTAAACTAATAAATGATCAACAAAGGAATCTAGGAGGTGCGAGGATGACTAAGTCAACGTATGATTTACAAGATGTGGTAGAAATGAAAAAACCACATGCTTGTGGTGAAAACAATTGGGAGATTATTCGCATGGGCGCTGATATCCGTATTAAATGCCTAGGTTGCGGACAATTAGTCTTAATGCCGCGCCGTGAATTTAATCGAAAGTATAAAAAAGTGTTAAAATCGAGTGAAAATTAATCTTTATTTGATTTGTAATTTGGGAAAGGTGAGTATTAAAATATGGCTTTGACAGCAGGTATCGTCGGTTTACCCAATGTAGGGAAATCGACGTTATTTAACGCAATAACAAAAGCAAGTGTAGAGGCAGCGAATTACCCCTTTGCGACAATTGATCCAAACGTGGGAGTTGTTGAAGTTCCCGACAAGCGCTTGAGTCGCTTAGCAGAAATCGTTGATCCGAAACGAATTGTTCCGACAACCTTTGAATTTACAGATATTGCAGGGATTGTAAAAGGAGCAAGTGAAGGGGAAGGGCTAGGAAATAAATTTTTAGCCAATATTCGTGAAGTAGATGCGATTGTTCATGTTGTACGATCATTTGATGATGACAATGTGACCCACGTCTCCAATAAAGTAAGCCCCGCAGATGATATCGAAACAATTAATTTAGAATTAACTTTAGCGGATTTAGAATCTATTTCAAAACGCTATGATCGAGTGAGTAAACAAGCAAGATCAGGAGACAAAGAAGCCGCAGCAGAGCTCGCTGTCTTTGATAAAATTAAGCCTGCTTTAGAAGAGGGAGACCCCGTACGTACTCTTGAGTTTGATGAAGAGGAGCAAAAAATTGTCAATAGTTTGTTCTTGCTGACCAGTAAACCCGTGTTATACGTGGCCAATGTAGGCGAAGAGGATATGGCAGATCCAACAATCAATCCTCATTACCAGACAATTAAAGCAATAGCGGATGCAGAAGGGGCAGAAGTTGTCGGCATTTCAGCAGAAATTGAAGAAGAACTTTCTGCTTTAGATGATGAAGAACGAGATATGTTTTTAGAAGATTTAGGGGCTTCAGAGCCTGGACTGAATCGTCTAATTCGTCGCTCTTATGACTTGTTAAATCTAGGAACTTTCTTTACAGCCGGTGTGCAAGAAGTACGTGCTTGGACATTTGTCAAAGGAATGAAAGCTCCACAAGCTGCTGGTGTAATCCATACCGACTTTGAACGTGGTTTTATACGTGCAGAAACTATCTCTTATGAAGATTATGATCAGTATAATGGAGAAAAAGGGGCCCGCGACGCCGGAAGAATGCGCCAAGAAGGAAAAGATTATGTCGTGCAAGACGGCGATGTCATGTTATTCCGCTTTAACGTATAAATACTAAGGAGGAACAGCCGAGTGTCTAAAGAAAAAGACAAAGTAGAACATTTGAATTTAGAAGAAACGAAAGCACAAAATAAAGAATTATATCAACAATTAACCAATAAAAATGAACAATATATGTTCCAACTAAACAATAGGTTAAAGGAACTGGACTATGATCCAGTCGCCAAAGAATATGTTTTGAATGAAATGCTCCATGAAATTATTGAAGCCCAACATTCTCATATTCCCGCAAAGAAAATTTATGGAACTGTGACGGAACAAGCTGAAAACATTGTAGGTAAAGATTACGATGTTCCTGAAGGGGCCCAAGAGAAATCCCCAACGTGGATGATTTATATGGATGGGGCTTTATTGCTAGGTGGTTTATTCAGTATCGTAAATGGGATAGGCGCTTATCAAGATCCACAGGCACATGTTGGCTTATTCCAACTCATTTCGAACTTTTTATTAGGTGGTTTAGCTGTATTGGTCTTAACCAAATATGCGCCAAGACAAGGGCAGACCAAAGGCATGCTCAAATACATTCTAGCAACTGTTTCTGTAATGCTAGCTTGGGTTCTTGCGATCACTTTGATTCTTTACTTATTGCCAGCCGTATTAAATCCATCGATACCTCCAGTCGCCATTCTTATCATTGGTGTAGTGGCTCTCTTGGCCAAGTGGTATCTAAAGAAAGAATTAAATATAAAAGGCACCTTACTTTAATAAAAAATAAAGCGACTTGTAATTTACAGGTCGCTTTGTATTTCAATTAAGAAATTTTACGTTATACTTTTATGAGTATAGTCATTTAAATAAAGGAGATGATGAAATGCTTGATGGTTATTCCTTAAAAAAATATGATTGGAAAGATTGGACACTCATGATTATCACGTCCTCGTTGGCTTTACAAGTCATTGTGACACTAGCGTTGTCCCTTTATGGACCTTTCATCCTCAATCGTTTTTTTAATACCCCATTTACAATCGAAATGTTGGATCTTATTCCCGTTTATGGCACGATTTATGGAACGATTGCTAGCTTACCGCTTACGTTATGGGTCGTTCATAAGCGTGAAATTCCCTTATTTAATCGAAAACAATTAACGAAGAATCAATCCTTCATTCTTCGAGGCTTATCGAAAAAAGATTGGAAATTTTTACTCTTCTACATTCCCTCTTCTTATATTTTATATATTTTAGGAGAAAACATTTTAATTAATTTATTAGGCCCAAGTGAGCCGATAAATCAGATCGCTGTAGAGTCGATGTTTGAGTATATCCCAGTATGGCAAATGTTTTTAATGATTGTGGTGGTCGCACCAATCGCAGAAGAATTATTATTTAGAGGGATGATTCTTTTTTCAGGTGATCGAAGAGAGACTACTTGGCTGAGAGTCTGTATCAGTGCCATTATCTTTGGTTTCGTACATACACCAACAGACTTACTTTCCATTTATACCTATGTAGGAATGGGTTTAATCTTCTCCTATGCAGCCAAACATACAGAAGCCGTTGAAGCATCAATCGTTTATCACTTTCTAAATAACTTGCTTGGCTTTATCGTCATCCTAACCCTATAAAATAAAAATCTTCCTGACATTACGCCAACAAGCGCTTAAAGAAGGAAGATTTTTCCGTTTAAAAAACCGCAACCCCTCCCTCGGAAATACGAGAAAGTTTGGTTTAGATATTTATTTGTCCTAATTTTTAATAGGAAGATTTCATCTCAACAGCATGTTCTAATTCGTGATTCAGTAAAGCAATTTTATTCTCCAAACCGCCGCCATAACCAGTAAGCGAGCCATCTTGGCCGACTACTCGGTGACAAGGATAAATAATCGATAACGGGTTTCGTCCAACCGCCCCACCTACTGCACGAGTAGACTTATAATCACGACCAATCCAATGTGCAAGGTCTAAATAACTAGCTGTTTCTCCATAAGGAATTTGTAACATAGCTGCCCAAACTATTTTTTGAAAATCTGTTCCCATAAGATCCACAGGTAAATCAAACTCAAAGCGTGTACCTTCTAAATATTCTTCGAACTGCTTACGATAAGGCGCAACTTTTTCACGGTCAGAAATAAGTTTACTTTCAGGATAGTGTTTCATTTGCCAGGCAACGACATCACTTAAATCTTCTGTATAGTGACTAACAAAACATAAGCCTTTTTCACTGACTACTAAAAATCCCGACCAGACATCGCTTTCAACTTTATCAATATAAAGAGTCATCATTTATTTCACCTCGTCCTATTTCTTCTATTTTAGCACATAAATACAAATCGTTCAGACAATCAGAATAATTAGCATTAAAAATACACCAGAGTGTTCCATCACACACGAAACCACGTAGAAGTGCGTGCAAGTACGCTCCCTCGCACACAAATTGCGAAAAATAACGCGCAAAGTGTTCCACCCCACACAAATCGCGTAAAAGTGCGTGCAAGTACGCTCCCTCGCACACAAATTGTGGAAAATAACGCGCAAAGTGTTCCATCCCACACGAAAACGTGTAGAAGTGCGCGTAAGTATGCTCTTTCGCACACAAATCGCGAAAAATAACGCGCAAAGTGTTTCACCCCACACAAATCGTGTAAAAGTGCGTGCAAGTACGCTCCCTCGCACATAAATTGCGAAGAATAACGCGTAAGAGTAATCGCTTATCGAAAGCTCTACTAATTTACCTAGAAAAATAGAAACCCAAAGGCATCAAGGCCTTTGGGTTCCCAAACTCTTCTTAATTTTATTTTAATTTTTCTAGAAGGGTCATGATATAAGCAACGCCTTCGTAAAAATCTTGCAATCGAACATTCTCATTCGGTGCATGGACATTTGTTTTTGCCCAGCCAATCCCAGTCCCCATAATCGGAACTTTTAAGAATTCATCAAAACCATACATTGGCCCACCACCTGCAGAATTTGGTTCAAGGACAATATTTCCTGTGCCGTAAATTTCTTCAGCAGCCTCTACCACAACATCTACATAAGGATCTTCTAAATCTGTTCGGAAAGGCATCAACTCAGTCAATAAAGCAATTTGTACATCTTCAAAACCATGCTTATCTAAATGAGCCCGTAGTAATTTTTCAACTTCAGGTGCAGTATAACCAGGAACTAAGCGGAAATCTAATTTTGCTTTTGCAGTGCTCGGTAATACCGTTTTTGTCCCCTCACCATTATACCCGGATTCCATCCCGCTAATTGTTAAAGTAGGGTAGAAAACAAGCGCCTCTTGAGGGGTGTAATCTAAATCCTCTGTGATCAAAGGATACTTCAAACCATAGACTTCTTTTTCTTTTTCCGCATCAAAAGGAATATTTTTAACCACTTCTTTTTCCTTTTCAGTAGGTTCCGTCATTATGTCATAAAAGTCCTCAATGATAATTTTGTTATCAGGTGTTCGTAAACTCGCCAATGCATGCACTAAACGCCAAGCCGCATTATTCACAACGGCTCCCTTCGAAGAATGGATATCCGTATCTGCACTGTTTACCCAAATATCGAAATAGGCAATCCCTTTAATCCCGCCAGATAAAACAATATTTTCATCCACATTTTTGCCGCCACCTTCCCAGAAGCAAACATCCGCTTGAAGCAAATCTGCATATTTTTCAATATAAGCATCAATATTTGGACTCCCAATCTCTTCTTCACCTTCGACAATGAATTTGATATTTACTGGTAGGCCGTCTTCCGTTTGTTGCAACATTTGAATCGCATATAAACGAGCCATCAATTCGCCCTTATCATCAGAAATTCCTCGAGCGATTAATTTTCCATCCTTTTGAGTAAGTTGGAAAGGAGGCGTGTCCCACAGTTCAATCGGCTCTTCCGGTTGGACATCAAAGTGATTATAGAAAAGAATCGTCTTTTCTTTGTTTCCTCCAGGACCTGCTTCAAAAAATCCATATATAAAAGGAAAACTATCATTTAAATCATCCAATATTTCTGATTCGCCACCTAGGTCTTCAAACATTTTAACCACATATTCAGCAGTTTCTCTTAATTGGCGTCCTTGTGTAGAGACTGTTTCTAAAGCAATGAATTCCTCAAAAGGGGTTAAATGCTATTGCACCGTTTTCTCTATTTCTTCGATTCTTATTTGTTTTGTCATATACATTTCCTTTCTTTATTTCTCATTTTTAATATCCCATTTGTCAAATTAAAAAACCTCCCAAACAATATAGAATGGGAGGTTCTCGTAAGGTCCCATTTTACTTAAGCGAAACAGGGCCTTTGCTTTTTTTGAAAAAAGCACAAGCCCTAAAGAATTAAGTATAATAAAATGCCGAAGTTAAACATGTATATCCGCCTCACGTATTTTTTATAAAAATTATTTATTTGTCTGAATTAAATTGTTATCAATATACATTAAAGAAAAGTGAGAAGCAAGGGTTAAATGAGAAAACAATGAAAACGAAAAAGAAAAACAAAAGCTATTAAATCAACGTTTGTTATAGGCATAGAAATGATAGAGTTTACATTCCTCACGTATTTTTAACTAATCAAATAAACAAATTTTCGAAGTTGTTTGTTTATTATGAGATAGATCGAAAATAAAATCTTGGTATAATAAAGAGACAAAGAAAAAAATAGGAGGAAAAGAAATGTGTTTAGTGACATTTATGAAAGACGCGCACCCAGATTACCCCTTCATATTAGTTGCTAACCGGGATGAACGTTATGATCGCCCGACTGCTGCTATTCATCAATGGGCTGACGAAGCAATGGTAACTGCTGGCCTAGACTTAAAAGAAAAAGGAACCTGGCTAGGTTATACAAACGAAGGAAAATTTATTGCTGTTTTAAATCATCCTTTTACAGATTGGAAGCCAAAAATGGCAACTCCAAGATCCCGGGGCCAACTTTTACGCGATTATCTAACAAAAGATATATTGATCGATGATTTCAATCAGACTTTACGGACTACCCGATTTGATTATAATGGTTACCATTTACTTTATGGAACATTTAACGATCTCAGATATTATTCAAATGTACAGGACAAGTTCCATACCTTCAAAGCGGGCATTCACTGCCTCGCAAACACGACGGATGACTTGAGTAAACACCGCAAAGATCGCTCATCGGAGCGTTTAGCACAATATGTGTATACAAATAAAGAGAAATTAGATTTAAAAGAATTAACAAGATTAATGCAAGATAATAAAAAAGCAGAAATAATTAAAGACTATCCAAAAGAGCTAGACTATGAAATGGTCAAACAAAATACACCAGTGTTTATCCAAGGAAGCGAATTTGGTACGGTTGGAACAACTGCTATTTTAGTGGATAAAAAAGGATATGTTCATGTCAGAGAAGTAAAATACGATCAAAAAGGCATCACCGAAATGACGACAAAAGAACAACAACTCAATCATAAGATGATCGATTAAAGCCTATAGATTTTATCTTTATGGAAAGGAATCTCTTTTTAAGGGCTATCTTTGTGAAATTCTCTAAAATATAATGTTTGAGCATGGAATATTTTTGTTATCATTAAAATAAGATTAAATTAGGACGGAGTAGCGATATGCGAATTTTACATACAGCAGATTGGCACCTTGGAAAAATTGTGAATGAGTTTTCGATGCTAGATTTGCAAGAAGAATATTTGAATCGTTTAATGGAAGAACTCGAAGACATGAAGATCGATGTTGTAATTATGGCGGGAGATTTATATGATCGGGCACTCCCACCAAAAGAAGCGGTCTCGTTAGCTAATCGTGTCTTTACGAAAATTACCCAAGATTTAAAAATTCCACTTCTGGTTATTGCAGGAAATCATGATAGCAATGAACGCATTGAGTATGGTTCAGAGCTTTTCTCCGCAGGGAATCTATTTATTGAAGGGACGACGAAAGAACAAATCCGAAAAGTAAAAATAAAAGACACCAATTTTTACTTGCTCCCTTATGATGATCCGCGCAATATTCGTCAAGTGTTAAACGATGACACTATTCGTACTCCAGAAGATGCCTTAAAAGCTCAACTTGAAGTCATTGCCGAAGGATGGAACGAAGAAGAGCTAAATGTGTTGTTGTACCATGGCTTTGTGATGAATACGAAAACGGGTGAGGTGCCGGAAGAGTCAGAATCTGAGCGGCCATTGACCATTGGTACGGTGGAGTATGTGCCGGTGGAGTTAGTGGAGGCGTTTGATTATGTAGCTTTAGGGCATCTTCATAAGGCGCAAAAAGTAAAAAGTGCGCAGGTGCGTTATAGTGGTTCGCCTCTTAAATATTCAAAGTCCGAAGCGAAGCATAAGAAACAGCATTTAGTGGTGGAACTTTCTAAAGCGGGCGTTGAGGTGGAGTCGCATGAAATTAAGGTATCAAAGAATTTGCGAGTCATTCGAGGATTTTTTGAAGAAATTTTAAAAGAGTCCTCCAAGGATTATATCTTTTTTGAGTTGGAGGATACGGCTTATGTGGTGGATGCGATGAATCAGTTGCGGAAGCACTATCCGAATGCGATGGGATTAGAATATGTGAATCATAAAGAGCATGAGCAGTTGGAATTGTACCATTCAAAGGAAAATATTCAAAAGCTGCGTTTAGATGAATTGTTTGCAGATTTTTATGAGGAGCATATTGGGATGCCGTTAAATGAGGAACATCAAACGGCGGTCATCCAAGTACTTGAAGAAGTAAGGAAAGAAGGGAATGCTCAGTGAGACCTACACGTTTAGTGATGAATGCATTTGGCCCATACCGAGGAAAAGTGGATTTGGATTTTACTAAATTCAATGCTTCCTCCATTTATTTGATTTCAGGACAAACTGGTGCAGGAAAGACCACAATTTTCGATGGAATCTCTTACGCGCTTTACAATAAAGCAAGTAGCAGCGTGCGTGAAACGGATATGTTGAAATCACAGTTTGCGACGGATGAAGATCTTTGTTCTGTCGAATTAACCTTTGAGATGGGAACTACCAGTTATCGAGTTAAACGGATTCCAAAATAAAAAGGCCCAGGCGTAAGAGGAAACCCAATCAACCAAGCACGAGAAGTAGAATTTTATAAAGAAGAAGAATTATTAGATACAGGAACTGAAGCAGATCAAGCGATTGAGAATTTGCTAGGCTTATCCTATGAACAATTTCGCCAAATCGTTTTACTGCCCCAAGGGGAGTTTCGAAAATTACTTCTTTCAAACAGTCGCGAAAAAGAAGATATCTTTAGAAATATTTTTGGGACCGAAACGATTCAAAATTTCCAAGAAAATCTACGGGTTAAAGCCCGCGACTTAAATAAAGCCTACGAAGAGTATGGTACGCGACTTGACCAGTCTTTAATTAATATTGAATATGATTCTGAAGATGAGTTAGCGGAAGCGATAGAAAAGACAGATTACGAGAAAATTTTAAATTTATTAGCTGAGCGAATAGATAAAAAAAATCGCGTCCTAACCTTAAAGAAACAAGAAATCAGCCAATTTGAACAACTTGAGCGAAAAAATGAGCGTTGGATTCAACAATTAAAAGAACACCAAGCACTGAAATTGAAAGAAAAGGAACTCTCTGAACGTTCCGCTGAAATTCAAACCTTTCAAAAAGCCCTTATTCAAAATGACCAAGCACGTGAAATTAAAGGAGAACAGGATAAGTTAGAAGAATTAGAAAGCGAACGAGTAAAATTAACCCAGCAGTTAGAAGAAAAACAAAAAAAGTTAATTCAGATAAATGAAGAGCACAAGCATCTTCTAAATGAACAAAGAAATTCTAAAGAAGCAGAATCTCAATTAGAAGTCATTCGCGAAGCGATCAAACAACTAGAAGGGGAGCGAACCCTTTTTGAAGAACGTGATCAATTGAGTGAAGCAATTGTAAAGGCTGAAAAGGAACAAAAAGAAGTAACCGTACAAATTAAATCTTTGGAGAAAAATACTGAGACTTATACAAAGGATATTCAAAGTCTTTCGGTACAATTAAACGAACTTTCCACGCAGCGTATGCATCTTGAAGAGAAGCGAAAAGAATTAGTAAAGATTGAAGAAGAGCTTCATAAAAACCAACAAGAAAAAGAACTTTTCGACAAGTTGCTTCATCTACAAGATACTTTGGCTCAACAGCTCAAAAAAGATCAAGAATTGAGCACACAATTACATAAGTCACAAAAACAATATGATCAAGCTCGACAACAGTATTTTGGGAACTTAGCGGGGATTCTTGCGCTCGAGTTGGTCGACGAAGAAGCTTGCCCGGTCTGTGGCTCTGTCCATCATCCTCATCCAGCTAAAAGGGACGAGAAGGCAATAACAAAATCGGAACTTGAAGCTTATGAACGAACGAAAAATAAAGATCAAACAGCTTGCACTCAGATTATGGCAGAAATTAAGCAAACCGAACAACAAATAAATGAACAAAAGGCTTTACTTGGTCCTTTCGAAGGAGAGTACTTAGAGGGACTGAAGGAAGCTTCCAACAAAGAGCAGAAGTTAAAAGGTAGCCTGCAAGAGACTCAAACAGCAATCCGTGAACTTGAAAATCATATTTCTCAAGAAGGGCAATGGCGAAAATATTTGGAAACGACGCAACAGATGAGCCAAACGAATGCCTTAAATATCCAAAAAGAAAAAATGAACCAACAAATACTTCTCGAACAAATTGAAAAATTTGCGGAAGATATTCGGGTTATAGAGAAAAAGTTGACTCATACTTCGGCAAGTAAAGTTGAACGTAAAATGGATGAAGAGAAACAAACGATCAAAGAAATAGAAAATAAAGCTGTGTGGATTCGGGAAAATTTGAATAAGAAAGAAATTGAACAATCTCAAGTGACAACATCGATTGAGATGTTAAAAGAGCAGCAAAATCAAAACGAGGAAAAAGAAACGAAGCAAAAAGAAATTTATGAAAAGAAACGACAAGAACATGAAATGGATCAAAATTATACGGATTATTTATTAGAACAGGGTGCCGTGGAGGCGTATCAGCAACAAATAAAGACGTATGAAAATGAAGTTTCTTATACGCATCAACAACTTGTAAAAGTGGAAGAGGAATTAAAGGTTTATGGGGAAGATGCTCCTGCTGTAGCTGAGTTGGAAGAGGAGTTAGAAAAAATACAAGCGTTAAAAAATGAAGCGGAGGATATCCGTGAAAAGATTATCCGAAAGACAAGCCGTTTAGAGAACTCTCACCAAGAGATCCAGAAAAATTATGAAAGCAGTAAAGAGTTACTGAAGCCACTAGCTATTTATAAGGAATTATCGGAAGTCGCGAATGGTTCGACTAACCGAACGAATCGAGTTTCTTTTGAACGCTATGTTTTAAGTATCTACTTTTCAGAAATTTTGATTGCTGCGAATCAACGCTTTGAAAAAATGACCAATCATCGTTTTGAACTTGTTCGTCGAGAAGAGAAAACAAAGGGTGGTGCTGCAGACGGATTAGAATTGAATGTATTTGATCGCTACTCAGGTCTTGAACGAAGCGTTCGAACTCTTTCAGGTGGAGAAACATTTAAAGCTGCACTTTCTTTGGCACTTGGACTAAGTGATATTATTCAGAGTCAACAAGGTGGTGTGCGCGTAGATACTTTATTTATTGATGAAGGGTTTGGCACATTGGATGCTGATTCTTTAGAAAATGCAATTGAAACCCTGATGGAATTACAAGAGTCCGGCCGGTTAATCGGTATTATTTCCCATGTGGATGAGTTGAAAGATCGAATACCCGCAAGAATTCTTGTGGAGAATAAAAAAGAAGGAAGTCACGCACGTATTGAAATAAAATAGGTTTCGGTTTAAGATGGTCAAAATCTAAAATGGCTTGTTTTTATGAGAAAATATCGAGAAGATTGTCTTGCGACAACGAGAATTCATTCAATACAACAGAAAGCTGCAACATTAATTGAATATTGTTATTTTTCAAGTTACAGGGTTTGCAGAAAGGATCGAAAGTGAGAGGATTAAAAATATGACACAAGTAATCAGAGAAACAGTCAAATACATGTGGCGAAGTGAGAAGAATCGATTATTTATGGCTCTAACCACAGCGCTTGTTCTTATTTATTCATTATTCCTTGTTCCTAAGATTTCGGGAGACGTTGAAGTAGATATCGAAATGATGGAACGTGAAATGACAGGAAATGTTATTCAGTTTGAAGAAGCTTTGGATGAGGGACTGATTGTTCCTAATGTCTTGACAGGAACCACCGCCTATGATCAGTGGCGACGTGAATCCGTGGCTCAAAGAGAACTACTCACTGCACTCAAACAAGGCGATGCTAAACGTTATATTGAGATTGATTATCGACCAACTACTGCAACCGAACGAGAAGCAAGTGGGTTAGAACAATTGGTGTTTAATGTTTTTGGGTATGAATTAGAACAGCCCTATCAAACAGTGAAAAATAAAGTCTATCAGGATGAGGTTGAGCCTTTGTCCTTCCACATTGTCCATGATCGAACAAGCTTACAACAAATTCATCTTTTTTTAATTGGTTTAGGTCCTGTCCTTTTACTTTTAGGTTTAGTCTTTTTAATTAGCGATGTCCATGTAAAAGATCGCTCCTTACAAACCCAAAAAATAGGGATACCAATGAGTTGGCAAAAATATTCATTCACTCAAGCGCTAACGGCTTTTTGTTTTGTAAGTCTCTTTTATCTCTTTTTATTTGGAGTCTTCTTTTTAGTGAATGGTTTACTTTATGGTTTCGGTTCATTTGCTTTACCCATTGGCCACTATGATCCAAATTTTGAGCTGGGCTTTTTAAATCAAGAGAATTATCAAGTAGAAACTCTAGGACGTTTTTTATTGCAAGCTCTGCCGTACTTATTGCTATTGGGCTATTTATTTACTCGGTTGAACACGCTTCTAAGCCTTTGGACAAAACAATCTGTGGTCACAATGGTCCTTGGAATGTTTTTAATACTCTTTCAAACTCTTTACTATGGAAGAGATTCAGCTGAATTAGCAGAAGTAGATCTCAGTATTTTTCCCCAAACTTATATCGATTTTGGGAAAGTCTTGACTGGAAGATTGGAACAACAACAACTAGTCGCCATCCCTAATCTTTACACGAAAGGGTTACTTGTATTAGGAGCCACAATTTTAATTACAGAAGGTTTTATCTATGGATCTTCCAAAAAAATGACCCGACAAAAATTTATGAGTTAGAGGAGGAGAATGAAAATGAAAAAAATTGCAAAATGGAATGGCTTAAGAATCCTTAGAGATTGGAAAACACGAATCTTACTTGCCTTATTTTTAGTCTTTTTTGGCTCGTTCTCCTTACTCTATCGACAACAAAATGTGACGTTTCCAGCTATTGAGATGAGCGAAGAGTATGAAGATGAACGACAAATTTACCGACTCATTCCTCAAAGTCATTTTGACAGCGAATTGGGACAGGAAGTCCAAAAAGCCCTAGGGAGTAACTCTGTAGCTTTAGGGGTTAATCGTTATATCTTAAGTCAACGCAGTGGAAATGAAATCAAGGGAATGGCTGCTTTACCCGATTACATAGAAAACGGGCGAACTATCGTAGAAAACAATATATTTTTGTATGGTGCAGAAGAATTTGAATCCTATGATTTGCTTGTAGATACTTATTTGCCACCGTTAGAAGAAGTTCTCGAACAAGAGCGTTTTTATGATCAGTTAGAAGCCAGTGGGTTAGATATTGAATGGAATCCTTACTCCGCGTCCCAAATGACGAAAGGAGAACTAGAACTTTTATCCGGTCTCACCCTCTTTTTGCTAATTGCTATTTTGGCAGCCGATCATTTTACAAAAGATCAAGAAGAACATTGGAGTGCCACTCAAGGATGGCCGATTCCATGGAAAACACAATGGCGCCTGCGTAGTGGCTTCTTAGCTGGCCTATTTTGGTTAACAACACTTGTCGGTACAGCCATCAGTTATCTCGTCAGCTTAGGCATGGAAACGAGCGGCAGTTTCAATTATCCAACGGCTCTCTTTCAAAAAGGCGCCGTTCATTATGTCCCCTTATGGCAGTACCTGCTCATAACCGTGATGATGACCCTGTTTTTATCTTATATTTTACTGTTAATCACGACCGGTCTCAGTTGGGTCTTCCGCAATTTCTATCTCACGATTCTACTCGTGACAAGTCTTTTCTTGCTTCCGCAAATGTGGAATTTTCTGCCAGCATTCAGCTCGTGGCAACCTAGCCTGTATCTGAATATATTCGGAGTGTTAGATGGATCAGTCGCTGCAAATACCGGATTAAGCGGCGTGGTATGGTGGAAAGGATTCATTCTTTATGGCGTCATCATTTTAGCCCTCGAGTGGGTGTTTAGTAAAGTCTTTTCATATATCCCAACAGCAACTTCAGGCTTACAAAGGAGAGAACAAGCATGACATTAGAGATTAAACATTTATCCGTTTCTTACGGTGATTTTGAAGTATTAAAAGATATATCCTTTCAACTAGAAGAGGGGCAATTAATTGGACTTGTTGCGCCCAATGGTACTGGGAAAACGACCCTCTTTAATGCAATTATGCGTTTTATCCAAGTAAAGGAAGGGCAAATTTTTGTAGACGGAAAAGAATATACTGCAAGCGATAAAGACGTGCTGGCTCTCCATCAAAAAATTACTTTTTTCCCTGATCAATCCGATTTATTTGAGAATTTCTCTGGGAGAGAACATATTGAAATGTATGCCGAAATTTGGTCGGGGAGAAGAGAAGAAGTCGATCAAATTATCACCCGTCTTCAAATGGAGGATTATGTCGATCGAAAAGTACAGGAATATTCATTAGGAATGCGGCAACGCTTGTGTTTTGCAATGATGGTTGCTGCAGATACGCCGATTATGTTTATGGATGAAGTGATGAATGGTTTAGACCCAGAAAATGTTTCTTTAGTTTCTGATGTGTTAATTGAATTACGACAAGATAAAAAAATCGTGATGATTGCCTCTCATTTATTAGATAATTTAGATGAATATGCGGACAAAGTCTTTTTCTTAAAAGATAAAGAACTCCATCGTATTAATGATTTAAATGAAGAACGTCCACTTTTCTATAAAATTATCGTTAATGATGCACAAGTGAAACAGCTAGAAAATGAAGACTATCTAACAGAGAATACTCTTCATTTAAGCAATCAAGTGCTCTGTATCCCAATCGCAGACTTAACCCCAGAACAAGATCGTAAGCTTTATGAAAAATTACGCGAACTTAATGCTGAAAGTATTGAGATTTCACCTTTAGGCACTTCTGAATATTATTCTTATTTATATGGTTTACGGATTTATTCCTTTGATAGGGGGCAAGAAGCACATGAAGAAGTTTAATCGCTTAGTCCTTGGTTTAAGTACGGGGTTAGTTTTAAGCGGATGTAGTTCTTTCATGGGTCTGCGCCAACCTCTATATGACGGGCAACCGGTTGAGCCGGATGAAGAAGCTATTGCAACCTATGAAAAAACCGGAGAAATCAGCGGTGAGGAGAAAGAATATTACTTTCGTTACCCTTTCAGTGAAGATATTTACCAGCCGAGTTTGGATTATTCAGAAAATGAACCGGTTCTGCTAACAGACAGCAACTATAAGATTGGTGAGGACCTGCCCGCTGGCCGTGTTTCTCTTTTAGGAAATGGAAGTGCCTTTGCTTCTGACAATTATGAAGTCCATGTAGGAAATTTAAAAATTTATGACGAACAAGGAGAAATTTATTTTGAAAACCTGTTCCATTCCTTATATGGTCCTCTGGTTGCCCAAGTAGATTTTCGCCCAGGACATACGATTGAGATCATCGGAAATGACGCGGAGATATCGGTTTTTTACACAGAAAATTTCCCGGAGAATCCCTATCAATTAATGGATCCTCCCCAAGTTTTGGAAAATCTAGGTCGTATTGGGGTTGAACAACCCCTAACCCAGGATGGAGATATTGTACATTTGAAAGCGGGTATCTATGAAGTGGGGCTTCATTTAGAGGCGGGGACTTATGAAGTGCTGGATGTCTTTGCCCCGCAGAGCACGGAGTTATATTTGTTTCGAGAAGGAGAAGAACCACGAGTTTTTGAACTAACGTTGAATGAGATAATTTATAATGTAGATGAAGAGGAAATTGAAGAAGTACCCGAAGAAACTCCTGAAATCGATCCTATTCAGATTGATTTACAAGAGGGGGACAAGATCTATCCGAATTTAGTTTCTTCTTTAATCTTGAAGCGAGTTGTTGAAAAATAAGAGGAAATCTTTGTATAATAATCTATTTTGAGAAATAATAAGGGTGATATATTAGGATGAACTAACTTATTAGGAGGATTTACTGTGCTAATTATTTCAAAAGATGAAATAAAAGAATTCTATTCAATGAAAGAATGTATGGAAGCTGTAAAAGATGCTTTTTCCTTATTCTCACAAGGAAAGGTTGATGTTCCATTAAGGACTCAGATTCAAAATGAGGAAGGAACAGGAACCTATTTATGTATGCCAGCGTATTGTAAGGAATACGATGCTTCTTGTGTGAAAGTTATAAACATGTTTCCTGAGAACGTTCAGAAAGATATCCCTTCAATTAATGCTCAAGTTTTAGTCATGAATACTGAAACAGGCGTAATCGATGGTATGGTTGATGGGACGTATGTGACACAATTACGAACAGGTGCAGCAAGCGGGGTTGCCTTTGAAATGCTCGGTAAAGAAAATTGTGAAATTGGGGCATTGATAGGAACTGGTGGGCAAGCAGCCACACAATTAGAAGCTATGCTAGAGGCAAAAAATTTAAAAGAAGTTCGCGTGGCGGATTTAGATATTGAACGAGCGGAGGCCTTTGTTGAAAAAATGAAATTAGAGCTTTCTCAATATAAAACAGAGATCTTTGCCGTAAGTAGTGGAAATGAAGCGATAGATAATGCGGATTTAATTATTACAGTAACCCCTTCAAAAAAACCAGTATTCGATGCAAAGAAAGTGAAAGCAGGCGCTACAATTTCTGGAGTCGGGTCATTTCAGCCAGATATGCAAGAAATACCATCTGAATTATTACAACGTGCGAGTAAAATTTATTTTGATTCAGAAGAAGCGGTTCTATCTGAAGCCGGAGATTTATTGATACCTTTAGAAAAAGGAGAAGTCACGAAAGAAAAATTTACTGGAGATATTGGTCAAGTGATTAATCATACAATTAAGGGCAGAGAGAATAATGAAGAAATTATATTTTTTAAAACAGTCGGTATCGCTGCACAAGATTTAATGACCACTCAGTCTATTTTTAACAAAGCCAAAACTGTTGGAACGAAGACATCAGATTAAGAAATTTCTCAAAGAATGTTTACTAATCGAATTGTAGACGCTTCTGTTATCTATCAAGAAGGGAACACTTACTTAAAAAAGGGGCTTCTTAATTTATTTGTAATTACCTTTAACAAGGTTTACAATATACATTAAATCTAAAAGAGGAAGGGATGCTATGCAACTTCTTATTCAACAAGCGGTGCTGACAAATTTTAGACCTATATTCATTGTCATGCTTGCTATTTTAGCGATTTTCCTTATTTTGTCCATTATTCCAAGAGGACGAAATAGTAATATCAACTTTGTCACAGTATTAACTGTTTCAATCATTGAAGTCGTCATTGCAGCCGTTTTATTTTATACAGAAAGTAATTTAGTCGAATTATTTGAACAAACACCAGACAATTTGACCTTATATTTATTTATAGGAATTATTGGATTAGGGATAGCCAATCCGATTATCTTCCGTTTGCGAAATAGCGGTGGGCAGCGATATCGTTATCACTATTAAAGGATAAACAAAAAGAGTTGATTCTATTAGGAGCAATAAGCCCATTAGAATCAACTCTTTTTTGATTAGAAATTATTCTTGTTTTTTATTGTTCCAGCGAATGAAAAGCCCAACTCCTAATAATAATAGAATAAATAGTCCAACACCCACCATTATTCCGCCATACATTGTTTGAAGGGTATTTTCTTCCACTTCTTCTTTGGAGATGCTTTCATCCTTTTCGTTAGAGTGATCTTGTGCCGTAGCCGCAACTAATTTAGGATCCAAGAAACCTACAGCTGTCGTGTGTTTAGTTTCCAAAACAAAGCGTCCATTCTCAATTTCACTATCGGCATGTAACCATTTTTTCTCTTTTTTATCCCAATAACATGGACGTAACGCAAGAAGTCCATCCATATTAAAATGCTCAGTATCATAACTGACTTTCATCAAACCAGGGTAAGCATCATGGCGAGTCCCTTGCTGATAAATAGAAATAGTGTAGATTCCTTGTGAAGATTCCTGATAACGTTCTACACCGATAGGAGCTCCTTCATAAAATCTTAAAATGGCTTCACCAGGCACAAAGTTTGCAGGAGGAATAGTCCAAGAAACGTCTTCTTTTGCAAGAATGAGCGATATATTTCGATTTCGAATCTGGGAAAGCTGATTTTTAGTTAAAAACAAAGCTTGTATATCCCCCATATTAATTTGTAAGGTCCCTTTGTCTTCAACTAAAGCTAAAATATTCCTTTCGAGTGTTCCAAGCTCTTCTCCAGGGATAATATCTGTTTGGTAAAACTCTGCTAAATCATCCGCACTCTCTGTTTCTTCAACATCCGCTTCTCGAGAGGAAGAAGGCTTTTTCACTTCTTCAGGTTCTTCTTGCTCGTCTTCGGCTTCTTTTTCCTCTTCATCAGGAGTCACGATCTCTTCGTCTTCATCTTCTGGAGGGACAAGTTCATTATTTTTTTCTTCTTCATCTGAGACATACTGCAATAAACCATGGCCAAATAAACCTGAATCTCCAATGTCTAGCGCTTGATTTTGCATGATTTTACGAATCTCTTCCCCGCGTGTACCATATTTTTGCATCAAAATAGCTGCTAAGCCAGCTGCATGCGGAGCTGCCTGAGAAGAACCACTCATAAAAATATAAGGATAACTATAAGAGCTATCAGGAATAGAAAGGCCTCCGATATTTACTCCTGGTGCACTAAATTCATTTTCTTTTCCATAAATAATATCTAAAGCAGGATTTAATTCTTCATCGACTGCAGTAACGGCAATAACTTCATTATAGTGAGCAGGATAATTCACTGTTGTTTTGCCGTTTCCAGAAGCCGCAATAATCATAATTCCTTGATCATGAGCTGTTTTAATTATTTCATATAATTCCGCATCATCCTGACTTAAGCCGGAACTTATCACAATAATATCCACATCAAGGTCAATGGAATGTTGAATACCTTTAATGACACTTCTAACATCTGTAGAAACAGCACCTTCTTCATTCACGTCGTCTTCATGATAAATTTTAATTCCAAAAACTTCGGCATCTGGCGCAATTCCTTGATAAGTCGAACCACGTTGAGCACTAATAATTCCCGCAATATGTGTCCCATGTCCGGAATGGTCATTTGACCAAGGATCATCCGCAAATACAGAATAACCGCCACTCATTGAGCTATCTGGATGCTGAAGAAAGAAGCCCGTGTCGAGAACCGCAATTGAAACCCCTGCCCCTGTATAGCCATCTGCCCAAGCTTGACCAATATTCATCATGTTATGATTCCATTGGGGATGGAGGTTAGAGGTATTTGGAGAAAATTTTTCCTCCATATCCTCTATGTCTTGAGGAGCATCTGTAGCTTCTTCCGCTTGAACAAGAAGCGGACCTAGTTTTTCCTTAGAAGTACTGAAGGATTCTGCGTATTCTGTGGAAAAAGGCAAGAAATTTAAAAGATATAACTCCTCACTTGAAAAAAGGGGTACAGCAAACATCAAAACTAATCCAACAATTAATAAATTATGTAAAAATGGTTGTTTTCTGTTCATTCTGCCCCTCCTCCCTCTGGAATACGACTAAATAAAGTATAACATACGTGTAACAGAAATTGTAATAATTTTGTAATATAAAAGTTGCTAGTTACTTCTTATTTAGAATTATTATATTTGATTTGTTAAGGAATAGGAAAGAAAAGGTTTGGTAATTTAAGGAGAAGGTCTATTTATATTTAAATTTTGAAAAAATAAAAAGTGTAGACAGAAAAAACTCCGTCTACACTCTATTCATTTAAATTTTAGATTTTATTTATGGTTGTGAAAAGTTTGATGAAGCAAAGCTCTCAGGGACATCAAAGCCACCGATTCCGCTTGCGTTGTAACTTTCACCATTCATAATAGAATTTTTAACAATCACATAGTCTACTTTACGGATAGCATCAAGATCATCGCCACCAGCATAAGAGATTGAAGATTGTAAATCTTGTTGCATTTCTGTGAGGGTATCTTGAATGCTACCTTTAAAAGGAACAAGCATTGATTTACCTTCCACATTACGGTGTTCACCTTTTTGTTGTGCGGATGCACTACCGAAGTATTTTTTGAATTTTTGATTATTAATTTCAACCGTTTCGCCAGGAGATTCTTCATGTCCAGCAAATAAGGATCCGATCATAACCATAGAAGCTCCAAAACGAATGGATTTTGCAATATCCCCATGCGTACGAACGCCTCCATCGGCAATTAATGGTTTACGTGCTACTTTAGAACAACGTGAAAGAGCAGCTAATTGCCATCCACCCGTACCAAAGCCTGTTTTTAATTTTGTTGTACAAACTTTACCAGGACCCACACCAACTTTTGTTGCGTCAGCCCCAACATTTTCTAAGTCTCGAACAGCTTCAGGAGTAGCTACGTTACCAGCAATTAAGAAAACGTCTGGCATATTTTTCTTTACATATTTAATCATTTTAATCACACGATCTGAATGCCCGTGTGCAACATCAATTGTAATGTAATCAGGAACAAGATCTTCAGCGACCAATTCATCTACAAAGTCATATTCAGCATCTTTAATTCCTAAACTAATTGAAGCAAATAAACCTTTTTCGCGCATTGTTTTGATAAAATCTTTTCTCGTTTCTTCTTCAAAACGATGCATAATGTAAAAATAATCATTTTCTGCGAGCCAGATGGATAAATCTTCATCAACAATAGTCTGCATATTTGCAGGAACCACTGGTAATTTAAAACGACGATTTCCAAATTCTACTGACGTATCAACTTGCGAACGACTATCTACAATTCCTTTAGCTGGAATTAACTGAACATCCTCATAATCGAAAACTTTCATTGAAAGTAAACGCTCCTCAAAATATTTTAGGGGGTAACTATGGCACAAAAAAAATCCCGAAACGTCGTGTCTTAATCACGCGCATTCCGAGAGGCTAAAGTTAATTCCCTTTGATACTATACAGAAAGGTTCTCTAAAAGTCAAAGAAAAAAGCACACAAAAGGAACTTTGTTGATTTACTGTGACTACAGTTAGAATGTCTTTATTTGAAATGAGTCTTGGTTAAAGATAATTGGAATGTCTTAACGCGAGGGCGTTCTTAGTTAAAGATAATCAGAATGTCTTAACGTGAGAGCCGTCTTGGTTAAAGATAATCAGAATGTCTTGACGTAAGAGCCGTCTTGATTAAAGATAATTGGAATGTCTTGACGCGAGAGCCGTCTTGGTTAAAGATAATCAGAATGTCTTGACGTAAGAGCCGTCTTAGTTAAAGATAATTGGAATGTCTTGACGTAAGAGCCGTCTTGATTAAAGAAAAACGAAAAGTCTTTCCGCAAGAGCGTTCTTAGTTAAAGAAAATCGGAATAACTTAACGTAAGAAACGCATTGCGGCACGAAAACTACAAAGTGGTGTCGTGAATGCTCTTTAGATTAAATACAACAGCTAATAATTCTACCTTCCCAGAATTTTGTATATAATGAGAATTATAGGGAACAGTTTTTTTGGAATAGAATCAATAGTCCCTATTTTATAGAAGGACTGATGTATAATAGAAATAAGATATTTTGAATGGAGGATTTACATAGAATGTATCAATATCAGAAACAAAACACAGAGAAAAATATAAGAAAAAATTTAGTGATTGCTGCACTTATAGGAGCGGTTCCTTTTTTATTAATAGCAGGGTTTGGCCTATTTGATTGGACAAGAATAACGACTCAAGATTATAGAGTGGGAGCTTTATTTTATAATTTACGAACCCCCTTACGAACCTCCATTGCAACAATCATTACACGAATAGGGGATGTAGAAGGGCAAATTGTGATTACGGCAGTGATGATGCTGGTCTTATTTATTGCCAAAAAATGGCGGACAGTTCTATGGTATGGATTGACCGTACTAATAGGAGCCGCTTTATTAAATAGTGGAATCAAAAATATTTACCAAAGGGTGCGTCCAGAAGAAATTGATCATTTAATTGAACAAAGTGGCTATTCTTTTCCTAGTGGCCATTCCATGGGTTCTATTATTGTTTTTGGTGGGATAATTTTTTTAGCGTTTCGATATTTTAAATCAGAAGCGATAAAGTGGAGTCTGGGTATCTTTTTTGGGCTTTTAATTTTAATAATCGGTCTTAGTCGTATTTACTTGGGGGTTCATTACCCAAGTGACGTTATTGCTGGTTTTTCTTTAGGTTTTGCGTGGTTGATGTTGTCGATTGCTTTTCTAGGAATGAAATTAACTGGGGAAGACTTCCAATCAAAAAAACGATATTCCTTTAAAGATTTTAGCCAATAGACCATAAAGATTATTTAAAGTAAGGAGGGGTATTCATTGATCAAAAAAGAATAGTGATTTCACCAGATTCTTTTAAAGAAAGTTTGACAGCATTAGAAGTAGCTAATGCTACAGAAGCGGGATTCAAGAAAGTCTTTCCTGATTGGGAATATGTAAAAGTTCCCATGGCAGATGGCGGGGAAGGAACAGTTCAATCGCTGGTGGATGCAACAGCGGGATCAATTAAACATGCTGACGCATTGGATCCCCTGAGACGAAACATAAAAGCAGCTTACGGAATTTCCGGAGATGGCAAACAAGCCATTCTTGAAATGGCAGCCGCTTCCGGCTTGGAGTTGTTGGAAGATTATGAACGAGATGCAATGAATACCACCTCTTGGGGACTAGGTGATTTAATCCGTGCTGCTTTAGATGAAGGTGTAGAGCATCTCTTGATTGGCATCGGAGGTAGCGCAACAAATGATGGAGGAGCGGGGATGATTCAAAGCCTCGGCGGAAAATTTTTAGACAAAGATGAAAAACAAATTCCTTCCGGTGGTGCAGGTTTAAGTAAACTAACAACAATTGATCTTTCACAACTAGATCCCAGGTTACAAGATGTTAGGATTGAAGTCGCATGTGATGTGGATAATCCATTAACAGGTCCCCGTGGGGCTTCCTCTATCTATGGACCGCAAAAAGGTGCGGATGAACAAGAAATTAAAAAACTAGATCAGAATTTAAAGCATTTTTCAGAAGTGATCCAGCAAGATTTAGGGCTAAACATTGAAAATGAATCGGGCGCAGGAGCAGCTGGAGGAGTGGGTGCCGCCATGCTGGCTTTTCTAGGTGCTGAATTACGTAAAGGTGGCGACTTGATTGTTGAAATGTTAGCTTTAGAAGATACTATTAAAACAGCGGACTTCGTGATTACCGGTGAAGGCGGAATGAATCATCAAACGATATTTGGTAAGGCACCCATTATTGTCGCTAAAATAGCGAAGAAATATAATATCCCTGTGATTGCACTTGTCGGTTCCATTTCCGAAGGGTATGAAGAAGTTTATAAACATGGAATAGATGCTGTTTTTAGTATTCTGCCAGAAGTGACGAATTTGGAAGAAGCATTAAACAATGCGTATCGAAATATTGAACGAACTGCGTATAATGTAGCAGAAGTTTTGGAAATTGATTTATAAATAAAAAGCGAAGGCTCTACTTCTAAGAGTAGAATCTTCGCTTTTATTATAGATTGTTACTTATATAGAGGAATTCGTGTAGTTAGCGCTCTGACTTCATCTTTTACTTCGTTTAAAGCCTTCTCGTTTTCTTGGTTTTCAGCTACTTTAATAATTAAACGAGCCACTTCTTTGGCTTCTTCAACTTTAAAACCTCGAGTCGTAATAGCAGGCGTTCCAATGCGGATACCGCTTGTTTTAGTAGGTGGTAATTCATCAAATGGAATTGCATTTTTATTAACGGTGATACCTACTTCATCTAATAATTTCTCTAATTGATCTCCATTTAATCCGTATTTCGAAACATCTAAAAGCATTAAATGATTATCTGTACCTCCACTAATGACACGAAAATCAGATTCATTAAAAACTTCCACCATCGCCTTCGCGTTTTCGACGACTTGTCCAATGTAATCTTTAAAGGAAGGTTGTAACGCTTCGTAAAATGCGACGGCTTTTGCTGCAATGACATGTTCGAGTGGTCCACCTTGTATACCGGGGAAAACGCCACTATTTAGTTTCTTCGCATATTTTTCTTTCGCTAAAATAATTCCACCACGTGGTCCACGAAGTGTCTTATGAGTAGTAGAGGTCACAACATCTGCGTAAGGAACAGGATTTTGATGATGTCCTGTTGCGCAAAGTCCGGCAATATGTGCCATATCTACCATGAAATACGCATCAATCTCATCTGCAATCTCTCTAAATTTCTTGAAGTCAATAAAACGAGAATAAGCACTCGCACCAGCAACGATCATTTGAGGTTTTTCTTCTAAAGCAATACGACGAACTTCCTCATAATCAATCACTTCGATGCCTTCCGTTACACCATAAGCCACAAAGTTATATAATTTCCCACTAAAATTTACTCGAGAACCATGCGTTAAGTGTCCACCATGATTCAAATTCATTCCTAGAATTTTATCGCCAGGATTAAGTAAAGCTTGATAAACCGCCATGTTCGCTTGACTACCTGAATGCGGCTGAACATTCGCATATTCCGCATCGAATAATTCTTTTGCGCGTGAAATGGCTAAGTTTTCTACAATGTCAATAAATTCGCAACCCCCGTAATAACGACGACCAGGGTAACCTTCCGCATATTTGTTTGTTAAAATACTTCCTTGAGCATCTAGGACGCCTTTTGAAACAAAATTCTCAGAAGCAATCAGTTCAATTCCATGTTCTTGGCGTTCTGTTTCTTTTTTAATCGCATCAAATATTTCTTGATCGTACATTTGCCATCACCTTTTCTTGTATATTTCATATCATTTTGACAAAAAATAGAATTCGTACATTAATTATAGATAATACTTAGGAACATTCCAATCAAATTTGACCTTAAAATCTAAAATAGTCGATAAAGAGGACGGTTTCTGTATAATTAAACTGAAAAATATTAAAGGAGGAATGATTTTGATGGAAGATTTCAAAGAATATTTAGAGTCAATCGATGAAATTTCACATAGAGATCGAATGGAAGAAATTTTAGCGTGGGTGTCAGAAGTCTATCCAGAATTAAGTAAACGTATTGCATGGAATCAACCAATGTTTACACATCACGGCACGTATATCATAGGTTTCAGTCATTCAAAAAACCATATTGCCATGTCCCCGGAAGTAAAACCCATACAAAAATTTAAAGCGCTCATTGAAGAAGTAAATCTAAGCCACACAGAAAATATCATTCGAATTAAATGGGAAGATCCCATACCCTATGACTTAATACGAACACTGATTGACTACAATATAGAAGATAAAGAAGGGTATACGAAGTTTTGGCGTTAAAAAGAAGACAAAACCCCTCGTAAAACACGAGCTAGCTTAGCGTTAGGAGTATTCTGTATATTTTTTTAGAATATCTTTTCTATTTACAGAATGGGAATTTATTAGCTAGCTCTTTTTCACTTGTGTGCTTTCTGTAACTATTGAGTGAGGGCAATCAAATCACTAATGTAAATATAAGAGGTAAGAATCACTAAAATACCAAAACTTACTGCAGCAATAATATCAATTTATAATAAAAAGGAGCTTAGCCGTGATGCTAAACTCCTTTTTATTATGGATAATGCTTTTTAAATTAATTTACTTCTACAATACCATGCCATGAAGTCGCTGTACGCTCGATGACTTCGTTTAAGTCAGTAATTTTCTTCTTACCTTCTGTACGCAACCATTCTCTGGCCGCTTCTTCACCTTCTGTTGCAAAAGGCTCAACAACGCCACTCCAGGTGGCTCGTCCACAAAGTACGCCATTGAATTTCGATCCCGCTTCATTCGCAAATTCTAACGTCTGATTAAAGAGTTCCATAGTGACTCCTGCACTTAAGAAAATAAACGGTAAGTGTGTATTATCACTTTGTTCTTTAAAAGCTTTCGCAGCTTCTTCTTTGGAGTAAACAACTTCCCCTTTAGAATATCCTTCAACAAAGTTCATATTTACAGGTGTTTCCATTTTTAAAACGTCGACATTATATTGTGGTTTAGAAAATTCTTTAATCGCTTCATTTACTTTATGCGTTTTTACTTTTGCATACTCTGGCGATTTAGCATCTTCGATCTCCACATCATAGGTTAAAATTTCTAAGTAGTAAGGAACATCTTCACCGACACATTCGCTACCGACTCGTTCAACAAACGCTTTTTTCTGATCATTAATTTCGTCACTTTCATCTACATCATAGTAAAGTAACAATTTAATCCCATCGGCCCCTTCATCCATTAGACGCTTCACAGATAAACCATCAATTAAATCGGGTAAACGTCCGGGCACAGTATTGTCATACCCTGTCTTTTCATAAGCGAGTAATAATCCGGCATCTTCATCTCGTGCTTTTGCGCCTGGTAAACCATAAATGGGATCTAATAATATAGATGAAGCATAGGGGGTTAATTCTTCAGAAACAATTTCTTTTAAACGTTCAATCTCTTCATGTGTTGCTTCAACATTTAGGGCACTAAACATCCGATTCATTGCACCTCGTTGGTCAATCGCCAATGCTTTAATAAATCCATCTTCTGCAGACAGACGATTCATTGCGTTTTTTTTATTTTTAGATAGTGTTAACATTTCTTTACTCCTCATCCGTATAATATCCTGCATCCCATTTTTCTAAGTATTCATCGAATAATTCATCATTTTGCTCTTTTGAATTATATTCTCCCTCTATTGAATCAATTTTTTTAATCAAAGATTTGTTTTCTTCAGTTGGTTGATATTCTTCATGAATGAATACATCTACTGTTTCACGAATTAAGTGTTCACCAGTAATTTTTCCACCAAAACCAATAACATTCGCATCCAGCTCACGACGAGCATACCTAGCAGTTGCCATATCACGAACAAGGGCTGCGCGAACTCCAGGAACTTTATTTGCGGCATTTGCGATCCCAACACCTGTTCCACAAATAACAACACCAAAGTCAGCTTTACCTGAAGCGACAAGTTCGCCCACTTTTTTACCGAAAATAGGGTAGTGAGTACGAACAAATCCATAAGTTCCAACATCAATAACATCGTGACCTAATTCTCTAAAATGATCAGCTACAGCAATTTTTGTATCTGTAACAATATGATCACAACCAATAGCAATTTTCATATTTTTATCCTCCCTAACACATAGCGTTCAGCATATCGACACGGATTTGATGACGTCCACCATCATAATCAGCCGTCACAAATGCTTTTGCAACACTTTTAGCAAGTTCAGTTCCAACAATTTGACTGCCTAACGTAATAATACGTGCATTATTATGTCTTCTAGTCATATGACCTGACCATTCTTCAGATACTTCAGCAACCACAATTTCTTTATGTTTGTTTGCAGCCATAAAGCTACCAGCACCATACGCATCTACCGCAATTCCTAAACCGTCTTTATCTTCCATAAGTTTTTGAACAAGTAAGTTTGCTGAATCTACGAAATCGTCAGCAGGTGTTTCAGTTAGATCTTCTACGTCATAATTTTCATCAGTTAAATAGGTTACAAGAGTCTTTTTCAACTCTTGGCCATCTTTATCAGCGGTTAAATAAACCTTCATTCTCCATCCTCCTGTAAAATAAGTTTAATTTTAATTAATAATTTGAACCCAATTTGAATATTTCTCTTTCAACTCTGGTGAAAGCTTACTGTCCGTAACTAAATAATCAGCCGTATCTAAATCATAAAATTGATAAAAATCTAAGCTATTAAACTTCAAACTATCTGCCACTAGATACTTTTCACGCGCATTATTTAGAACGATCCGTTGAATAACGCCTTCATCTTCATTAGCATTGAATACTTTATTGTCATTAATCGCATTCACACCAATAAAAGCTTTCTCAAGGTAAATAGTTTCCATAAAATCATTTGCAATAGTTCCTGTAAACGAACCCGTTTTCGATCGGTAAGTCCCACCCGTCAAAATTAGCTCAAAGCGATCATCATATTTGAATTGGTCAAAAACATAAATCGAGTTTGTAATAATTTTTGCATAGTTCAAATCTAAATAATTGTAAACAAGTTCTATAGTTGATCCTGAACCAAGGAAGACAGTCTCGTGATCATGAATATTTGCAGCAATTAATTTAGCAATTTCATTTTTGGCATCAGGGTTAATATCTCTCTTTTCTCTATGACTTAATTCTAAGAATGGAAGAGAGCCATTATCTAATTTACGAGCTCCGCCATGAATCCTTATAAGAAGATTTTGATCTTCTAATTCTTGCAGATCACGTCGGATGGTCATATCTGTTACATCAAGCTCTTTTACTAAATCGCTAACTTTCATAACGTTGCTTTGATCTAGTAAATTTAAAATTTCTTCTTGTCGTTTTGATTTAATAATCGTACACCTCCATCACTTTGTTTTGTGCTTAAATGTTTGAAGCGAACAATATTTATGTAAATATAATAACCTCTTTGAAAGATTATGTCAAATGGATTATAAAAGTTTGTTATTTTGATGTAAACGCTTGACATTTTAATTATATCGTTTTATTATGTTTACAACAAACAAAAGAAAACAAAAGAAAACAAAAACTTTTGAAAGGTGTGTAAAAATGAATAAAGAAGAAGTTGCTATGGTAGGTTTTGAGATTGTTGCTTATTCGGGCGAGGCACGATCAAAGTTTTTAAACGCTATTAATAATTTAAAAGATGGGGGTTCGATGGAAGAATCAGAAAAACTAATTAAAGAAGGGGAGGCTAGTTTAACTAAAGCTCATAAGAGTCAAACCGAATTATTAGCAAAAGAAGCAAGTGGAGAGAATATTGAACTTGGCTTTATATTTGTACATGGACAAGACCATTTAATGACAACAGTAATGCTAAAAGATATTTTACAACATTTATTAAATATATATAGAAATGAGGAATGAGAATGAATACATTAGTTCAATCTCTTGAAACAGTTCAACCATTTTTTGAAAAATTATCAAGGAATAAATACTTGCGGGCTGTGAAAGATGGTTTTTTAGTTACAATGCCAGTGGTATTATTTTCTAGTTTATTTATTCTAGTATCAAATGTTCCAAACATATTTGGTTTTTACTGGTCAGACACAATAGCTAATTTACTAAATAAACCTTATGACTATTCAATGGGGGTATTAGGCCTGTTGGTTTCAGGTACAACAGCAAAAGCTCTAACAAGCTCTTTTAACCGAGATTTACCAGCTACGAATAAAATTAATGATACTTCAACTTGGCTTGCTTCATCCGTAGGTTTTTTATTATTGTCAGTTGATTCAATTGAGGGTGGATTTGCGACCGATTTTTTAGGGACTGAAGGATTGATTGCTGCATTTATTTCTGCCTTTGTGACAGTTAACGTATATAACTTCTTTGTAAGTAGAGATATTAAGATTTCAATGCCTGACGAAGTTCCTCCTAATATTGCTCAAGCATTTGCGGATCTATTCCCATTTGCGGTTACCATTTTAATTGCTTTTGGAATAGATACGGGTATTAGAGAGTTGATGGGTGTAAATTTCGCACAAGCGGTAATTGAATTATTTCAACCATTATTTTCAGCAACTGATAGTTACTTAGGATTGTCGACTATTGCTGGTTCGATTTCATTTTTTTGGTTTATTGGTATTCATGGTCCTTCAATAGTGAGCCCTCCTATTTCACCTATTAGTTATCAAAATTTAGATGCTAACTTAAAGCTTTTTCAGAGCGGGCAACAGGCAACTTATTCTCTAACGCCTTCTTTTGAAAGTTTTATTACTCAAACTGGTGGTACAGGTGCTACATTCGTTGTACCATTAATGTTTATGTTTTTGGCTAAATCAAAAAGAAATAAAGCTGTAGGACGAGCTTCATTTATTCCAACAATGTTTACTGTTAACGAACCAATTTTATTTGGAGCTCCTTTAATTTTGAATCCAGTATTCTTTATACCGTTTATTTTAGCACCTATGGTAAACACTTGGTTATTTAAGTTCTTTGTTGATGTATTGAATATGAATGCATTTATATATCTATTACCCTGGACTACTCCTGCACCTTTAGGATTGATAATGGGGACAGGTTTCGATAAATTGTCGTTTATACTAGCTCCGTTAATTTTAATAATTGATGCATTAATTTATTATCCGTTTTTTAAGATATATGATCAACAAATAGTTGAAGAAGAAATGAGAAATATTGAAGATGTTGAAGAAGAAAACGACAAGGTTGACATAGAAGATTTGGCTTTAGAAACATCTAGTAATGAAGAAACAAATGTATTAGTTCTTTGTGCAGGTGGGGGAACAAGTGGATTATTAAGTAATTCATTGAACAAAGCAGCCGAACAATTCGATATTGCATTACATTCAGCGGCTGGTACCTATGGAGAACATCAAGACATGCTATCAAACTTTAATGTAGTTGTATTAGCTCCTCAAGTTTCTTCCAACTATGAAGACATGAAGAAAGATGCAGATAATGTAGGAGCAGAAGTGTTAACTACCTCTGGAGAGCAATATATTTCATTAACAAATAATCCAGAAGGGGCAATGAAATTCGTACTAAATGCACTAAATAAAAATAAAGAAAATGAGAATTAAAAGCTAAAATAGTAGTTTCTAAAAGAGCTATTCAAATAACGCTCCCTTCTTATGATGTACATGACCATGTTTCGTATGTTTATGGAGGGAGCTTATACTTAATAATGCAATAATAACTGAAGTTAATGAATATGAGAGTTTTTGGGAGGAAATTATGACTAACTTAAAATTACCTGAGGATTTTATTTTTGGTGGGGCGACTGCGGCCTATCAAGTTGAGGGTGCAACTTCAAAAGATGGAAAAGGAAGAGTCGCTTGGGATACCTTTTTAGAAGATAATTATTGGTATACCGCTGAACCGGCAAGTGATTTTTATCATCAATATCCAGTTGATCTGAAATTGGCAGAAGAATTCGGTGTGAATGGTATACGTATTTCTATTGCCTGGTCTCGTATTTTTCCAGAAGGTTATGGAGAAGTAAATGAAAAAGGTGTTCAGTTTTACCACAAGGTACTTGATGAAGCGAAAAAACGTGGAGTAGAACCATTTGTCACCTTGCATCATTTTGATACGCCAGAAGCTTTGCATAAAGAAGGTGATTTTTTAAATCGTGATACTATCGATCATTTTGTAAATTATGCTAAATTTTGTTTTGAAGAATTTGGCGATAAAGTTAATTACTGGACAACATTTAATGAAATTGGACCTATTGGAGATGGTCAGTACATTTCTGGGAAATTCCCACCAGGTATAAAATACGATTTCGAAAAAGCCTTTCAATCTCATCATAATATGATGTTGGCACACGCAAGGGCTGTAAAGGAATATAAAGAAGGAAATTATAAAGGTGAAATTGGAATTGTTCATGCGCTACAAACAAATTATCCTTATAATCCCGAAAATTCTGATGACGTAAGAGCCTGTAAGTTACAAGACATTTTGCAGAATCAATTTTTACTTGATGCAACCTTTAACGGAAAATATTCTGACGAAACACTAGAAGGTGTAAACAATATTTTTGAAGTAAATGGTGGTAATCTCGATATAAAAGAATGTGATTTAGAGATCTTAAATGAAGCTAAAGACTTAAATGATTTCCTAGGGATTAATTACTATATGAGTGATTGGATAAGAGCATATGAAGGAAAAAGTGAGATTTTCCACAATGCAACAGGGGACGAAGGCTCATCTGTCTATCGACTAAAAGGTATTGGGGAAAAAGTATTTGATGTAGATGTTCCTCGGACAGATTGGGATTGGATTATCTATCCACAAGGTTTATATGACCAAATTATGCGTGTAAAGAATACCTATCCAAACTACAAAAAAATATATATTACAGAAAATGGTTTGGGCTATAAAGATAATTTTGAAAACGGGAAAATCGACGATCAGCCTAGAATTGACTATGTGAAAGAGCACTTTAAAGCTATTCATCATGCAATAGAAGATGGAGCGAATGTAAAGGGGTATTTCATTTGGTCGTTAATGGATGTCTTTTCTTGGTCAAACGGCTATGAGAAACGATATGGGCTCTTTTATGTTGATTTTGATACGCAAGAAAGATTTCCAAAGAAGAGTGCGTATTGGTATAAAGAATTAGCAGAAACAAAAGAGATTAAATAATAACTAAATAGGGATAGTGGTTTTTAATAAAAGCTACTATCCTTAACTTTTAAAAGGAGAGAGTTTGTTCATATGGTAGAAAAAAGTATGTTCAGTAAAGATTTTTTATTTGGAAGTGCATCAGCAGCTTATCATTTTGAAGGTGCTTATGATAAAGATGATAAAGGAGTGGCTGTAGCGGATGTAATTCCACACTCACCAGAGGATGGTCGAACAGAAAAACCGGAAGAGGGAAATTTGAAACATCGAGCCGTTGAATTTTATGATCGGTATAAAGAAGATGTGGCTTTATTCGGGGAACTAGGCTTAAAGTCATTGAGAACTTCAATTGCATGGACTCGGATTTACCCAAATGGTATTGAAGAAGAACCAAACGAAGCTGGATTACAGTTTTATGATGATTTATTTGATGAGTTACTAGCTCATGGGATTGAACCAGTTATTACGGTTACACATACTGGTGAAATGCCCTTGTATTTAGCGGATAATTATAATGGTTTTGCCAACAAAGAAACGATTAAATATTATCTCAAATATGTCCGTACAATTATTGAGCGCTATCAACATAAAGTAAAATATTGGTTTACATTTAATGAAGTAAACATTTCAGGAATGCAACCATTTTTCCAAGCGGGTGTTTCGCAAGATCCAAATACAATCGATGAGACAGTTATTGCACAAATTCATCATAATATGTTTGTGGCTAATGCAGAAGCCATTAAAATAATTAAAGAAATTAATTCTGATTTACAAGTTGCTTGTACTACTACAATAGGCCCTATATATGCTATGAGTCCAAAACCAGAAGATGGGTTACAACAGTATTTTGATACTCGAGAAATGCTATTTCATACAGATGTACATGTATTTGGAGAATATCCAAAATGGAAATTAAAGGAATTTAAAGATAAAGGTATCGAAGTAGATATTACTGAAGAAGAGCTAAAAATATTAAAAGAAAATACTGTTGATTTTGTTGCCTATAGTTATTATCAAAGTGGTGTAGCTGAATCAGAGGCTGAAGAACACATCGGAGATGTGAATGTAATCAGTAAACGAAAAAATCCAGAATTAGAAGTTAATGAATGGAATTGGGTAATTGATTCAGTAGGGTTACGTTTGATGTTAAATATCATTTGGGATCGATATGGTTTGCCACAATTTATTGTTGAAAATGGCGTTTCTAAATTAGAAGAACTAGAAAAAGATGAAAATGGAAATTTAACAGTAAATGATGACTATAGAATTGAAGGTCTACGTGATTATCTATTGCAAGTAAATGAAGCTATTGCAGATGGTGTTGAAGTAATTGGTTACACAAATTGGGCTGTAATGGATTTTGTTAGTGGTTCAACTGGAACGATGAAGAAGCGTTGGGGCTTTATTTTCGTTGATTACTATGATGATTGGACAGGAACAATGGATCGATATAAGAAAAAAAGTTTTGATTGGTACCGTAAAGTAATTGATTCACATGGTGAATATTTATTTAAAGATTAGAGTTGCTTATTCTCATGAAAAGAGGCGGAAGTTAATACTTTAGCCTTTAAATATGTTGACTAATTTGCACAATGTTATTAACTAAAGATTAATGATGAAATTACTGCAGTAGTTTATTTCCTGAAGAAAAATATTTAAAAGGAGAAAAAACATGTATGAAAATGTTCAAATAGGAATTGTAGGTGCCGGGAGTGTCTTTACCCCTGAATTGATAGAACTGATTTTAGAAAAGAAGTTAGATGTTTCGAAGATAGTCTTTATGGACATAGACTCTGAGAGGCTGGAAATTTTAGCTTCGTTGGCTAAAAGACAGATTGAACATTCCGAAATGGATATTTCTGTAGAAACTACGGAGTCCTATAAAGATGCAATTATAAATAGTGACTTTATATTGCTCCAACCGCGTGTTGGTAAAGGGCAGATGAGAATAGAAGATGAAAAATTAGCGCATAAATACCATATTCCATATGTGGAAACTGTTTCAGTTCCGGGATTAGGAGCATTTTTAAGAACTGTGCCAGTATATAATGAAATAGCTAGTTTAATTAAGGAATATGCCCCGAATGCAAGAATTATGAATTTTGCTAATCCTGCAGGTCCTTTAACAACGTATCTTCACCGGATTGGATTAACAAATACTGTGGGGGTATGCAACGTTCCGGTATCATATGTTTCGTCAGTGGCAGAGATTTTTGATGTGCCAGAAGAATCAGTCTCGATGAGTTGGAAAGGCTTAAACCATTTTGCTGCTGCTGATGAAGTTTTAATTGATGGAAAAAATGTATTGCCCGAGCTTGCAGAAAAAGCATCCTTAGGTGAATATTATTTCCCTTTTTCTCTTCAAGTACTTGAAGATACCAAGCTAGGATTAAGTCCTTATTTTCAATGGTATTTACATTCAGATGAGAGAATGGAAGAATTACTAGAAAAAGAAAAGAGTCGAGGGGAAGAAGTAAAAGAGCTAGAAAAAGAGCTGCTTGAAATATACTCTCAGCCTGAAACAATTGAAATGCCAGAATTATTGAAAAAAAGAGGCGGGTTTAAGTACTCTGAAGTAGTTGCTAATCTAATAGAAAGTTTCCAGACCAATAATCATCATGTCCATTATATTAATGTACCTAATAATGGAACACTTTCTTCTTTGCCAGATGAAACGATAGTCGAAGTGCCTGCTATAGTTCAGAATGGAGAAATATTCCCGCTTCAAGCTGGCGATCTTCCGAAATTTATTAAATCGTTTGTTTCTAATATGGCAACCGTTTATGATTATTGGATATCTGCTGTTATGAATAAAGATGGTTCAGATTTAAGAAAAGCATTAATGTTAGATCCGGTGTTCTCTGATGCTAAACATTCAGATGCTTTGCTAAAAGAAATTTTTGCAGTTAATGAAGATTATGTTGAAAATTTTTATTCGTAAAATTCAATAAAAATTGCCGATTTCGTTCGATACTAAGAGTAATATGGGTAGGAAGAAAACCAGATATATGAACTAAGTGAAACTAAATTTCTTAAGGAGTAATAGAAGTCTTGAGATTTTGTTGAGATGGATCGTCTATAGTCATATTAAATAAAAAATAAAGGTCAAGGTATAAAGTTACTTTGACCTTTATCACTTAAATAATAAATAAGGGGCTTAGGAGAGTATTTGTGGATATTTATATTGTTAGGCACGGACAAACTTTATTCAATTATCTAGAAAGAGTACAAGGATGGTCTGATAGTCCGCTAACGGCTTTAGGAATTCAGCAAGGAAAAGAAGTTGGAGAGCATTTATCCTTAGTTAAGTTTGATTCGATATACTCAAGTGATTTAAAAAGAGCAGTAGATACTGCGAAGTATATAGAAGAAAAGCAGAAGTCGGACCTAGAGATCAAAGAAACTGAATTATTAAGAGAAGCTTATTATGGAGGGTTCGAAGGTGGCTCAGAAGAAGGTCCCTGGACACCTGTGTTTGAAAATTATGATTATGCAGTTGAAGCTATTCAAGAAAATTTTAGTGAATCATTAAATAAAATTTTAAAAGAACAATCCAATAAAGATATCAGAGATATTATAGCGGGAAGTGACGATATGAATTTGGCAGAAAATTATGAGCAATATTCAAGCCGCATCAACAGATTTTTAGATACTCTTCTTGGAGAAGATTACAATAAAGTGTTAATAGTCTGCCATGGTGGGACTTCTCAATTGTTGTTAGAAATATTATTAGAAGAAAGTGAAAATATTTCCGAACCCGAAAATTGCAGTACATCCATTGTTGAAGTGAGAAATAATACAATAGAACTTGTAAAGTTTAATGATATTTCGTACTTAAAGTAATGGGCAGAAATATTCAAGTTAACTAAGAAATCGAGTATCTACTATATAACAACTTTTGTTTTTAACATCTTATTAAGAGAAGAAACAGTTCATTTGGTGTTTAAAAAGACATTGTTAAAAGAAAAGAGCTAAAAAAGTTTCAAAAAGTATAAAAAGAGGTTGACTTTCGGAGAGGACTACTATACTATTATAAGTCGAGACAGGAATTACATATTGTTGTCTTTTCACTTGTTAAGCAATTTTTCGCAAGTGAATTTTATTTCTTATCAACATAATTTATTTAAGTGTTGTCATTCTAATGTTTATAAAAAAAGTTTGTAAAAAATTCAAAAAACGTTTGACAAGTTATTCATATGATGATAAGATATATCTCGTGCTCAAGAATACCAGTTATTGGTTGAGCCGACAAATTGATCTTTGAAAACTGAACAAAGTAATACAACCAAAATGTGCAGGGGTCTTCTATCAATTATATTGGTAGTAAAGACAACACAAGTTAATTTTTTTAAAAAAGTAATGAGCTAAATCAAACAGACTGACGCAGGTCAGTCCAGTTTAACCAAAACTGAGAGTTTGATCCTGGCTCAGGACGAACGCTGGCGGCATGCCTAATACATGCAAGTCGAACGCTGAAGCACTCTGCTTGCAGAGTGCGGATGAGTGGCGAACGGGTGAGTAACACGTGG
>NZ_FQUF01000045.1 GCF_900129085.1 Atopostipes suicloacalis DSM 15692
CGTCTGCTGACTTCTCTTTCCCCAGCTTTCCATTGCTGAAAAGGTTTGATGTAGAGAAAGAGACCTCCCCGGGTAAGAATAACAACCTTCCACTCATGTCACTGCTTCATTTACTGTGTGGGATTCGTGCAGTATCGGACTTTACTTTGTTTGGCAAGCTCATCCGTCCCTGTTCAGCCTTGATATGAAGTTTCTGTTCGTCAGTGCGAGTGTTTGCCGCCGACTTCCTTCGGATTCCACCTCGCGGTGGACACCCTTGTCTTTGGCTAACAGTTCCTACTGCAAAGTCTGGAGTGGACTTTCACCACCAAGTTGTTACCCATGCCGGGCGCACCAAAAAAGCCTCAGCAAAAACACTATAATTTTGCTGAGGTTTAAATTGAAATTTATTTTTGATATTTTGGAATATCAAAAACTAAGACTAAATCGTATTTTTGAGCAAGAAGAGGTGCTTCACTTATTATAAGATTTGTTTGTTTTGTTGCCCATCCAATATCAGTCGCATATTGGTGAGTACCTGGTTTTGATGGATTCCATCTCATTTTATACAAAGTATTTTGTTTGTGTTGTGAATTATGAATATAATTTTGTCCTACCCATTTAGCACCACCAATAATAGCTGCTTCTGGAGTAAACCATCCTTCTTGATAAGCTCTTTCTGCACCATATTTCTCAGGATTAGAATCAACAGCACCAATACCGAACATATTGTAAACGATTTTTGGTGTTACCTTTTTACCATTTACCTCGCTTACTAAGATTCCTGTGGCTAGCTTAGATTTTCCATTTCCTGTTTCTAAAAGAGCATGAGAGATTAAATATAGTTCATTTATTTTTGCTTGTTGACTCGCTTCACTGAATGCCTCTCCTGTTCCGTCTAGAATACCATTTCCTTTTAAATATTTATTTAATTCAGAAGTTGGAATTCCCATTGATTTTGATAAATCTAGAAACTGTAAAATCTCATTATTTTTATACACATAATTTTTATTACCAGAGATCCAACCGGTTTCTCCATTTGTAGAAATTTTGTACCAACCTTCACTAATGTCAATAATTGTAAAGACTTCGCCTTTTTTTACAGTTCCTATTTGTTTGTGCAATGTGCTTGGTCCCGTTCTTACATTTAATACATCCGTTGTTATTTGCACAGTAGATAAAGCTTCTATTAAACTAGTAGAATCTGATGGCAAGAAATTATTTGGGTTAATGTAATGCGCCACCTCATCTTTCGTTGCGTCACGGAAGCCTCCCCCTTCTTTAGAAGTTTGAGCTTTAACGGATAGCTGTTTATTGATTGCTTGGCTCAAGCTAGTATTATATTTTGACGTATTAACTATAGATTCTCCTATATGTAAATCACTAACTGCTAAGTAATTATATAATTCAGCTTTATTCTTAATAGAAGGGACTACATGTTCTTCATTGAGTAAACGCTCGTAATAGTCAGAAGCTGCTGAAAAATCATTGTTTTTATGGAGTTTAATTGCATAATTTAGATTCATTTCTGCAGCCAGATTTATTGCTGTTTTTAATCGAGTATCAGATGGGAAATCTAATTTAAATTTTTGTGATAAACTCCATGCTTCGGAAACTAATTTTGAGGATTTTATTTGGTTATAATACTCATCGGCTGTCGTTAATTTTTGTTTTGCACTCGCTTGACGTTCAAAGGCTTTTGCTTCGTTTTTTATTTTTGTACTTACTGATGTATTATCTAATAAACGATTATAGTACGGTATAGATTTTTTATATTCCCCTTGTTTATGAATTTTTATTCCGTAGTCTAAATGTAGTTGTGCGGCATAACTAAATGCTTTTTCAGAAAGAGAATCATAAGGAAATTTATCCTTAAATTCTTGCGCTAAATTCCAAGCTCCAGAAACTGTTTTTGATTTTAATATTTGATTATAGTAATCAGTTGGAGTAGTTATTTTTTGTTTTGCATTTGCTTGTTCTAGATAGGTTTTTGCAGAAGATCTAATAGCATCTTTTATATTACTTTCACTATTTATACGATTATAATATGAAGCTGCTTTTTCAAATTCTCCACGTTTATGTAACTTCATTCCATAGTTCAAGTTGATTTCAGCAGCATGGTTAACTGCTTTTTGCGTTAAGTCATGCTCAGGAAAATTTTTTTCCATTTCTAGAGCTAGTGCCCAAGCATTCGATACGCCTTTTGCATTTACAATTTTATCATAATAGATTTCTGGAGTTTTAATGGCTTGATTTGATTTTGCTTGTTTCAAATATACATTTGTTATTGTTATAATACTTTTCGCAGCTAGTGGTTCATGTACTACACGCTCATAATAAGAACTTGCTTTTTTATATTCCTCTTTTTTATGTACTTTTATTCCATAATTTAAGTTTAAGTCTGCTACATAGTTTATTGACTGAATTAAAAGTTCGTTTTGAGGATAGACTACTTTAAATTCTCCTGATAACTCCCAAGCTGATGAGATGCCTTTTGCATTTAATATTTTATTAAAATATTCTTCTGGAGTAAGTATATCCTTATTTATAGATGCTTGTTTTAAGTAAACTCTCGCTTTATTTTTTAAGCTCTCTAGGGTTAAAGGTTCATTAATTACTCTTTCATAATAAGGAATAGAATTTTTATATTCTCCACGATTATGTAATTTAATTCCATAATCTAAATTCGTCTTAACTGCATGATCTATAGATTCTTCTAAAAATTCATGGTTAGGATATTTGCGCTTAAATTCTTGAGCAAGACTCCAAGCTCCAGAAACACTTTTTGATTTTAAAATATCTTCTTTAAATTCTTCAGGTGTTCTTTCTTCTGTTTGATTATTTGAAGCTATATTTTGTTGGGAATTTTCATTAGTTGTGTCTTCTACCTCTTGATTGCTCTCTTCTTGAATATTTTCTTCAGTTTCCTGTTCACTTTCCTCGGATTCAATTATCAATGTTTCAATTTCAAAAATATTTTTTTCTTCTTTTGCTTCTTCTTGAAGGATCTCAATGAGCTTTATTATAAAACTACTTGTTTTTTCTGGTAAGTTCTCAATTGTTGTTTCATAATGATTACCAGCTAAGGAAAAATCTTCTGTTGCATGTTCCTCTAAGGCTTGTATTAATTGTTCTACGCTCTTACTTTCTTCTGATAAAAATTCATTAAGTAATTTTTCCTGGTTAGTATCTAATAATGAAGTAATATACTCAATAATTTCTTCAGAAGTTCTTGAAGCTTCGTCATCTGTTTTTTCTTCAGTCTTTTGAGGATTAATTATAACTTGTTTTTGTTCTATATCATTAATTTCTTCAAATTCATCATTATCGTCTGCTTTTGCAGGTTGAACATTAAATAATACCAAGGCTATACTAGCTGTGGTTACCAATCGCTTGTTATTACTATTCTTATATTGAAAGTGCTTATTATTCAATTTGTAATCTCCTATTCTATTAAAAAAGGTAATCCTTAACAGTAAGCAGATATAATCACTTACTGTTAAGGATTTTAAGATCTATTTGCTTATAGTTGAAAAATATTTGTCAATTCCATTTGCCATAGCAGATGCAGCGTTTTTTTGATAGGAAGTTGATTTAATAATAGCTAAATCGCTTTGATTATCTATAAAACCTAACTCAACAAGGATTGCAGGAATATGAGTATTTCTTAAAACATTAAAGTTATTCCCTTTAACTCCCCTATCATACATTCCTGTACTTTTAATTAAGTTTGAATGTACATTATCCGCTAAATTCAAACTTTCACTAATTCTTGGATCATTTAATTTAAAATTATTTTTATTTGTTTCTTGACCAAATCCACTTGCAACTTTATGGAAAAGAAAAGTTTCTATTCCTTTACCAGTCCCACTTCCACCCATGGAATTATGGTGTACGCTAACGAAAATATCGGCACCTAATTTATTAGCTTCGAGAGCTCGATCTGTCAAAGGAACAAAAGTATCTGTTTCTCTTGACATAATAACCGTATAGCCCTTTTTTTCTAATTCATTTTTTAAATATTTTCCAACACTTAGATTTAGTTTCTTTTCATATGCACCATAAAACGATGCTCCAGAATCTGTTCCTCCATGTCCTGAATCGATATATACAACAGGTTTATGGTTGCCATAAGACTGCTCCATAAATATTTCAGCTAAATGTCGAATTTGTGAATCAATTCTTTGATCATTATTTACTTTTTCATAATATGGTCGGGCTAATTCAGCTTTTCCTTGTCTATGTAATTTTCTACCATATGAAAGGTTATCATTTGCTGTTTTATTCAACGCATTAATAAGTGCTGAATGACCAGGATATATTAATAATGCTTCTTGTGCTAAATTCCAAGCAGTTGAAACACTCTTAGATGTAGTAATCTTTGAAGCGTAATCATTTACTGACGATATTTTTTTCCCATGTTTTGCTAAATTATTGAATGTCTTAGAAAAATTTCTAATAGGAGAACTCACTAATTCTTCTGAGTTTATTCGATCATAATATTCAATTGCTTTAGAATATTCTCCGTTTTTATGCAATTTAACAGCATACTGAAGATTCATTTCAGCAGCAACGTCCATTGCTTCACTTAAAAGTGGATCATTTGGAAAGTTTGTTTTAAATTTTTGAGATAAGCTCCAAGCACTTGATACACTTTTAGAATTTTTAATTTGCTTGAGATAATCTTTTGGGGTCGTTAATTCTTGCTTTGCTTTAGCTTGTTCCAGATAAACCTGTGCTGTTGACTTGAGATTTTTAGAAACACTCTCTTCATTAATTATACGCTCATAATATGATTGAGCATTGGCATAATCATTTTGTAAATGTAATTTCATAGCGTAATCTAAATTTACTTGTGCCGCGTGATTAAAAGCTTCTGCTAAAAGTACATTATTTGGGAAGTTTTCTTTAAATTCTTGTGCTAGGTCCCAAGCTTCAGAAACTTTTCTTGAAGCTAAAACTTTTCCATAATAATCTTTTGGTGTTGTTAAATCTTTACCAGCATTTGCTTGATTTAAATAAACTTGTGCTGTTGATCTTAGTGTCGCTGATACTTTCTCCTCATCAACTATTTTATTATAATAGGAAGCAGCATCCGAATAAGCACCGTTTTTATGTATTTTCATTCCATAATTTAAGCTTAATTGCGCAGCATGGTTAAGTGCTTCGCTTAAAAGATTATCGTCTGGAAAATTTTCTTTAAATTCTTGTGCTAAGTTCCAAGCTTCCGTTACAGTTTTCGCTTTCAAAATTTTATTATAATAGTCTTTAGGGACTGTTAATTCTTTTTTAGCATTTGCCTGATTTAAATAAACCTGTGCCGTTGATCTTAATGTCGATGAAATGTTCTTCTCTTCAACTACTTTATTATAATATGAAGCGGCATCTGCATAATCCCCACGTTTATGTATTCTCATTCCATAATCTAAACTTAGTTGGGCAGCATGTTCCAACGCTTCGCTTAAAAGATCATTATTAGGAAAGTTGGTTTTAAACTCTTGAGCTAAATTCCAAGCACCAGTTACAGTCTTCGCTTCTAAGATTTGATTGTAATAGTCTTTTGGTGTCGTTAATTCTTTATTCGCATTTGCTTGGTTTAAATAGGCTTGAGCTATTGTTTTTAACGTTGCTGATACTTTTTCTTCACCAACAATTTTACTATAATATGAAGCAGCATTTTCTAGTTCTCCACGTTTATGAACTTTCATTCCATAATCTAAGTTCACTTGAGCAGCTTGATTCATAGCTTTACTTAAAAGAGTATCATTTGGAAAAATAGCTTTAAATTCTTGAGCTAAATTCCAAGCCCCTGTTACAGTCTTCGCTTCTAAGATTTTATTATATAAGTCATTAGCTGTTTGTTCTGTTTTATTAGCATTTGATGTTTTATTTTCTTGAGGACTATCTAGCTCACTATCTGTAGATGTTTCTACATTTTCATCCACTTCTTCAGGCTCAGCTTGTTTGTCTTCTTCATCTTTATCCTCTTCATCTAAATCCTGTGAAGATATTTCTTGATTATACTCAAAAGCTAATAAAGATAAATTATCTTTTGCTAGTTCATTAAAAAGATCAATAAGGTTCTTTGTCTTTTCATTATTCTCTACGGTATTAATCTCATCAAGTTTTTCTATAATTTTATTATAAAAACTATTTGCTTGATTGAAATCACCAGATTCATGAGTGAGTACTGCCTTTTTAAATAAAAATTTTAATTCATTTTCTGTAGATAAAAGTTTTGATAAATTATTTTTTTGTTCGCTATTTAATAAATCTTCTATTTCTATGATTATATTGTTAAAGATTTCCTCTTCTTCTTCAGATAGTTGACTAATATTTTCTTGCTCACTATCTTTACTATCTATCAGGACGTTAGAAATTATTTCTTCTGTAGTCGGTGCCAGTTCTTCTTCAGCTTTTACATTGCTAGCATTTAATAAGGATAACGCTATAATTCCACTTGTTATTAACAAGGTTTTTTTGTTCATTTATTTACATTCTCCCCTTTTTTCGAAATAATAGACATTTATACTATTTTAATGAATCTAACTTCATTGTTCAATCAATTTTCTAAGTAAATTAAGCTATTTTCCTAACCCTCAGTTGTAAAGTTAAGTGCACCACTTTGAACATGATAGATTATTATCTTCAGATCTTAGGGTTTTATGCTTTTACTCCCCCGAGGGGGAGTTTTTTTAATTTTTCATTTTCTGATAGATTTCTTCGGCTGACTGGTAATCATTTACTTCGCGTACACGCAGATTAATACTTTTAGTTGCTTCTATCACTTCTTCATCGGTGAAGTGATGTAGAGAAATACCTTTCGGTATAAACTCTCTTAACAACTTATTAAAGTTTTCATTGGATCCTCTTTCCCATGCAGAGTAGGCATGACAAAAATATATTTTTAAGTTGAGTTTTGGTTCATCTTCTAATGAAGCAGCTTG
>NZ_FQUF01000046.1 GCF_900129085.1 Atopostipes suicloacalis DSM 15692
TGCATTAGAAACGAAAGGCTTTTGAACTGACGCTCAATCGGCATTCATCTTCCACTTTCGCTTTGCTTAGAAGTGAGAGTCTCCTGCCGAAAAACGATAAATTAGGGGATACAATGGGAAAAATACGCTTATCAAAAAGGTTAACAAATGTTAGTGAATATGTAAAAAAACTTGGCACATTAGCAGATATTGGTTCTGACCATGCACAATTACCTATTTATTTAGTTCAGAATAAAAACGTCTCAAAGGCCATCGCGGGAGAGGTCGCCAAAGGGCCATTTCAAGTTGCAAAAAGTGAAGTAGAGAGTCATGCATTAGAAGATAAAATTTCTGTTCGTTTCGGAGATGGTTTGGAGATATTAGCCCCTCACGAAGAAGTTGACACCATTACTATATGCGGAATGGGAGGGCTTTTAATTGGAAATATTTTAAACGAGGGAATTAGGCAGAAAATATTATCCAAAAATACACGACTGGTTCTTCAGCCCAATAATGCTGAAAAGGAATTAAGAGACTTTTTACAAAAAAGCAATTATGAGATTATAGCCGAAGATCTTGTTGAAGAAAATCATAAATTTTATGAAATTATTGTTGCAGAATATAGTGAAAAAAATATTCAGTATACAGAGATTGAACGGACGTTTGGGCCTTTATTGTTAAAAGAAAAATCTTCAACCTTTTATAAGAAGTGGGAAGCTGAACTGAAAACGAATAAATATATTGTAGAGCAACTTAAAAATTCAAAAAACAGTGAAAAATTGAAAGTAACTCAAAAAATAATTCATCAAATAAAGAAGGTGTTATCATGACAACAGTTAAAGAAATTGTTCATCATATTGAAGCTTTTGCTCCACCAAGTTTAGCGGAGGATTGGGACCCTATTGGCTTAGCATTCGGTTCTTATGATCAAGAAGTAAATAAAATGATGATTGCTCTAGATTTAGATGCAAAAACCTTAAAAGAAGCCCAAGAAAATGATGTTGATTTTATATTTACCCACCACCCACCTATCTTTGGATCACTTAATACGTTAAACGAACATGATACGCGACGAAAAGAATATATTGAATTGATAAAATCTAATATTTCAGTATATGCGGCGCATACCAATATTGATGCCGCTGAAAATGGAATGAATGATTGGCTAATCCATGCCCTGTCTTTAGAAGGTCCAATAGAAGTACTTGATGTAACAACTGAAACTTCTTATAAACTATTGGTTTTATATACTCCCTTAGAAGATGCTGATTCTGTAAGAAATGCTTTACATAAAAATGGAGCCGGACAAGTCGGAAATTATGACAATGTCTCTTATAATTCTAGAGGTACTGGTCGATTTACACCAAATGAAAAAGCTGAGCCCACGATAGGTCAAGCGAATGAAGCAGAACAAGTTTTAGAAGAAAGAATAGAAGTATTAGTTCCCGAGTCTTTAATAGGACGAATCATTCAAACGATTTACGAGGTTCATCCTTACGAAGAACCTGTTTTCCATCTGTTTGATATTGGAAAGATAGAGAAAAAGTATGGTCTTGGTCGGGTAGGTTCATTAGCAGAACCTACTACTATCCATGATTTAATCGAAAGGGTAAAGCAAGCTTATAATGTTCCCTTTGTTCGCCATGCTAATCTAGATTTAGAACAAAAGATAAAGAAAATTGCTGTGTTGGGAGGATCTGGCGAAAAATATTATAAAAAAGCCTTAGAGAAAGAAGCAGATCTCTATATTACAGGAGATATTTCATATCATGGGGCTCAAGATATGATCCGTGATGGGTTACCGTTTATTGACCCCGGTCATTTTATAGAAAATATATTTGTTGAAAAAATGACAAAAGAAATAATAAAATGGAGTGAAGCAGAAAACTGGTCTTTAGAAATTACTCCTTCCACAAAACAAGAAGACGTCTTTAAATTTAGATAAAGCTATAAAAAATAGAAAAGGTGAAGAAATGTATACAAATTTAGTCGATCGATTCATAGAATATGTAAAAATAGAAACACGTTCGGATGAAAATAGCCAAACCGTTCCTTCTACACAATCTCAGGTAGAATTTGCCAAAGTATTAATGAAAGATTTAGAAGAGATTGGTTTGTCAGAAGTGGAATATAATGAAGATAATGGCTTTGTTACCGCAACACTTGAAGCCAACACAAAAGCTGAAGCACCGACTGTTGGTTTTATTGCTCACATGGATACTGCTGATTTTAATGCAGAAAATATCAATCCTCAATTTATTGAAGATTATGATGGCAAAGACATTGTCTTGAATGATGAACTAGGAGTTGTTCTTTCTCCTAAAGATTTTCCAAATCTGAAAAAATATGAAACACAAACTTTAATTACAACAGATGGAACGACCTTATTAGGTGCAGATGATAAGGCGGGAATTGTTGAAATTATAAGTGCTGTAGAGTATTTAATTAACCATCCTGATATTGAACATGGAAGAGTACGTTTGGCATTTGGCCCAGATGAAGAAATAGGTGCGGGTGCTGACCGTTTTGATGTAGAACATTTTAATGCAGATTTTGCTTATACTGTTGATGGGGGACCGGTTGGTGAATTACAGTATGAAAGCTTTAATGCGGCGGGAGCTAAAGTTCATATTCAAGGAAAAAATGTCCACCCAGGAACGGCCAAAGATCAAATGGTAAATGCTTTAACCTTAGCGATGAAATTAAACGAGCAGCTACCTGAAAATGAGGTCCCAGAGCAAACAGAAGGTAGAGAAGGATTTTTCCACTTAACGTCCATGGAAGGTACTGTTGAGGAAGCAAAATTGGATTATATTATTAGGGACCATGATCGAGAAAAATTTGAAAAACGTAAAAAATTACTGCTTAATGCTATTGATAAGTTAAATGAATCATTTGATGAAAAACGACTTTCCATTGAAATGAAAGATCAATACTATAATATGAGAGAGATTATCGAAAAAGATATGCGTTCGGTCGAGGTGGCGAAGGAAGCAATGGAAGCACTAAATATTGAACCAGTAATGGAGCCAATTCGTGGTGGAACAGATGGTTCAAAAATTTCATTTATGGGATTGCCAACTCCAAATCTATTTGCTGGTGGGGAGAATTTTCATGGACGTTATGAATTTGTAGCGGTTGAAAGTATGGAAGCAGCAACAGATGTTATTCGAAAAATTATTGAATTATTGGTTTAATCATTAAATAATTAAATAAATCTTTTTTAAGCGAAGTAGATATTTATGCTTCGCTTTTCTTATAAGCAAAAATAATCCATCCGTTTTTATTTGAAAAGAATTACCTTAAAAAAAGCAAAAAAAGACATACCATGCTATAATTAAGACAAGGAAAATTTTTAATTAATTGAGTACTAGCTTCTGTTGCCGCAGACCTAGTGCTCTTTTTTCGTCATATGGTACTTTGTCATCTAAAATCTTATAAATGATTCGTAGTAACTTGTGCCCA